>NZ_SMKA01000050.1 GCF_004348455.1 Kribbella albertanoniae
GGGGACGAGACGCTGGATCAGTTGGGTGGCGGGGTCGTCGGGTGGATCGGGCACGCCTTCGTCGAGGCGGCCGAGCAGGTCGGTGAAGTGGATGTCGACGAACTGCGGCCAGTCGTCGGGATCCTGCTGGGCGATCGCCCGGGCCAGGTTGGTCAGGCCGAGGATCGGTCCAGATGTTTCGGGAATGGCCATCAGGGCGCCGGCTCGGTACTGCAGCTCGAAGCCGAGCCGTCGGCAGGTGGACAGCGCGAGGGTGACGAGACGGTCGACCTGGGCGCCGCTCAGGGGGCTCAGGTAGGCGTCGGTGGGGGTATCGGTGGTTGTCATGGGCACCTCCTCGACAGAGAAAGTACGAGGATTCGCCCGAGTTGAGCCGCCCAATTCGAACCTGTGGACAACTTGCTCGGTACTCTGCCGCCCGGGACCGAACCCGGTTCAGGAATGAAGGAGAGACCAGATGTCCAGCATCCCGGCGTCGCGGCCGACCTCGGTGACCCGGCTGTCGTTGTCGCACATCACGGCGCAGAACGAGACGAACCTGCTCGGTACCGTGCACGGTGGGGTGATCATGACGCTGGTCGACTCGGTCGCCGGTGTGGTCGCGGCGCGGCACTCCGGTGGGGCCGCGGTGACGGCGTCGATGGACGAGATGGTCTTCCTGGTTCCGGTCCGGGTCGGGGACGTCGTGCACTTCAGCAGCCAGGTGAACTGGACCGGCCGGAGCTCGATGGAGGTCGGCGTGCGGATCACCGCCGACCGGTGGGACGCGGTCGGGCCCGAGGTGCACGTGGCGTCGGCGTACCTGGTGTTCGTCGCGGTCGACGAGGCCGGCAAGCCGCGGGAGGTGCCGCAGGTCGTGCCGGAGACCGACGAAGAGCTGCGCCGGATGCGGGAGGCGGAGATCCGCCGGAGCCACCGGCTGGCTCGTCGCGCCGCGATCATCGCGTCACGTGAGGAAGACCGGCCATGAGTTGGTTTAGCGGGGCTCGGCGGCATCCGTCCGCCGTTCTGCTCGTCGTCCAGCTGCTCGGCGTGCTGATCTACCCGCTGACTCAGGGCTCGCAGGGTGGTCGGATCGCCTTCGAGATCATCGGCATCGTCGTACTGGTGCTCGCTGTCTTCTCCGTGCGTGCGACGCCAGGTCTCACCTGGATCAGCATCGGTCTGGGCATCCCGGCCGTCACCCTCTCGTTCATCGACGTGTACCACTCCAGCGCCACGGTGGTGGCTGTTTCTGCGGTGTTGCACGCCACCTTCTACTTCTACGCCGCCTACAGCCTGCTGCGGTACATGCTGTCCGACCACGACGTCAGTACCGACGAGCTGTACGCGACCGGTGCCACGTTCACCTTGGTGGCCTGGGGTTTCGCCTACCTGTACGTCTTCGTCCAGGTGCTCGTCCCCGGCAGCTTCATCGCAGCGGTTGCCCCCAGCAACGATCGGACCTGGATGGAGCTGCTCTTCCTGAGCTTCACCACGCTGTCCAGCACCGGCCTGAGTGACGTCGTACCGATCAGCAACTGGGGTCGCTCGGTGGTGATGCTCGAGCAACTGGCCGGTCTCGGGTACGTCGCTATGGTGGTGTCCCGCCTGGTCGGTCTGACGATCTCCCGCCGCAACGCCTAGCCGTCAAGACGCGGCCAGCCGGCCAGTAGGTCGGCGGCCGCCCGGGCGGCGACTTCGGTCGCATTCGTCATCGCAGCGACCCGGTAGCTGACCAGTGCGCCCTCGTGGAGCAACAGCAGTCGATCAGCCAGCTCGCCTGGATCCGCCATCCCGGCCAGCCGTGCCTGCGCCTCGAACTCGGACCGCATCCACTGCTTCTGCCCAACGATCACCGGCATCGCCGGATGGTCGGGCGCCGCGAGCTCGACACTCGCGTTGATGAATCCGCAGCCGTTGCGCGACCCCGCCAGCCAGTCGGTCAGCGCACCGAACAGCGCGAGCACCACGTCTTCGGCTGTCTGAGGCGCGCGAAGAACGAGCTGCTCGTCGAGGAATTCATGCCACACCCGGTTCCGGTGTTCCAGATACGCCGCGATCAACCGGTCCTTCGACCCGAACCGGTCGTACAGCGTCTTCTTCGTCACCTCGGCCGCCGCCGCGATCGCATCCACCCCGACGGTCCGGATGCCCTGCTCGTAGAACAGGGTCGAGGCCGCCGCCAGGATCCGCGTCCCGGCCGGTGTCAGCCGGTCCGCCACCGGCACTCCGCGGTCGACAAGCAGTCTCATCTGCTGAGCAGGCATACTGACAGTATACCGACCGGTGTGGTTACTTTCGGAGCATGACAACCGCCCAGGCAGTACGCCGTACGCCGAACCTGCGCCTGATCCCGCTGGCCGCGGGAGCCGGGTTCGTCGTGTTCTGGAGCTCCGGCTTCATCGGCGCCGGCTGGGGAACGCGGTACACGAACGCGTTCGACCTGCTGGCCTGGCGCTTCCTGCTCGCTGGACTGATCGGTGCCCTGATCCTGAGCGTCCGCCGCACCCGAATGACTCGCCGCGACCTCATCACCCAGGTGTGGATGGCGGTCCTGACCCAGTTCGTCTATCTCGGCGCCATCTTTACCGGCATCGACCACGGCATCACCGCAGGAGCGACGGCACTCATCGGGTCGCTCCAGCCGCTGCTCATCGCGACTGTGGCAGGCCCACTACTGGGAGAGCCGGTCAGTCGGCGTCAGTGGCTCGGGCTTGTTCTCGGTCTACTGGGAGTGGCGCTGGTCGTCGCCGACGACCTCAGTGCAGGTCACGGCTCACCCCTGCTCTTCCTCATCCCGCTGCTGGGTCTGCTCGGCCTGGTGGCAGGCACCTGCCTGGACCGCCGCCGTCAATCGGCCGTGAGTTCGCTCGATGCGCTCTGCGTTCAGAGCATGGTGTCGGCAGTGCTGTTCGTCACGTTGGCGGTCTCGACGCAGCAGCTCAGCGTGCCGCATCAGCCCGGGTTCTACGGCGCTGTGCTCTGGTTGGTGCTGCTGGCAACAGGCGGTGGTTGGGGCCTGTACCTGGTGAATCTCAAGCTTTCCGGCGCCACGAGGGTGAGCAGTCTGCTCTATCTGGTGCCGCCGACCACGATGCTGGTGGCCTACTTCGTGCTGGACGAGAGCATCGGAGTGCTCGCGGTGCTCGGCATGTTGGTCTGTGCCGTTGCAGTCCTGCTGATTACGCTGCGGGCATGGCGGAACCCCGATGGCTGAACGAGAAAGAGGCGCGGGCCTGGCGAGCGTTCATCGCGGCCCAACGCGTGGTGAACAGCCGGATCGAGCAGCAGTTGCAGCGGGACGCCGGAATTCCGCACACCTACTACGAGATTCTGGTGCGGCTGTCCGATGCGCCGGACGGCCGGCTGCGGATGAGCGAGCTCGCGATCGCGACGCTCGGTTCGCGTAGCCGTCTCTCGCATGCGGTCAACCGCCTTGAGCAGTACGGCTGGGTGCGTCGCGAAGGGATCGAGTCGGACCGTCGTGGTCAGGTGGCGATCCTCACCGACGTCGGTCGGCAGAAGCTGGTGGACTCCGCGCCCGGACATGTGGAGGAGGTCCGCAGTGCGATCTTTGACGCGCTGACCCCGGAGCAGGTGGAGCAACTGTTCGACATCTGTACGGCGCTGGCCGAGAACACCGATCAGGACCGCTGATGCGGGCACGCGCAGCGGCCCTCGTCGTACTGTCCGCGCTACTGCTGGCTGGTTGCAACGACAGCCAGTCCCCGCCGACAGCCGGACCCGACACAGTCCCGTCGTCGTCAGTACCGCTGCCGCCGAAGACCACGGCTCAACCAACTGCAACCCCGAGCGAGACGCCGTCGGCACCCAGTTGCATCGACACGAAGCTCGAGAGCCTCACACTGCGCCAGCGCGCCGCCCAGCTGATCATGACCGGCATGGGCGCCAACGGCATGACCTCGGCGCAGCGGTCGATCATCCAGAAGCAGAAGCCCGGCGGAGTCCTACTGCTGGGCCCAGGTGGCAGCCTCGCGCACACCCGTACGGCGACCGCGGCCGCGACAACTGCGGCCACGGTCGACGGCATCCGGCCGCTGGTGGCAGCGGATCAGGAAGGCGGCCAGGTCCAGCGACTGAAGGGCTCTGGCTTCACCCGCATCCCGGCGGCGACGGTTCAGGGCACGTGGACCAGTGACAAGCTCACCGCCCGCGCCACGCAGTGGGCGAATCAGCTGAAGCAGGCCGGGGTGAACACCAACCTCAGTCCGGTGGCCGACGTCGTACCGGCGTCTCTGAAGAAGCAGAACGCGCCCATCGGCGGTCTGGACCGTGAGTTCGGCAACACGCCTGCTGAGGTCAGTCCGCCGGTCCAGGCCTTCGTCCGTGGGATGACGGCCGGTGGTGTGATCACCTCGGTGAAGCACTTCCCCGGAATCGGCAGAGTGCGCGGCAACACCGACTTCTCCGCCGACGTGTTCGACAACGTGACGGTCCGTAGTGACGACAACCTGCAGCCGTTCGCGGACGGGATCGAGGCCGGCAGCGAGATGCTGATGGTCTCCACCGTCACCTACACCAAGATCGACCCCAAGAACCGGGCGGCGTTCTCCAAGACCGTCATCCAGGGCATGATCCGCGACAACCTCGGGTACGGCGGCGTCGTGATCACCGACGATGTCGGGGCGGCGGCGAACGTGGCGAAGGTGCCGGCCGGGCAGCGCGCGACCCGGGTGATCGCAGCGGGTGGCGACATCGTCATCAACGGTGCTGCGGACCTTACCGCGACCATGGTGAACGCGCTGGTCGTGAAGGCCCAGCAGGACAAGGAGTTCGCCGCGCAGCTCGACCAGAGTGTACGGCGGGTGCTCGCGCTCAAGCAGAAGCACGGTCTGGTGACCTGCTGATGCCGGAGGAGCAGGAGCCCGACTACCGGTTCACTCTGGCCAACGAGCGGACCTATCTGGCGTACCTGCGGACATCACTGGCCTGTTATGCCGGTGGCCTCTCGGCCGTGCAGTTTCTCGACCTCGGACTGGACCGCTGGCCGGCCCGCATCATCGGACTGATCCTGGTCAGCGCCGGACTGGTCACGACCTTCGGCGCACTGCGGCGGTGGCAGCAGAACATGGTGGCCATGCGTCGGGGGCAGCCGCTGCCGGTGACCAGACTGCCGCTGATGCTGGCGGCAACCATCGCTGTCGCCGGACTCGTCGGTCTGGTTTTCGCCCTCTGGAGGTAACTGTGGCGATGAGCACACCGGACCCCGGCCTGCAGCCCGAGCGCACCCTGCTCGCCTGGCGCCGGACGTCGCTCGGACTGATCGCCAACGGCATCCTGCTGCTTGCCTCCGGCCACGGTTCGTCCGACGTCCGCACCGGCCTCGGCGTCGTCGTACTGGTGCTTTCGCTGGGCTGCTGGGCGGCGGTGAGCGCGGTTTACCGGCATTCGCAGGGTGCTGCGGTCCATGCCCTCGGCCACGAACGGGTGCTCCGGATCGCCGCCGGACTGGTCCTCGTGGTCGGTCTCTTCGATCTGTACGCCGTGATCACGCGCTGATACCAATTGATTACTCGGTAGTCACCTCCTAGTGAACTAGTTCACCCCGACGCGCTACGTTGACCCCGCGGATGCAAGAACCGCGGGCTGTTCCCCCTAGCATGATCAACGGTTTGTCCCTCGTTCACCCGGAGCTTGAAGTGCCGTTACGTCTGCGTCCGAACGACCCGACGTTCTACGACCTTTTCACCGAGTCCGCCAACCACCTCGTGGACGGCGCTCGCATCCTCGCCGAACTGCTCGGCAGTACCGCCGGCAGCGGCCTCTCGGCCAGTCAACAGATCGCCGTCCAGATGAAGGACGCCGAACACGCCGCGGACGAGACCACGCACTCGATCATCCGCCGGGTGAACTCGACGTTCGTGACCCCGTTCGACCGCGAGGACATCTACCGGCTGGCCTCCGATCTCGACGACGTCATGGACTTCATGGAGGAGGCGGTGGACACCGTCCACCTCTTCAACCTGGACTGGCTGCCGGAGGAGGTGGCCGAGCAGATCGAGGTGCTGCAGCGGGCCGCTCAGCTGACCGCCGAGACGATGCCGCGGCTGCGCACGATGAAGGACCTGGCCGAGTACTGGATCGAGATCAACCGGCTGGAGAACACCGGTGACGCGGTGCACCGCCGGATCATCGCCAAGCTGTTCAGCGGCGAGTACGACGCCCTCACGGTGATGAAACTGAAGACCGTGGTCGACCTGCTGGAGGCTGCCATCGACGCGTTCGAGCACGTCGCCAACACGGTCGAGCAGATCGCCGTCAAGGAGAGCTGAGCGTGGAGCTCGCGCTCGTCGTCGCGGTCGTCGTGATCGCGCTGGCCTTCGACTACACCAACGGTTTCCACGACGCGGCGAACGCGATCGCGACCTCCATCTCGACCCGGGCGCTGACGCCGCGGGTGGCGCTGGCGATGGCCGCGATCTGCAACTTCGTCGGAGCGCTGCTCGGGACCGAGGTCGCCGAGACCGTCGGCAAGGGGATCATCAACACTCCGGCCGGTGAGCACGGCCTGGTGATCGTGCTCTCCGCGCTGCTCGGCGCCATCACCTGGAACCTGATCACCTGGTACTTCGGCCTGCCCAGCTCGTCGTCGCATGCCCTGATCGGCGGTCTGGTGGGCGCCGGTCTCGCGTCGAGCAGTGTGGTCCTGTGGTCCGGGATCGTCGACAAGGTCGTCATTCCGATGGTGATGTCACCGGCGATCGGCTTCCTCGGCGCGTTCGTGCTGATGATCGCGATCCTCTGGATCTTCCGGCGCAAGAACCCCGGCAAGACCACCCGCGGCTTCCGCCTGGCGCAGTCCCTGTCGGCCGCCGCGATGGCGCTCGGGCACGGTCTGCAGGACGCGCAGAAGACGATGGGCGTGATCTTCCTGGCGCTGCTCACCACCGGTCACGTGGCCAAGGGTGACGGCATCCCGCTGTGGGTGAAGATCTCCGCCGCGACCGCGATCTCGCTCGGCACCTACTCCGGTGGCTGGCGGATCATGCGGACCCTCGGCCGCCGGATCATCCACCTGGACCCGGCTCGCGGCTTCGCCTCCGAGGCGGTCGCGGCCACGGTGCTGTACGTGATGGCGATCGGCCTGCACGCCCCGGTCTCCACCACCCACACGATCACGAGTGCGGTGATGGGCGCCGGCGCCACCAAGCGGCTGTCCGCGGTCCGCTGGGGTGTCGCGAAGGGCATCATCACCGCCTGGGTGCTGACCATCCCGGCCGCCGGCCTGGTCGCCGCCGGCTGCTACGCGATCGCCCACCTGATCCTCGAGTAAACCCAAGATCCCCTTCACTTCGAATTCATCCATCGCTCCTACGGTCGGACGAGGCCACACACTCGTCCGCCGAGGGATGTGATCGGGATGGATCTGTCGTTTCTCGTCGTCGTGGTGATCATCACCGCGCTGGTGTTCGACTTCACCAACGGCTTCCACGACACCGCCAACGCGATGGCGACCTCGATCGCCACCGGCGCGCTCAGACCCAAGGTCGCGGTCGGGCTGTCCGCCGTACTGAACCTGGTCGGGGCGTTCATCTCCACCGAGGTCGCCCACACCATCTCGAGCGGACTGGTCGACGACGCGAAGATCACCGTCCCGATCATTTTCGGTGGCCTGGTGGGCGCGATCCTGTGGAACCTGCTGACCTGGTATCTCGGGCTGCCGAGCTCCTCGTCGCACGCGTTGTTCGGTGGTCTGATCGGGGCCACCTGGATCGCGGCCGGCAGTGGCGCGGTCAACTTCGGCACCGTCGTGCAGAAGATCATCGTCCCGGCCGTTGCCGCGCCGATCGTGGCCGGAGTGGTCGCACTGCTGGGGACCTACCTGGCGTACAAGATCACTGCGCGGGCTAGGAAGAGGAGCGTTGACGACGGCTTCCGGGCCGGTCAGATCGCCTCCGCCTCGCTGGTCTCGCTGGCGCATGGCACGGGTGACGCGCAGAAGACGATGGGCATCATCACGCTGGTCCTGATCACCTCAGGCACCCTGGCGCAGGGCTCCCGGCCGCCGCTGTGGGTGATCTTCGCCGCCGGTATGGCGATCGCCTTCGGAACGTACCTTGGCGGCTGGCGGATCATCCGCACGATGGGCAAGGGGCTGACCGAGATCGAGTCCCCGCAGGGCTTTGCCGCGGAGACCAGCTCGACCGCAGTGCTCCTGGCCTCGTCGCACCTCGGCTTCCCGCTCTCCACCACGCAGGTCTGCTCCGGCAGCATCCTGGGCGCCGGTCTGGGCAAGCGGCTGGCTGAGGTGCGCTGGACGGTGGCCGGCCGGATGGCACTGGCCTGGCTGTTCACACTGCCTGCGGCTGCGGTCGTCGGCGCGCTGTCCGGCCGCGTGGCGAACTCCGGCAACCTCGGGGTCGCGCTGATCGCCGTACTGGCGTTGCTTGCTGGTGGAGGCCTGTACGCCGCCTCCCGGCGCAAGCCGGTGACCTCTGCCAACGTGAACGAGTACCCGAGCACCCCGGCCGCCTCCTCGGCGACCGCGTCGGTCTGAGAGGAGCAGGGCGATGCACATCGACTGGGCCGGCCTCGGTGAAGTGGCGCTGGTCAGCCTGCTCTTCGGAGTGGGGCTGGCGGTGCTGTTCGCCGTTGGAGTGACCGCGATGGGGCGGCGTGCGGTGGCTCTCGACGAGAAGCGACCGCCTGCGATGCTGGACACCGCTGTGGCGTCGCTGTGCTTCGCAGCATGCCTAGCTGCGGTGCTGTACGGGCTCTACCTGATCATTCCGCAGTTCCACTAAGGACTCAGCGGTTCCAGCGGCGCACTGCTTTGGCCACGTCCTTGGTACGCACTGCGTCGAGGTTCTGCTCCCAGGCTGTGAACAGCCGGTCGCCCAGCTCAGCCGCGTCCAAACCGGCCTGGGGGCGCACAGCCACAGCCCAGGTGGCTGCCGCCGCGTGACCCTGCTGGTGCAGCAGGTGGTTGACGGTCGCCTGGATACGCCGCTGGTTCTCACCAGTCAGACCGCGGCCGGCCCAGTCCTGCAAGATGGCTGCGTCGTCGGCGGTCATCTGGGCCAGATAGGTCAGCGGGCCACGCCAGTAGCCGCGGTGGCCGATGCTGTCCAGCACCTCCAACGGGAACCAGCCGTTCGCACAGCGCCGCCCGTTGACCGCAGCCTCGACCTCACGCGCCCGCTCTGCGTCCAGGTCCCGCGTGGACCAGCCGATGAAATAGGCGCCCGCGTCCGGGAGGTGCTCAGCCACGTGCGGCGCGACCTGGAGCCTCCCCGGCTCGAACAGGCGCAGTCCTTCCGGTGAATCGAACACAAACCTTCCCCCGCCCAACACAGGGACCCCCGAGGTTCCTGTCATGTCAGCAACAAGTGCCCTTCGTACCGTCGCAGACCGCCGAGGTCAAGGCCTTGCCCAGGGTGCATCGAGGTTATTGACGCGGTTCTTGCCGACGCTCCGCCCGGCGGGCCAGCTCCTCGCGATCCATCCGGTCGGCCTCTTCCGGCGTCGGCGCGGAGCCGCCGTACGCGGCCGGCAACCACCAGGCACCGGGCGGTTGCTCCGGGTAGGCGCGGATGGTGTCGTCGAGCATCTCGGCCATCTTCGAGCGCAGTACGGCGGTCGCCGCGACCGGGTCGTCGTCCGTGCTCACGGCCATCGGCGTACCGACCGTGATGGCGATCGTGCGGTGCCGGGAGAAGTCCTTCGGGTGATCCTTGGTGAACATCCGCTGGGTGCCCCACAGGATCAGCGGAATCACCGGTACGCCGGCCTCCGCGGCCATCCGGACCGTGCCGGACTTGAACTCCTTGAGCTCGAACGACCGGCTGATCGTCGCCTCCGGGAACACGCCGACCACCTCACCCGCGCGCAGCAGCCGCAGGGCTTGCTCGTACGACGCTGCGCCGGCGCCGCGGTCCACCGGGATGTGGTGCATTCCACGCATCAGCGGACCGGACCAGCGGTTGCGGAACAGAACCTCCTTGGCCATGAACCGGACCAGCCGCTTGCTCGGGACCGCGCCGTACCCGCCGAGGACGAAGTCGACGTAGCTGATGTGGTTCAGCGCGATCACCGCACCGCCGGTCCGGGGCACGTTCTCGGTCCCGGAGAGCTGGAAGTTCACATCCAGCACCTTGAACGCCGTACGGGCGATTCCGACCACCGGTGGATACACAAAGTCGCGCATCCCTGGAACTCTACTAAGCTCTTGCCGATAACTGCAGATCGCGGGAGCTCGCACCGTAGTGGGCTGAGAGGGCGGCTGGTCAGGAAGACAATCCTGTTCCGGCGCCGCCGACCGCCGAACCTGTCCGGGTAATTCCGGCGTAGGGAGCACATCAAGTGACAACCATCGGCACCGTACAACCGACTGTCACCACCGGCCCGATCTCGGGCTCCGAGAAGATCTATCGCGGCGAGCTGGGCGTTCCAGCTCGTCGTGTCCACCTCACCAACGGCGAGCACTTCGACCTGTACGACACGTCCGGGCCGTACACGGACGCGACGGCGCAGATCGACGTACAGACCGGTCTGCCCGCGCTGCGGCGCGAGTGGATCGCCGGCCGGGCGAACCTGACCCAGCTCGCGCATGCGCGGGCCGGCACCATCACCGAAGAGATGCGGTACGTCGCTCTGCGGGAGAACATGGATCCGGAGTTCGTCCGGTCCGAGGTGGCCCGCGGCCGGGCCGTCATCCCGGTCAACCGCCGGCATCCGGAGAGCGAGCCGACCATCATCGGCAAGAAGTTCCTGGTGAAGGTGAACGCGAACATCGGCAACTCCGCCGTCAGCAGCTCGATCGAGGACGAGGTCGAGAAGCTCGTCTGGGCCACCCGCTGGGGCGCGGACACCGTGATGGACCTGTCCACCGGCAAGAACATCCACGAGACCCGGGAATGGATCCTGCGGAACTCGCCGGTCCCGATCGGCACCGTGCCGCTCTACCAGGCGCTGGAGAAGGTGAAGGGCGACCCGGCCGCGCTGAACTGGGAGGTCTACCGCGAGACGGTGATCGAGCAGTGCGAGCAGGGCGTCGACTACATGACCGTGCACGCCGGCGTACTGCTGCGGTACGTGCCGCTGACCGCGCGGCGGATCACCGGCATCGTCTCGCGCGGTGGGTCGATCATGGCCGCGTGGTGCCTCGCGCATCACCAGGAGTCCTTCCTGTACACGCATTTCGCCGAGCTGTGCGAGATCCTGCGTGAGTACGACGTGACGTTCTCGCTCGGCGACGGACTTCGCCCGGGCTGTATCGCGGATGCGAACGACGCCGCCCAGTTCGCCGAGCTGCGGACCCTCGGGGAGCTCACCAAGATCGCCTGGGAGCACGACGTACAGGTGATGATCGAAGGCCCGGGACACGTGCCCATGCACAAGATCGCGGAGAACGTGCGGCTCGAGGAAGAGCTGTGCGGGGAGGCGCCGTTCTACACTTTGGGGCCGTTGGCAACCGATGTGGCGCCGGCCTACGACCACATCACCAGTGCCATCGGCGCGGCCCAGATCGGCTGGCTCGGTACGGCGATGCTCTGCTACGTCACGCCGAAGGAGCACCTCGGTCTGCCGGACCGTGATGACGTCAAGGTCGGGGTGATCACCTACAAGATCGCTGCCCACGCTGCCGATCTGGCCAAGGGGCATCCGGGCGCACAGGCCTGGGACGACGCGTTGTCCACGGCCAGGTTCGAGTTCCGCTGGGAGGATCAGTTCAACCTCTCGCTGGATCCTGACACCGCGCGCTCCTACCACGATGAGACGCTGCCGGCCGAGCCGGCCAAGACCGCACACTTCTGCTCGATGTGCGGGCCGAAGTTCTGCTCGATGCGGATCACCGCGGACATCCGCGCCTACGCCGAAGAGCACGGCCTGACCTCGACCGAAGCCATCGAAGCCGGCCTCACCGAGATGTCCGAGACTTTCAAGGCCAAGGACAGCAAGCTCTACCTACCGTTGGCCGACTGACCCACAGGCCCTCCGAAACCGCTGTCTGAAGCGGTTTTGGAGGGCCTTTTCGCACGAAAACCGGCCTTTTCAGCCTTACGCGCTGTGAAATCGCGGCGTGTGTCGAGATGCCGAAGTGGCCGGATTGAGCGGAGAATTGGGGAATCAGCTGTCCTGCGGGGTGATCACCGAGAGTGACTGGGTGAACCGATTCAGGTTTTTGCCTTCACTTAGCGTGAATAAGACTGTAGCCTTAACTCCGTTGGAAGGAGGTGCGGGACAGTGCTCTTCGTTCTCACGGTAGATCAGCGAGGCAGCAGAATCAGCGGCGATCTCGTACCCGAGCTACTGAACAGTCTGAACCGCAGACCCCGGTTGTCCGGACTGATCCGCAAGTTCGAGCGGACCGCGGGCGACGAGGTACAGGGCGTGTTGTCGGAGGCCAAGGCAACGATCGATCTGGTCGTCGAGCTGCTCCGCCGCGACTCCTGGTACGTCGGGCTCGGGATCGGCGAGGTGATCGAGCCGCTCCCGCGGAGTACCAGGGCGGGTAACGGGGACGCGTTCGTGTTCGCCCGGGACGCGGTCACGAAGGCGAAGTTCAGCCCACACCATGTCAATGTGTGTGGCGCCGACGCCCAGCTGGCCGATCAGGTGGAGACTGTGCTCTGGTTGATGGCGTCGGTGCTGCGCCGGCGCAGTGACCGCGGGTGGGCCGTTGCCGACCTGCTGGCCGAGGGACTGACACGACGGGAGATCGGCGTGAAACTGGGGATCAGTCAATCTGCGGTGACCCAACGGGCTCAGGCGGCCGGAGTGGCCGAGGAGCAGCGTGGCCGGTTGCTGGCGTCCGAACTGCTCAGCCGCGCCGAGGTCGCTGCGTGACGGCACTCGTCCTGGCGCTCACCGCCGGGGGCCTGCTGTTCGCCGTCCTGGCGTGGATCCCGAAGTCCGAAGGTGCCACGCTCGAGATCGTGCTCAGCGGCGTCATGCTGGCCTGTGGCGTCGCTGTCGGCCTGGTGCTGCTGGCCGGCGACGGTGTGGCGTCCTGGCCGGAGCGCTGGTGGAATGTGCTGCTCCTGCTGGCCGGAGGGCTCGCAGTGACCGGTGGCGGCCCGCTGACGACCTCTGTGCTCGCTCTGGTGGACCGAGGCAACACTCGGGCGCAGTCGACGCAGAAGGCCGGTGAGGTGCTGCGAGGCGGCGCTCTGATCGGTTCACTCGAGCGGGGTGCGATCTTCGCCGCTCTGGTGGCCGGCTGGCCGGAGGGGCTGGCCATCGTGCTGGCGATCAAGGGGCTGGCCCGCTACCCCGAGCTCCGCAGTCCGGACCAGCCCGCCTCCGTCACACCACAGGCGGTCGCTGAGCGATTCATCATCGGCAGCTTCACCAGTGTGCTCTGGTCGGTCACCTGCGCCGGCTTCCTGCTGTCGCACTGACCTCTAGCGCTGGGTGTCGATGACGACGTACGTGTTCAGCACCTTGTCGTGCAGGGTCTGCTTCTTCTCGTCCCAGAGCGGCCACAGTACGTCGATCAGCGGGGCGTAGCTGAAGACCCAGGCGAGGAGCTCACGGCCGAGTGCCTTGCCCGGACCGACCGGCTGGTTGTAGACACCGTCGATCAGCCGGATCTTCAGCACGCTCTTGCCGATGCTCTGGCCGGTGTTGCCCTGGCGGAACACCCGGTTCCACAGCCAGAGACCGAAGCTGATCGCCATCCCCAGCAGGAACGCGATCACGGCCCAGGCCTGCGGGGCGTCGTTCTCCAGGTCTGCCCGGGTGAAGATGTTCACCAGGAACAAGATGTAGCCGATGGCAACCGGTAGGCCCTGGACGAGCCCGTCGACGAGCGCCGCGCCGACTCGCGGCAGCCACTCCGCCAGCGGGGCCCACTCGTTGGCCGGCTGCGCGTACGGCGGCGGCTGCGGCGGCCCCCACTGCGGGTCGTTGCTGCCGGGAGGTGGGAACGGTGTAGTCATGTGGTGTCTGTCCTGTCTCAGGTGCTGACGACGATGTCGTTGACGATCTTGTCGTGCCAGGTCTGCTGCTTCTCGTCCCACAACGGCCAGAGCAGGTTGACGAAGCAGATGTAGTTGAAGAAGTAGGCGCAGATCTCGCGGCCGAGGTTCGGGCCGAAGCCGATCAGCTCACCGGTCTGGATACTGATGATCCGGCTGCCGGTGATCTTCTTGCCGAGTGACTGGCCGGTGCGGCCCTGCTGGACCACCCGGTTCAGGATCCAGATCACGAACGTGCCCAGGAAGCCCAGCGACAGCGGGACCGTGGCGTCGTCCGAGGTGTGCATCGCGATGGTGACGATCAGCCCGATTCCGGCCGGAATGCCCTGCAGGAAGCCGTCGATCAGGGATGCGCCGACCCGCGTCGTGTAGCCGACCGGCTGGCTGGGCAGCGCGTAGCGGTAGTTGCCCTGCCCCGAAGGGCCTTGCCCATAAGGGTTGTAGCCCGGCTGGATGTGCCCACCCGGCTGGAGCTGCCCACCAGGCTGCCCCGGCGGGTGCTGCGCACCGGGCTGGCCAGGCGGGTACTGGTTGGGCTGACCGGGTGGCGTAGGGCCGCCGTACGGGCCGGACGGAGGGGTGGTCACCTGGGATTCCTCTCTGGTGCACTACTGCGGGCTGCAAGGCAGGTTACTGTGGTGCGGTGAGTGATGGTGTCGTACTTCGCCCCACGGGACCGGTCGTGCCGGTGGACCGCCGGGTGCAGGGGCTCGCGCTGGTCGGTGTCGGCGGCTTCGCCCTCGCCGGTGTCTACCAGCTGACCGGGCTCGGCATCCCGTGCATTCTGCACGCCACCACCGGCCTGAACTGTCCGCTCTGCGGATCGACCCGGATGGCTGCCGCCTTACTACGTGGCGATCTGAACGCCGCCTGGCACTACAACCCCGTTGTACTGGTGCTGGGACCGCTGATCGGTCTGGCCGTCGGCTACCAGGTGCTGGCGTGGGCGCTGGAGGCGCTGCGGCTGGTCCGGCTGCCACGGCTGACCATGAGCCCGCGCGTCGTCGACTGGCTGGTCAAGGCCGTTGTCGCACTGCTGATCGTGTACGGCGTCGCCCGCAACCTGAACTGACTGTCGCCGGGTAGCGAGTGCTACCCGGCGACAGTAGAGCGTCGAACGTCAGGTACGGACGAGGCCGGTGGCGTAGCCGATGATGCCGAGGATCAGGAAGGCGATACCGCCGATCCAGGCCACCTTGGCCAGCGTGTCCGACTGGCCCTGCTCGCGGTACTTGCTCTGCGCGAACAGACCCAGGCCGATCGCGGCCGGGGAGCAGCAGAACCAGCAGACGATGCCGATGATCGACAGGATCATCGGGGTGTTGCTCGGCGCAGCCTGTGCACCGTAGCCGTAGCCGGCGTTCTGGCCGCCCGGGTAGGCGCCGTAGCCACCGGCTGCCGGCTGACCCGGCTGCTGGCCGTAGCCAGGCTGCTGCTGGCCATAGCCCGGCTGCTGCGGGGGCTGCTGGCCGTAGCCGGGCTGCTGCTGCCCATAACCGGGCTGCTGCGGCGGCTGCTGGCCGTACTGCCCGGGCTGACCCGGGTAGGAACCAGGCTGCTGCTGGCCGTAGCCAGGCTGGCCGTACTGCCCCGGCTGGCCGCCCGGAGTCTGGCCAGGAGTGTCCTGGGGGTCGTTCTGGTCATCGCCGGGAGGCGTCGGAGTGCTCACCACAGTCCCTTCTGAGACATCGAAGAATCCCCGCAGACTATCTGGGCCACGGGTTCAGGGTCACGTACCCCCGCCGTCAGGCGGAGGTACGTGATTCTCCGTGATCAGCCGAAGCGGCCGGTGATGTAGTCCTCGGTGGCCTTCTCGGTCGGATTCGAGAAGATCTGCTTGGTGGCAGCCATCTCGATCAGCCGGCCCGGCTTCCCGGTCGCGGCCAGGTTGAAGAACGCCGTCTGGTCCGAGACCCGGGCCGCCTGCTGCATGTTGTGCGTGACGATCACCACGGTGAACTTGTCCTTGAGCTTCTCGATCAGGTCCTCGATCGCCAGCGTGGAGATCGGGTCCAGGGCCGAGCAGGGCTCGTCCATCAGGATCACCTCGGGCTCGACCGCGATCGCCCGGGCGATACACAGCCGCTGCTGCTGACCACCGGACAGGCCGGCCCCCGGCTTGTCCAGGCGGTCCTTGACCTCGTTCCACAGGTTGGCGCCCTTGAGGGACGCCTCGACCACCTCGGTGAGCTTCTTGCGGTCCTTGACGCCGTTCAGCTTCAGGCCGCTCGCGACGTTGTCGAAGATCGACATCGTCGGGAACGGGTTCGGCCGCTGGAACACCATGCCGACGACCCGCCGTACGGCGACCGGGTCGACACCGGTCGCGTACAGGTCCTGCTGGTCCAGCAGCACCTTGCCCTCGACTCGGGCCCCCGGGATCACCTCGTGCATCCGGTTCAGGGTCCGCAGGTAGGTGGACTTGCCGCAGCCGGACGGGCCGATGAACGCCGTGACCGAGCGGGGCTCGATCGTCATCGACACATCCTCGACGGCCTTGAAATCGCCGTAGTAGACGTTGAGGCCGCTGACCTCGATGCGCTTAGCCATATCGACTCAGAACCTCTCTGACTATTTCGACTTGATGGTGCTGAACCGGGCAACCAGCCGGGCCAGCAGGTTGAGGGCAAGGACGAGCAGGATCAGCGTCAGGGCGGCCGACCAGACCCGGTCCGCGGCCGGCTGCAGCGCCAGCTCGGTCCGGTCCTGGTTGATCATCGTCGGCAGTGCGCCCATGAAGCCGTCGAACGGATTCAGGTTGATGTTCTTGGAGTAGCCGACCAGGATCAGCAGCGGCGCGGTCTCACCCATCACCCGGGCCAGACCGAGCATCACGCCGGTGACGATGCCGCCGAACGCGGTCGGCACGACCACCTTCAGGATCGTCTTCCACTTCGGCACCCCGAGCGCGTACGACGCCTCCCGGAGCTCGTCCGGGACCAGCTTCAGCATCTCCTCGGTGGAGCGCAGCACGACCGGCAGCATCAGCAACACGAGCGCGAGCGACACCGCGAACCCGACCCGGTTGAAACCGAAGATCGTGATCCAGACCGCGTAGATGAACAGGGCGGCGACGATCGACGGGACACCGGTCAGGATGTCGACCATGAAGCTGACCGCCCGGGCAGCCTTGGTGCCCTTGCCGTACTCGACCAGGTAGACCGCGCCGAGCACTGCGATCGGGACCGCGATCACCGCGGTGATCAGCGCCATGATCAACGTGCCCATGATCGCGTGGTACGCACCACCGCCTTCGCGGCGGACGGTGACACCGCGCTGCGACTGGCTCCACCAGTCGGCGCTCAGGAGCAGGTGATAGCCCTTGCTGACAACGGTCCAGAGGATCCAGATCAGCGGGATCAGTGCGATCACGAACGCTGCCACGATCAACACGGTCGCCAGAACGTTCTTGAAGGCACGGGCCCCGGACTTGCCGCTCAGGTCCAGTTCTTTGCCGTCGTACGCCGGCTTGTTCTCGACGATGGCCGTCATACTGACGCTCCTTCGGTGGCGCGGCGGTTGCGGCGCGGACGCTTGGCGCCGGGCGCGCTGCGCGCGACGATCAGGCGGGCCGCGGAGTTGACCAGGAACGTGACGACGAACAGCACCAGGCCGGCCGCGATGAACGCGCCGGTCTTCTCCGGGGTGTCGAACTCGGCCGCGTTGTTGGCGATCTTCGACGCGAAGGTCTCGCCACCGGCGAAGATCGACGAGTTCCACGGGTCGTTGCCGTTCGGCACCGTCAGGATGATCATCACCGCGACGGTCTCACCGAGTGCCCGGCCGAGACCGAGCATCGCGGCGCTCGTCACCCCGGAGCGTCCGTACGGCAGGACTGCCATCCGGATCATCTCCCACTTGGTGGAGCCGAGCGCCAGGGCGCCCTCGCGGTGCGCGATCGGGGTCTGCGCGAAGATCTCCCGGCTGATCGCGGTGACCACCGGCAGGATCATGATCGCCAGCACCACCGAGATCGTGAAGATCACTCCGACGTTGTCGCCGATCGGCTTCTCGAACAACGGGATCCAGCCGAGCGCGGCGGACAGGCCGTTGATCACCGGCAGCAGGATCGGGGCGAAGAACAGCAGGCCCCACAGGCCGTACACGATCGACGGTACGGCGGCCAGCAGGTCGACGGCGTGCGCGACCGGGGTGGCGATCCGCCGCGGCGCGTAGTACGTGACGAACAGCGCGACGCCGATCGCGATCGGAACCGCGATCAGCATCGCGATGATCGAGCTGATGATCGTCGTGTAGAACAGCGCCGCGATCCCGAACTTGGGATCGGAGCCACCCGGCTCCCAGACGCGGGAGAACAGGAAGCTGGTGTTGTTGTCGGCCAGCGAGGGGATCGCCAGCGCCAGCAGGAAGATGCCGACGAACGCCACGATCACGACCACCAGGCCGCCGGATCCGTGCGCCAGGCCGGAGAACAACCGGTCGCCGAGGTGACCGACCGGGCCGAGGTCGAGCTTCTTCTTGCTCTCCTCCGGCTCCGGGGCCGCGGGGCGCCCGTCGTCGTTCTCGTCGGTCAACGTCTCGAAGTGCACGGCGGCCGGGCCGGTGGTGTCGACCACGTCCTCGATCCGTGGTTCTCCTCCGGAGGCGGCCGGTTCCGCCGGCCGGTCGGGCGGTTCCGTGCCGTCTGGACTACTCATTGATGGTGCTCCAAGCGCCTGGGGTCGTCGTGGGGCTGTGCGCGGTGCGGGGTGACGCGGCGAAGCCCCGGCCGTCCTCCGAGGAACTCGGGACCGGCCGGGGCTCGCCTCACTGCAACTTCTTCGTCAGCGGATCGGCTTGATCAGCTGATCGTCTGGATGGCCGCGTCGACCTTGGTCCGGATCTCCTCCGGCAGCGGCGCGTAGTTCAGCTCGGTCAGGGCGCCCTGGCCGTCCTTGCCGGCGAAGTAGGTCAGGAAGCTCTTCACCAGCGCGGTCTTCTCGGCCGGCAGGCCCTTGCTGCAGGCGATCTCGTAGGTGACCAGGATGATCGGGTAGGCACCCGCCTCCTTGGTCGCGTAGTCCAGCTTCATCGACAGGTCGGACCCGGTACCGGCCGGCTTCGCGGCGGCCAGCGCCTTACCGGCGGTCTCGGCGGTCAGCTCGACCGGCGCACCCGACCCGTTGTCGATCTGGGCGACGCCGAGCTTGTTGTCGACGGCGTACGACCACTCGACGTACGTGATCGAGTTCTTGGTGCTCTTGACGCCCTCGGCGACACCCGCGGACTTCTCCTTGCCCGCACCGGTGCCGGTCCACTTCTTGGCCGGCTCACCCTTCCAGGCGGCACCACCGGCAGCCTTCAGGTACTTGGTGAAGTTCTCCGTGGTGCCGGACTCGTCCGAGCGGAAGAACACCGAGATCGGGGCCGACGGCAGCGTGACGCCCGCGTTCAGCTTGGCGATCGCCGGGTCGTTCCAGGTCTTGACGGTCCCCTGGAAGATCTGGGCGGCGGTCGCACCGTCGAGAACGAGCTTCGGCAGCCCGTCGACGTTGTAGGCGATCGCGACCGGGCCGATCACCATCGGCAGGTTGAGCGCCGGGTTGGTGGCGCAGCGCTTCGCGGCCTGGGCGGCCTCGCTCTCGCCGCCGTCCTTGGCCTCGGTCTTCAGCGCCGAGTCCGAACCGGCGAAGTCGACCTGGCCGTTGTTGAACTGCTTGATGCCCGCGCCGGACCCGGTCGGGTTGTAGTTCACCGTGACCTTGTCGCAGGACTCGTTGTACTTGCTGATGACCTCTTCGATCGCGTTCTTCTGCGCCGACGAGCCCTCGGCGTTCAGCGTGCCCTGCGGGCACTCGGCGCCGGTCGAGGACGAACCCGTGCTCGGGCTCGAGGAGCCGGACGGCTCCGGGTCACTGCCACAGGCGCTCAGAGCGAGCACACCGAGGGATGCCACGGCGACCGAGCCGACGCGGACCAGACGATTCACGAACACGAGAGTGTTGCCCTTCTGCGGGAATCAGACTTCTGAACTTCCACAGACGGTAGGGAGACCAGGTGACTGCCCGGTCCGTCGTCGGTAAACGACCGGTGAACGGTTCCAGCACCGTAAACGACGCCCGGCGTGCCACCAGGCGGCCATCAGGTGAACTGAGTTAACGCCCGTCACTCTCCGTAGATCGAAACGGGCGTTTGCTCACGTTTCGGTAACGCTCAGCATTTCACTCAGTAGACGGTCAAGGTGAAGTACGACGTACTGGTCGCCAGCACCGGGAGCCCGTTCACCTTCACCGGCGGAGTGAGCACACGGTACCGGGTCGTCCCAGCCGGTGCCGTGGCGCGGAACTCGATGCTCACAACCCCCGCCTTCAGCGCCAGCTCGCGTACGTACCGCCACTGCCTGCCATCCCACTTCTGCAGCGCGGCCTTCATGTCCAGCGCGGGCTGCACCTGCACCTTCAGTCCAACCATCCGCCCCGCACGTACCTTCGAGGAGACGATCCCCCGGGTGTAGATCTTCGCGATCGTGTTCGACGACCTGGCGGAGGTCGACGCGGCCGGTGTCAGCTTGATCTCCGACTGCTCGATCTTCTTCGACGGCAGCACCCACACCCGGTACTGACGCCCGCCCAACGAGGCCATCCCGGTATCGAAGGGCTCGCGCACATCACCGTCGTACCGGCCGTAGGTCTTCCACGGCGCCGCGCTGTTCGGACGCGCCTGCAGCTGCACCAATGGGCTGAAGTTCGTCAGGTTGGTCTTCAAGGTCGTCGTGATGCCGAGCTGCACGCTGTAGGTACCCATCGGCGGCACGACGAACGACGCCGCCATCGTGCCCACCTGGACCTTGCGCTCGAGCCACGGCCCATCACCGTTGGACAGGTACGACTCGCGCCACTCGTTCCCGGCGTACAACGTGATCGTCGCGGGCCGCGGCCGCGGCGGCACCGTGTACGAGGTTGCCCCGGCCGGAATCACCATCCGCTCCTTCGGCAACCCCGGTACGGCGACTTGGGCGCCCAGGTAGGTGTCCGAAGCCGGCCGGTCGAGCGGGTCACCAGGATTCGTGTCCACCACCGCCGGCTGCGTCCACCGCCCCAGCCGCACCGACCCGTCAGCCAGCAGATCCGCATCCTCGATGATCGGATAAACCGGGATCCGGCTGTCGAACTCCACACTCGTTGCCGACGGCCCGTTCTGCCCGTCCGCCGTCCGAGCGATGACCCGGATCTGGACACGATCCTTGTCGAAGAACTTCGACCTATCGATCAGAAGCTCATTGGCCCCACCCACTGCGGTCCTGCCACTCGTCTGCACCAACCCGGTCCCCGGGTACGCCGTCCAGATCTCGTTCGCGTCCCCGTTGTCCGCCCAGCTGACCCGAACCTTGTCCCCGGCCCACGCCACCTGCACATCTGTCGGCGCTTCCGCAGCCCAAGCAGGACTGGCCAAACCCGCAGTCAGCAAGAGCGCGGCACTACCGATAGCAACTGGCTTACGCATGAATATGGCTTCCTAGCGGATCGTGAGAGTGAAGGGCTTGCTGGTGGTGGCAAGGACGGGGAGCCCGCTCACCGTGACGGGCGGCGTCGCGATCCGGAAGGTCGTCGTACCGCGCCTGGTCGCCTTGATCGGCACGATCGCGATGCCCTTCTTCAGCGGCACCGCCCGCACGTAACGCCACTGCTTCCCGTTCCAGCTCTGCAACGCGGCGGTCATGTCGATCGCCGGCTGCACGCGCACGTTCAGCTTGGTTGTCTGGCCGACCAGCAGGCGGCTCGGCTCGAATCGCGTGATGATCATGTTCGCGACCGTCCGCGACGACTTGGCCGCCGTCGACGTCGCGGCGCTCAGGGTGATGTCCCCGTTGTGCGCCTTCTGCGCCGGTACCCACAAGCGGTACTGCCGACCGCCGAGCGAGCTCATCGGCGTCTGGACCGGGTCCACTGTGTCGGCGCCGAAGCGGCCGTAGGTTTTCCACGGTGCGGAACTGTTCGCCCGTGCTTGCAACTGCACGGTGATCCCGCTTTCACCATGCTCGGCGCAGTCGCAGTAGAACAAGTCCAGCGTGCTCATGATGTCGAGGTAACGGCCGTACGACTCCAGAGCCGGGACGGACATCCCGGCACTCATGACGCCGACCCGAACCCACCGACCTTCCGGAATCCAGCTGATCCATTCGTTGCCGGAAGACATCCGCAGAGTCATCGGCCGCTGTCGCGGCGGCACGGTGAACTCCGTGGCCCCGGCGGGGAGCAGGAACTCCTCCTTAGCCCCCTTGGCGGGCGTCAGGGTGATCTTCAGCCACTCGTCGGACAACGGCCGATCCAGTGGATCGTTCGGCGTCTGGTCGACACCGATCGCCGGCTGGGTCCACTTCATCGCGACCGAGCCGTCCGCGAGCAGGGTGGCGTCCTGGACCACCGGGTGCGTCGCCCACCGCGCGTCGAACCACGCCGAAGGCGTCGGCGTACTCTGCTCGCCGTCTTTCTTCGTGGTCACCGTGACCCGAACCCGGTTGTCGTCCACCAACCTGTTCGCGAACGCCTCGTTCGGCGCACCCGCTTCCGTGAACTCGAGCACCTGCGTCAGCGGCCGATCCGGATACTCGACCCGAACCGTATTCGCCTCGCCCACGTCCTGCCAGCTGATCCGAACCCGCCCATCCACCCACGCCACCTGCACGTCGGTAGGTGCATCCGGAACCGCAGCCCAAGCCGGCGTGGAAAGACCCGCGGTCAGCAGAACGGCAGTGGTGCCAAGAGCAACTAACTTGCGCATGAGATCCCTAGCGGACGGTGAGAGTGAAGGGCTTGCTGGTGGTGGTTTCGATGGGGAGCCCCTTGTAGATGATGCGGGGGACCAAGATCCGGTACTTCGTCGTCGTGCCGCGGCCGGCGGCGCGGATCGGGATGGAGGCGGCACCGTGGATCAGCTTGATGTCGCGGACGTAACGCCACTGCTTGCCGTCCCAGCGCTGCAGAGCGGCGAGCTTGTCGACCAGCGGCCGCGCTTCGACGTTCAGCTTCACGGTCGCGCTGACCGGGGCGGTCGAAGGAACGAAGCCGGTCTTGACGAAGTTCGACAACGTCAGCGAGGTCCTCGGGGCGGTCGACAGTGGGCGCATGACCTCGTACTGCTTGTTGACGTTGGAGTACCAGGAATTCTCGGGGACCCAGACGCGGTACTGCCGGCTGCCGACCAAGCCGTCGCTCAGATCGATCGCCGTATTGACCGGGCCTGCGTTCGACTTGACAACCTGCCACGGGGCCGAGCTGTTCGGTCGCGCCTGGAGGTCGACGCCGACCCCAGCGATCTCCGGGTTCAGATCCTCCGCGCACGCACAGAGGAACCGATGCACCGTCGCCATGGGTACGGCGTGGGCGCCGAACACCTTGGTGGGATTGACCGGAGCGTCCACCCGCGTGATCCCGACCCGGACCCGTGGCCCCGTCTGAGCCGACGTACCCCACTCATTGCCGGAGGAGATCGTGATCGTCGACAACTGCGGTGGTGCGGGCACTGCGAAGTACTGGTTGTCGTCCAGCGGCATCGGGTAGTGCTGCTGCGCCGTGCCCGGTCCGGCGACGGTGGCCTTCAGCCAGGTCGCGTCCGTCCGGTCCAAGGGGTCGCCGGGGTTCTCGTCGTCGACCGTCCCTTGCGCCCACACCAGCTCGACCGAGGAATCCGGCCGCATCTGCGGATGGCGCATATCGGGCCTGGCCGGCCGCAAGGTGTCGAAGGTCCGGCTGTAGCCCCGCAGTGCACTTTCGTTGCCCTCAGCATCGATTGCACCCACCATGATCTGAGCCCTGGAGCTGGCCGGGAAACTCGAAGCCGGAACCAGCACCTCGTTGGCGTCCGCAGCAGCCACACGCGCCAGCACCGTCTCGCGGCCGGCGGCAAACCCCCAAACGACATTCGCCTCGCCCTGATCCAGCCAGGTGACGCGAATCTGATCCCCAGCCCACGAGACCTGCACACCGGTCGGCTCCGGTGGCCGCTCGGCCCACGCCGGCGCAATCATCCCGCCACTCAGGAGCACAACGGAGGCCGCGAGTACGGCGTACTTGCGCATGTCAGCGCACCGTCAGCGTGAACGGCTTGCTGGTGCTGACTTCCACCGGAAGGCCGTTGACCTTCAGCGGCGGAGTGGCGATTCGGTACTTCGTGGTCGTCCCGCGGCCCGCGGCGCGGATCGGGATGGAGGCGTTGCCCTTGCTGTCCAGCTGGACGGCTCGCAGGTACACCCACTTCTTGCCGTCCCACTTCTGCAGAGCCGCCTTCATCGCGAGGTGCGGCTCGACGTTGACGATCAGCTTCACCGTCGCGCTCACCTGGGCCGTCGCCGGGGAGAACCCGGCGCGGTAGATCGCGGTGTTGCGCCGGATGAACTTCGCGGACGTCGAAGCGGGCGGCGTCACCAGGAGCACGTCATCCCGCATGTGCTCGGTCGCCGCGACCCACAGCCGGTACTCCCGGCCGCCGGAGGCGCCGGTGTAGGCCGCGATGGCTGTGCCTGGCTTGTAGGCGCCAACGCCGCTACCGATCGTCTGCCACGGCGCGGAGCTGTTCGGCCGGACCTGGACGTCGAAGTTCTCGCTGGCGGACGGCGGGATCTCCGACATCTGCAGGGTGCCCTTGAAGCTGAAACCAGGGAAGGACGTCATCGCCGGGAGAGTGGACGACACGCGCATGGTCCCGACCCGGGCGGTCTGGTAGTCACGAGCAGGCGCGACTCCCCACTCGTTCCCGGCAGACAGCTTGATCGTCACCACACCCGCGGGGACCGGTACGTGCGCCATGTGCGTACCGGCCGGGATCAGGGTCTCCGTCTGCTGGCCGGCGGCCGGTCCGGTCACGGTGGCCTTCAGCCACTCACCGTCCGGCTTGTCCATGATGTCGTTCGGAGTGTCGTCCGCGACCTCGTCCTGATTCCACCGCAGTCGCACCGAAGTGGCGGACAGCGACGAGGCTTGGAACAACATCGGCTTGGCGACCTGGCGGCTGTCGAACAGCGGACTGTTGCCCCAACCGCTCGTCCCTCCGTCGGCCGCGTCCGACCACACTCCGATGCGAGCATCGCTCCGGTCCCGGAAGATGCTGGGGCTGAGGAGGATTTCGTTGGGTGCGTCGGCCGTCGTCTTCCCGGCGTAGACGCCTTGGTCGGCATAGCGAATGTTGAGCCCATTGGCCTCGCCGTTGTCTTTCCAGGTGACGCGGACCTTGCCGTCCTCGGTCCAGGAGACCTGTACGTCGGTCGGCGCCTCAGGGGCGGCCCAGGCGGTGCCGGACAGACCGGCGGTGAGGAGGGCGACGGCGGCCGTCGTGGCCAGTGTTTTGCGCATGTGCTGGGTTCCTAGCGGACGGTGAGAGTGAAGGGGGCGCTGGTGCTGGCTTCGATCGGGAGGCCGTTGAGCAGCAGCTTGGGCGTGAGGATGCGGTACTTCGTGGTGGTGCCTCGGCCGGCGGCGCGGAGGGCGATGTCTGCGTGGCCCTTGGTCAGGCGTACTTCGCGGGCGTAGCGCCACTGCTTGCCGTCCCAGCGTTGCAGGGCCGCTTTCATGTCGACCTGCGGTGACAGCTGCACGATCAGCCTGACGGTCGCACTCACCGGCGCCGATGCCGGGAAGATCCCGACCTTGCCGAAGTGCGCCGACGTGAGCGACGTTTTCGCCGACGTCGAGGCGGGGGCCGTGACCTCGATCGCGTGGCCGTCGTCGTAGTACCGCGTGTACGACGGCACCCACAGCCGGTACTGCCGACTGCCCAGCGACCGACTGGGGAGCGGGACCTGCTGACCGTTGGGGCGACTGTTGGAGACGACCGTCTTCCACGGCGCTGAGCTGTTCGGTCGTGCTTGCAGGTCGACCCGGATCGGAGCTGGGTCCGGTGTTGCGGCGCACGCGCAGAAGAACCGGTGCAGCGTGGCACCGAACTGGATGTCCCGGTTGTAGACCTGCTGCGCCGGCATGACCGCGCCGATGCGCATGGTGCCGACCCGGACCCGCGGTCCGTCGCCGGGCGTCGTACCCCATTCGTTGCCGGCCGCAACCGTGATGGACGTGGGTCGCGGCCGGGCCGGGACCGTGAAGCCGGTGGTCTGCGGATCGAGCGGGATCGAGAAGTCTTCTGTCTGCCCGGCACCCGGCCCGGTGACCGTTGCCTTGAACCACTCGGCGTCCGGCCGGTCCAGCGGGTCGTTCGGATCCGGGTCGTCGCTCGTCGGCCGGTTCCACATCAGCCGCACCGACAGGTCGGCGAGCAGGTTCGCGCCCATGACGGTGGCCTTGGTCGGCCGCAGGGTGTCGAAGTGCGGGCTCAGGCCCAGGCCGCTGGTCTGCCCGTCGGACGTCGAGACGACAGAGATCTGTACGTCGGCGCTCGCGTCGAAGTCCGGCGACAACAGCACCTCGTTCACCTGCCCGGCCGTCGTGACCGCGGCCTCGACCGACCGGCCGCCGTACCGGCGCTTGATGACGTTGGCCTCGCCCTGGTCCTCCCACGTCACCCGAATGCTGTCCCCGACCCAGGCCACCCTCACGTTGGTCGGCACCGTAGGCAGGGCTGCCCAGGCCGGCGTGGCCAGGCCGGTGGTCAGGAGTATGGCGGCAGCGGTGGTGGCTGCGAGTTTTCGCATGGGATCCCCAGGTGAGAACGCCTGGTGGTCACCCCTGCCGCCAGTACGTGCAGGAAAAGTAGCGCACGGACTGGCGGATCAAGCAAGTCGAACGGGTTGCAGCTTCGTGCAATTGCTGGGATCAGCGCAGCGTGAAGTTGAAGGTGGGGCTGGTGGTGGCGCTGATGGTGAGGCCGTTGACGGTGATTGCGGGGAGGACGATCCGGTGGCGGTAGGTGCCGGGCTTGTCGACGCCGGCCCGGGCGTGCTTGAGCATGGAGCCCTTGTTGAACTGGACTGCGAAGCCGGGGTCCCACTTGGAGCCGGTCCAGTACTGCAGGGTGCCGCGGACGGTGGCGGCGGGCTGGATCTTGCCCGTGATGTCGACCCTGGTGCCCGTCTTGGCTGCCGCAGGGGTGAAGCGCAGGTCGATGAACTTGATCAAGGTCTTCGAGGATTTGGCCGAGGTTGAGGCGGCCGGGGTGAGTGCGATGACGTTGCCGCTGACAACCTTCCGGGCGGGGACGAACAGCCGGTACTGGCGGTTGCCCAGGGAGGCGATGCCGGTGTCGAAGGCAGTCGTGGTGTTGCCGGCGTACCGGCCGTAGGTCTTCCAGGCGTCGGTGGTCTTGGCGCGGGCTTGGAGTTCGACCTTGATACCGCTCGCCCGCTCTTCGCGGCCTTCGCTGGTGAAGAGGTCGAGGGTGCTCTTGATTCCGAGACGCGCGCCGTACACGGCCGAGGCCGGCACGGTGGTCCCGGCGCCGAGGGTGCCCAGGCGGACGATCTTGGCGTCCAGTGCGCTCGCGCCCCACTCGTTCCACGCGTTCAGCCGGATCGCGGCAGGACGCGCTTGCGCCGGTACGACGCCCGACGTCGTACCGGTGGCGAAGGTGTAGCTGCTGGTGGCGGTGCCTGGCAGGTCAACGGCGGCCTTGACGGATCCGTTGCCCGCGACGTCGAGCGGGTCGTTCGGCGTCGAGTCCGCGGGCGCAGCCAGCGTCCAGCTCAGCGTGGTGGTCAGGTTCGCGGCCAGGTTCGCGTCTTTCAACGCCGGTACGGCGGGACGGTGGGCGTCGAACCACGCCGACTCGGCGCCTTCGCTCAGTACGTCGCCGACCTCGCTCTTGACGATGATGCGGGTCTTGTCCGACTCCTTGAACTGGTACGTCTTCAGCAGGGCCTCGTTCGGCCCGGTCTCCGGCAGTGCCATCGCGATGAATGGCGCCTCGCCTTCCTTCTCGATGTAGACGACGCTGCGGGTGTTGTCGTCCTTCCAGGTGACCCGGATGTCTTCTCCGGCCCAGCCGATGGTGAGGTCGGTCGGCGCGTCCGGGGTCGCGGCGAAGGCCGGGGTCTGGAGACCGGCGGCGAGGGCAGCGACAGCAGTAGCCGTCAGGGCAAATCTACGCATGGGAAACCTTTCAAAGGCACGCACCGCCACGGCTGTTGCCATGGCGGTGCGTGGAGAGAGCGTGATCAGCGAATGGTCTGGTTGTAGCCAGGGCTCGTGTTGGCGTTGACGGTCAGGCCGTTCACGACGACCGTGGGCGCGACGACGCGGAGGCGGATGGTGCCGAGCTCGAAGTCGGGTTCACTGCGGTAGTAGTAGGAACCGTTGGTGAGCTGGATCCTGCCGTCGTTGTACCAGGTGTTGGTGTCCCAGTCCCAGTACTGCCAGGTGCCCCTGGCTGTCACGGCGGGCAGGATCTTCAGCGAGAAGGTCCAGCGGGTACCGGGCCGGCCGACCGTCGGGTTGAAGCCACCACTGACGATCTTGACCAGCGTCGTGGAGGACTTGGCCGACGTGGAGGCGGCCGGGGTCAGCGCGATGACGTTGCTGAGGGCAACTTTTCGGGCGGGCAGCCAGAGCCGGTACTGGCGGTTGCCGAGGGAGGCGATGCCGGTGTCGAAGGCGCTGGTCGTGTTGCCGGTGTAGCGGCCGTAGGTCTTCCAGGCGTCGGTGGACTTGGCGCGGGCCTGCAGCTCGACCTTGACGTCGCTGGCGCGCTCTTCGCGGCCTTCGCTGGTGAAGAGGTCGACGGTGCTCTTGATGGCGAGCCGTGCCGAGTACACGGCCTTCCCGGGAACGGTGATCGCGGCGCCGAGCGTGCCCAGTCGCAGGATCCTGGCGCCCGTCGCGCCCTCGCCCCACTCGTTGACGGCGCTCAGCTTGATCGCCGCCGGACGTGCCACGCGCGGAAGGGTGCCCGACGTGCGGTCGGCAGGGAAGGTGACGGCCTGCGTCGCGGTACCGGGCAGGTCGATGGTGGCCTTGACGGATCCGGGACCGGCGATGTCCAGCGGGTCACCCGGCGTCTGGTCGGCGACACCGGCCAGCGTCCAGGTGATGGCAGCCGCCGAAGTCGCGGTCAGGTTGGCGTCCTTCAAAGCCGGTACGGCGGGACGCCGGGTATCGAAGAGCGGAGTCGCCGTACCGTCGCTGGCCTCTTCGCCGACGACGGCCTTGACGATCAGCCGGACCTTGTCCGATGCGGTGAGCGAGTTGCTCAGCGAGAACTCGTCGCCGCCGTCGGAGGTCACCGATGCGAGCAGGGCGGGCGCGCCGCCGTCGTACTCGACGAAGATCTGGTTGGCCTGGCCGGTGTCTTTCCAGGTCAGGTGGACCTTCCCGGCGGTCCAGCCGACGGTGAGGTCGGTCGGTGCGTCCGGGGCCGCGGCCCAGGCGGGTGCCTGCAGGCCGGCGGTCAGGAGGGCAGCCGTGGCTGCGGTCAGAACGGTTTTACGCATGAGTTCCCCAGGTGAGAGCGCCTGGCGAACCACCCCTGCCGCCAGTGCGTGCAGGAAAAGTAGCGCACGCACTGGCGGGATCAAGCAAGCTCAACGAGTTGCAGCTTCGTGCAATTACCGGATGGTGAGGGTGAAGGCCGAGCTCGTGGTGGCGCTGACGGTCAGGCCGTTGACGAGGACGGCGGGCACGGTGATGCGGAAGCGGGCGGAGCCGGGCTCGTCGCCTGCGCCGCCGTGCTGGAGGGCGTAGCCGTTGTTGAACTGCAGGGGACCGGCGTCGAACCAGGCCTGGCCGTCCCAGAACTGCAGGCGGGCCTTGACGGTCGAGGCGGGCGAGATCCGCGCGGACAGGTCGACGTTGGCGCCGCGGTTGGCGACGGCCGGGGTGAAGCCTGCCGAGATGAACTTGGTCAGCGTCACCGAGGACTTGGCCGACGTGGAGGTGGCCGGGGTCAGCGCGATGACATTGGTGGCGACGATCTTGCGGGCCGGGACCAGGAGCCGGTACTGACGGTTGCCCAGGGAGGCGATGCCGGTCTCGAAGGCGGCCGTGGTGTTACCGGCGTACCGGCCGTAGGTCTTCCAGGCGTCGGTGGTCTTGGCGCGCGCCTGCAGCTCGACCTTGATACCGCTCGCCCGCTCCTCGCGGCCTTCGCTGGTGAACAGGTCGAGGGTGCTCTTGATCGCGAGCCGGGAACCGTAGACGGCGCGCGCCGGCACGGTCATTCCGGCGGCGAGGCTGCCCACGCGCAGAACCTTGACGTCCTGTGCGCTGTCGCCCCACTCGTTGACGGCGCTCAGCTTGATCGCTGCGGGCCGGGCCACGGCCGGAAGCACACCCGAGGTCGCGCCGACGGCGAAGGTGTGGCTGTTGGTCGCGGTACCGGGGAGGTCGATGTTGGCCTTGACCGCTCCGGCGCCGGCGACGTCCAGCGGGTCGCCCGGCGTCTGGTCGGCGACGGCGGCCAGGGTCCAGCTGATGGAGGCAGTCGAGACGGCGACCAGGTTGGCGTCCTTCAGGGCCGGTACGGCGGGACGGCGGGTGTCGAAGACCGGCGTCGCCGTTCCTTCGCTGACCTCGGTGCCGTTGCTGGCCTTGACGATCAGCCGGACCTTGTCCGAGGCGGTGAGCGGGTTGGTCAGGGAGATCTCGTTGCCACCGGCAGCGGTGAGGGACGCGATCAGGCCCGGCGTGCCGCCGTCGTACTCGGCGTAGACCAGGTTGGCGTCGCCGTTGTCCTTCCAGGTCAGGTGGACCTTTCCGTCGACCCAGGCGACGGTCAGATCGGTCGGTGCATCCGGAGCCACCGCGAAGGCAGGGGTCTGCAGACCGACGGACAGGGCGGCGACAGCAGTCACCGCGAGGGCAATTTTGCGCATGTTGATCCTGCTTCTTGTGAGGGGACTAGCGAATGGTGAGGTTGTACGCCGAGCTCGTGGTGGCGTTGACGGTCAGACCGTTGACGACCACCGTGGGGACGGTGACGCGGACGCGGATGCTGACGCGCTCGGTCTCAGGGCCTCCGCGCTCGACGTAGGAGCCCTTGGTGATGGGAAGCGGTCCGGCGTCGAACCACGCCCGGCCGTCCCAGAACTGCAACTTGCCCTGCACGGTCACGGCCGGCTGGATCTTGACCGAGAAGGTCCAGCGGGTACCGATCCGGCCGGTCGACGGGCTGAAGCCACTGCCGGCGTAGTTGATGAAGGTCTTGGAGGACTTCGCCGAGGTCGACGACGCCGGGGTCAGGACGATGACGTTGCCGCTGACAACCTTCCGGGCCGGGACCCACAGCCGGTACTGGCGGTTGCCCAGGGAAGCGATGCCGGTGTCGAACGCGGTGGTCGTGTTACCGGCGTACCGGCCGTAGGTCTTCCAGGCGTCGGTGGTCTTGGCGCGGGCCTGCAGCTCGACCGGGATGGCGCTCGCGCGCTCCTCGCGGCCCGGGCTGGTGAACAGGTCCAGGGTGCTCTTGATGGCGAGCCGAGTCGAGTACGCCGCCGTCGCGGGGACCGTGATCCCGGCGCCCAGCGTGCCTACCTTGACGGTCTTGACGGCCTTGGCCTGGCCCCACGGGTTGCTCGAGTACAGAGTGAACGTGGTCGGACGCGGCTGCGGTACGAACGTGAAGGTCGTCGCCGGGGCCTGGACGAACCCGAGGCTCTCGGTTTTGCCGTTCGGACGCAGGGCGGTGACCTCGACTCCGTCGCGGAGCGGGTCGTCCAGCGGGTCGTTCGGCGTACCGTCCGCAATCGCGGCCTGCGTCCACTTGAGCTGGGTCGACAGGTTCGGCAGCAGGTTCGCGTCCTGGAGCACCGGCGCGGGCAGGACCAAGGTGTCGAACTCCGGCGACAGGCCAGGCTCGCTGAGCTCCTCGGCCACCGCCGCCTTGACGACCAGTTGCACGTGGTCCGCGTGCGCGAAGATGCCCCTCGGCACCAGGACGTCGTTGGCGTCAGCGGCGGCCACCTTGGCGACCTCGAGGAGGGTCGGGTCGTTCTGGTACTTCAGGTAGACGACGTTGGCTTCGCCGTTGTCCTTCCAGGTCAGCTGGACCTTTTCGTCGGCGCCGAAAGCGACCTTCACGTCGGTCGGTGCGTCCGGCGCGGCGGCCCAGGCGGGCGTGGCGAGGCCGGCGGTCAGGAGGGCGGCCGCAGCCGCAGTGGTGGCAGCAACTCTGCGCATGTAGGAACCCCAGGTGAGAAACGCCTGGCGATCACCCCTGCCGCCAGTGCGTGGCTCGGACCATAACAGGTCAACGGTGCAGACCGGAAAACATTTGCATCAACGTGCAAAGGGTCACTCAGCTGGAGAAGTCCTCCGGCGCGACGCCGTCCAGGAACTGGCGGAATCGCTCCAGTTCGGCCTGTTCCTCCTCGGGAGTGGCCACGCCGGCCTCGCGCAGAACCTCTTCTGTACAGCGGATCGGGGTGTTCAGGCGGACTGCGAGCGCCACCGAGTCGCTCGGTCTCGCCGACACCCGCGCACCGTTGTCGAGCAGTAACTCTGCGTAGAAAACCGCGTCCCGTAGTTCGACGATCTCGACCGCTTCCAGCCGCACGCCCCAGGCTTCGATCAGGTCCCGCATCAGGTCGTGGGTGAGTGGGCGGGACGGGCGCAGGCCCTGTTCCTCGTAGGCGATCGCGGTCGCTTCGACCGAGCCGATCGAGATCGGCAGATAGCGGTAACCCTCGGTCTCGCGCAGCATCATCACCGGGGCCCGGTTGGGCGATTCCATCCGGATCCCGATCAGTGTCAGTTCTCGCATCATCGTCATGGTGCGACCTCTCCTCAGACCGGCACCCGGTGGGGCGCCGGTTCCTCGGTAGGAACATACCCGTCGGTTCCAGTGTCACCCGGACACCCCTGCGGCCGCGCCCGGATCGTCACCGAGTCGTGCCGCGACAGCGCGCTGAAAGCGGACGGCCCTACGATCCAGGTCAAATCACTTGCACGGTCAGTTACTGACAAAGCAAGGTAGATCACTTTAAGGTGACAGTGCGTCATCGGCCGCGTCCGGCGACGCCACGTCAGCGTACGGCGAGAGGCTGGGGACCGAATGCCGACAGGTCGGGGGACCTTTGCAGTAAATCAGGCGTGGACCGAGGTGCTGATCGTGGCGCCGAATCGACTGGTCCGCGACGGAGTGCAGACACTGGTCGAGGAGCAGGACCGGTTCCGGGTTGCGGGTGCGGTGGAGAACATCGCGGCCGCGGCCGTCGGGATCCGTTCCGGCCGGACCGATGTGGTGCTCGTGGACACGGCGTACCACGCCGGGATCACGAGACTTCTTCAAGGCCGGGACACGGCCAGCAAACTCAAGGTGGTCGCGCTCGTCACCGGGGACTGTCCACCGGTGAAGCGGCTGCGGGAGTATTTCGCCGCCGGTCTGGACGGAATCGTCTCGAGTGCGGACGACATCACGGTCGGCCTGGTCGCGGTCCGCTCCGGCCTGGCGCCGGACGGCTGGATCAGTCCGACGATCGGCGCCGAGATCCTGCGGGATCCGCCGCCGGCACCCGAGCCGCCAGAACGGTTGCTTGAGGCAATCACACCGAGCGAGTACGCCGTACTGAAGCTGGTCGCCGACGGTCATACCGATCGTGAGATCGCCGGCCGGCTGCAGCGCAGCGAACGCGTGGTCAAGTACCACGTGTCGAACCTGCTCTCGAAGCTGCACGCGCGGAACCGGGCGCACGTCGTCAAGCTGGCAGTTCGGACAGGTCTGCTGGCGATCCCCTGTCCGTCCGACCAGGGCTGACGTGTCCGAACGACACGGGTTCCACGGCCTGCAAGGCGGTTGACTCGATGGCAGGGCCGAACAGCGGCCCGGCACATCGAAACCAGGGGAGGCGCACACCATGCGCGCAATCACGAGAATCACCGTCGGACTCGTCCTGACCACCGGGCTGGGATTCGCCGGCGCATCGCTGGCCGGCGCGGACCGCGGCGACGGCCTGCTGGCCTGTAACTCGGGCGAGATCTGCTTCGCCCAGAACTCCGGTGGGGGCGGCGGCCAGCGGCACTTCTTCTACGGGTCGTCGAACCATGCCAACGAGGGAAACTTCCACAACGGCGTGGTTTTCTACCACAACGCCAGCTCGATCAAGAACCGCGACACCGTCTCGCCGGTCTGCGTCACCGAGTCCGGTGACTGGGTCAACGACAGTTGGCAGTTCCCGTCGCGGTCGACCACCTGGTCGAACTTCGCGTACGACCTGAACGACGAGAACGCCAAGCACAAGCGCGGCCGCTGCTGACCGACCCGACGCGCGGGGGCGGGTTCGCCCGTCCCCGCGGTTGGCCGAAGGGGGACCTGATGCGAGCCATCGCCGTACTGGGTGTGTTGTTGATAGCGACCAGCTGTGCCGCGGAGCCGGCGCCGCGGGCGCCTGAGTTACCACCGTTGCCGGCCGGTGCGCGGCCGTTCGAATTGTTCCGGCGGGCGGATCTGACACTGGTCGATCAGGCCGATCGTGCCTTGTTCCTCGAGTGTCTGGCGGACAACGGGTATCCGCAGGAACGGGCCCTCGGCAACGAATCGGTCGAGGCCGTGACCGGGTTGTCGCGGCCGCCGATCAGTCCGCGGACCGAGGCGGAGGCCCGCAAGTACGGATTCGGTACGGCGTTGCCCGCGGAGCCGGCCACGATCGACCGCAAGGATCCGGCGTTCTTCGCCGTCGCGGATCGGTGCGAGACCACGGCCCGGGAGGCGCTCGGCGTACCGATCGAGGTCGCGGGTTTGCGGGATCGCTATGCACAGCTGGGGAATGCGCTGGTCCAGGATCGGGCCCGGAAGGTCGAGGCAATTCTCGTTGCCTATGGCAAGAAGCTGGTGGCCTGCCTCGCTGGTCGGGGGCATCGGCTGCAGGCCGGAGCGACCTTCAGTGCACGTGGTGATCTGAAGCAGTTCGGGATCACGACCGGTTCTCACGCGCCGGCGAAGCCGACTCCGGTACGGCGCCCCGCGGGGTTGCCGGCCGACGTTCCGTACAAGCCGGCCGTGCCGCCGCGCGAGTACCGGCCGAGTAAGGCCGAGGCTGCGTTCGCGGTCAGCTTCGTCCGGTGTGGCCAGCAGACGGGGCTGTTCGCGGCGATCGATCGCGACGGACTGGCCATCGAGCAGCAGATCGTCGAGAGGCATGTCAGCGAGTTCAGCGGGCTCAACCCGCAGATCGAGGCGCTGGCCGCGAAGTCGAGTGAGGTGCTCAGGGGGCGCTGAAGCGCTCGTAGACCAGACGGCCGTCGGTCAGCCGGTGCGCGACCAGGAAGGCACCTGGGGAGAACTTCCCGACCTTGAGGCCGAGCTCGCGTTGCAATGCGGGAAGCACGGGCCGGTGCGAGCACACGACGGTCACTCGGTCCGACTTCCACGCCCGGTCGCCCAAACCACGCAGGCCGTGCGGGTGGGCCTCGTACCCGCGCTCGGAGATCTCCGGCCAGAGATGCAGGTGCCGGTCGATCGCCTTCGCGTACGGCACCAGTGTGGCGGTGCAGCGCTCGGCGTCGCTGCTGATCAACCGGTCCGCACCGAGAGCAGCCAGTACGTCGCTCAGTCGCTCGGCGACCGCCGTACCGGTCGGGTTGAGTGGGCGGAGCGTGTCCTTGCCATCCCAGTCCTTGCGCTTCACTGCCGCCGCATGCCGCATCAGGACCAGCGTCGCCTCGACGGGCGCCACGACGGCCAGCTCGTCCAGGATGTCGACGTCGCGCGGGTAGCTGAGCCGCGACCGGGCCTGGTCGACCGGCAGCCACTCGATCTCGTCGACCTCGTCGTTCGGCTCGAAGTCGACGCCACCAGTGGGTACGGCGGACCAGTAGTGCACGAGCTTCTGCGCCGTACTGCCGTTCTTGCGGATCGGATAGCGCTGCACACCCAGCGGCGCACCGAGAACGACCTGTACGCCGGTCTCCTCCTCGATCTCACGCCGTGCCGCCAGCAGGATGTGCTCGTGCTGGGTGAGTTTGCCCTTCGGGAGGGACCAGTCGTCGTACCGGGGGCGGTGCACGAGCAGCACCTCACGGATGCCGCGGCGCTCACGCCAGACGACACCACCCGCGGCGATAACCGTCGCCGGGTTGCTCATACGTTCAGCCTAGGTAATCGGGTCGGCAGTTCTGCGGCGGCCACGCGTGGCGATCAGCTTTTCCTGCAGGTCACGAAGCGGCTCACCGTCCGGTCGGGTCAGTCTGGCTTCCCAGGTGTTGTCCGGCTGCAGCCACCAGGACTGAGTGCCCTCGTCGAGGGCCATGTCGAACATCTCGCGGACCTCGCCGATGTGGTCGGTCTCCTTGAGCTGCACCAGGACCTCCACCCGGCGGTCCAGGTTGCGGTGCATCAGGTCGGCCGATCCGATCCAGGCCTCGGGCTCGCCGCCGTTCTCGAACCAGAACACCCGGCTGTGCTCGAGGAACCGCCCCAGGATGCTGCGGACCCGGATGTTGTCCGAGAGCCCCTCGATCCCCGGCCGGATCGTGCAGATGCCGCGGATCCACAGGTCGACCGGTACGCCGGCCTGCGAGGCTCGGTAGAGCGCGTCACACAAGGCCTCGTCGACCAGGCTGTTGACCTTGATCCGCACCCGCGCCGGACGACCGGACAGGTGGTGCTGGATCTCGCGGTTGATGCGCTCCAGCAGACCACGCCGTACAGACTGGGGTGCCACCAGGATCCGGCGGTAGCCCGCGTTGCGAGCGAAACCGGAGAGGTGATTGAACAGGTGGGCGACGTCCTCGGTGACCACCTTGTCGCTGGTCAGCAGGCCGAGGTCCTCATACAGCCGGGCGGTCTTGGGGTGGTAGTTGCCGGTGCCGATGTGGACATAGCGGCGCAGACCATCCGGCTCGTCACGAACCACCATCGAGAGTTTCGAGTGCGTCTTCAGGCCGATCACGCCGTACACGACGTGGCAGCCGGCGTGCTCGAGCTGGCGGGCCCACTTGATGTTCGCCTGCTCGTCGAACCGGGCCTGGATCTCGACCAGCACCAGCACCTGCTTGCCGGCCTCGGCCGCGTCGATCAGAGCATCGACGATGGGGGAGTCACCGGACGTGCGGTACAGCGTCTGCTTGATCGCCAGCACATGCGGATCGGCGGCCGCCTGCTCGATGAAGCGCTGCACGCTGGTCGAGAAGGAGTCATACGGGTGATGAACCAGTACGTCGCGCTGCTTGAGCGCGTAGAACATGTCCGCCGGATTGGACGTCTCCACCTCCGCCAGATGCGGGTGGGTGGACGGGACGAACGCCGGATACTTCAGCTCGGCGCGGTCCAGACCGGCAATCGCGAACAGGCCACGCAGGTCCAGCGGACCGGGCAGCTCGAACACCTCGGCCTCTTTGACACCTAGCTCGGACAGCAGTAGCGCCCGCACCTGCGGATCGATCGACTCCTCGACCTCGAGCCGGACCGGCGGCCCGAACCGGCGGCGCAGCAGCTCCTTCTCGAGCGCCACCAGCAGGTTCTCCGCGTCGTCCTCCTCGACCTCGAGGTCCTCGTTGCGGGTCACCCGGAAGGTGTGGTGCTGGGTGACCTCCATCCCCGGGAACAGCTGGCTGAGGTGGGTCGCGATCACGTCCTCCAGCGGGACGAACCGGCCCTCCGCGACCTGCACGAACCGCGGCAGCAGCGGCGGCACCTTCACCCGCGCGAAGTGCTCACCGCCGGTGTCGGGGTTGCGGACCACGACGGCCAGGTTGAGGCTCAGACCGGAGATGTACGGGAACGGGTGTGACGGGTCGACGGCCAGCGGGGTCAGCACCGGGAAGACGCGGTCCCGGAAGAACCGGGTCATCTCCTCGCGCTCACTCTCCTCCAGATCGACCCAGCGCAGGATGTCGATGCCCTGCTCGGTCAGCGCCGGCTGAACCACCTTGCGCCAGGTGTCGGCCTGGCGGTCCATCAGCTCGCGGCTGCGGGTCAGACTGCGGTCGAGCACCTCACGGGGGAGCAGCCCACTGGCCGCCTTCACCGCGACCCCGGCCGCGATCCGACGCTTCAGACCGGCCACCCGGACCATGTAGAACTCGTCCAGGTTGCTCGCGAAAATGGCCAGGAACTTCGCCCGCTCCAGCAACGGGACCGTGTCGTTCTCGGCGAGCTCGAGGACTCGCTGGTTGAACGCCAGCCAGCTCAACTCACGATCGGAGAAGCGGTCCGCCGGGAGATCACCCGCGGCCGCGATGTCGTACGGCGGTTCTACGTCGTACTCCCGATTGTGGGATGCCAGCAAGTCTCCAGCCACGTTGACCAGCATCCCATCCTTTGATGAACGTCAGGTTGCCGAGGGCATGTCGACGCGCTGGGTGAACTTGTTGCTAGCGTCACTCCTTGTGAACCCTCGACTGGACGCCTTGCTCCGCGGCACCGTGTCCGCCGTACAAGCGAACGCGCTGACGCCGCTCTACGCGCTGCCCACCGCCGTCCGCCGGCGCCTGGCCGGCGCCCCGATCCAGATCGACGGCAACACCTTCGACCCCGAAGTGCAACTGCTCCTGCGCGTGGAGTCATTGTTGCCCGGCACAACCAAAAAGGACGCCGCCACGGCCCGCGCGCACCTGCGCAGCGTGAGCAAACTGATCGCCGGTCACCCCCGCGAGCTACAGCGTGTGACCGACCTCACCGTGCGTGGGGCGGATGGGCAGCTCGGCGCTCGTCTCTATGTGCCTCGCAACGCCGGCCGCGGGCTGCTCGTTTTCTTGCATGGTGGCGGCTGGGTGGTCGGTGACCTCGACACTCACGACTCGCTCTGCCGCACGATCGCGGCCGACGCCGGCATCCGCGTCCTCTCCGTCGACTACCGGCTTGCTCCCGAGGCTCCGGCCCCCACCGCTGCCGAAGACGCCATCGCCGCCTTCACCTGGGCCGTCGAACATGCCGAAGACCTAGCCGTCGACCCCACCCTGATCGCCGTCGGCGGCGACAGCGCCGGCGGCAACCTGGCCGCGGTAGTCGCCCAGCAGTGTGTGGTCCGCGACCTCCCGCGCCCGGCACTCCAGGTGCTCCTCTACCCCGCGGTCGACCTAGTAGGCCGCCGCCCGAGCCGAGACCTCTTCGGGGAGAACTTCCTTCTCACCGAAGAAGACATCCTCTGGTACCGAGACCACTACACCCC
>NZ_SMKA01000509.1 GCF_004348455.1 Kribbella albertanoniae
TTGTCTATATTTTTCAACGGAGAGTTTGATCCTGGCTCAGGACGAACGCTGGCGGCGTGCTTAACACATGCAAGTCGAGCGGTAAGGCCCCTTCGGGGGTACACGAGCGGCGAACGGGTGAGTAACACGTGAGCAACCTACCCTCAACTTCGGGATAAGCCTCGGAAACGGGGTCTAATACCGGATATCATCTCGCGCTTCATGGTGTGGGGTTGAAAGTTCTGGCGGTTGGGGATGGGCTCGCGGCCTATCAGCTTGTTGGTGGGGTAATGGCCTACCAAGGCGTCGACGGGTAGCCGGCCTGAGAGGGCGACCGGCCACACTGGGACTGAGACACGGCCCAGACTCCTACGGGAGGCAGCAGTGGGGAATATTGCGCAATGGACGAAAGTCTGACGCAGCAACGCCGCGTGAGGGATGACGGCCTTCGGGTTGTAAACCTCTTTCAGCAGGGACGAAGCGAAAGTGACGGTACCTGCAGAAGAAGGACCGGCCAACTACGTGCCAGCAGCCGCGGTAATACGTAGGGTCCGAGCGTTGTCCGGAATTATTGGGCGTAAAGGGCTCGTAGGCGGTTCGTCACGTCGGGAGTGAAAACTCGGAGCTTAACTCCGAGCCTGCTTCCGATACGGGCAGACTAGAGGTAGGCAGGGGAGAGCGGAACTCCTGGTGTAGCGGTGGAATGCGCAGATATCAGGAAGAACACCGGTGGCGAAGGCGGCTCTCTGGGCCTTACCTGACGCTGAGGAGCGAAAGCGTGGGTAGCGAACAGGATTAGATACCCTGGTAGTCCACGCCGTAAACGTTGGGCGCTAGGTGTGGGGGACATTCCACGTCCTCCGTGCCGCAGCTAACGCATTAAGCGCCCCGCCTGGGGAGTACGGCCGCAAGGCTAAAACTCAAAGGAATTGACGGGGGCCCGCACAAGCGGCGGAGCATGCGGATTAATTCGATGCAACGCGAAGAACCTTACCTGGGTTTGACATATAGGGAAATCCTCCAGAGATGGGGGGTCCGTAAGGGTCCTATACAGGTGGTGCATGGCTGTCGTCAGCTCGTGTCGTGAGATGTTGGGTTAAGTCCCGCAACGAGCGCAACCCTCGTCCTATGTTGCCAGCACGTTATGGTGGGGACTCATAGGAGACTGCCGGGGTCAACTCGGAGGAAGGTGGGGATGACGTCAAGTCATCATGCCCCTTATGTCCAGGGCTTCACGCATGCTACAATGGCCGGTACAAAGGGCTGCGAAACCGCAAGGTGGAGCGAATCCCAAAAAGCCGGTCTCAGTTCGGATTGGGGTCTGCAACTCGACCCCATGAAGTCGGAGTCGCTAGTAATCGCAGATCAGCAACGCTGCGGTGAATACGTTCCCGGGCCTTGTACACACCGCCCGTCACGTCATGAAAGTCGGCAACACCCGAAGCCGGTGGCCTAACCCCTTGTGGGAGGGAGCCGTCGAAGGTGGGGCTGGCGATTAGGACGAAGTCGTAACAAGGTAGCCGTACCGGAAGGTGCGGCTGGATCACCTCCTTTCTAAGGAGCATTCGGCAGACAAGCCCGTAAGGGGTGTCTGCCCATTCATCGTTTCCTGGACATCCGTTCCAGGGCGATGGTGCTTCGGAATGTGGAACATTGACCATTAGGTATCGAAGCTTTCTGACAG
>NZ_SMKA01000510.1 GCF_004348455.1 Kribbella albertanoniae
GGCCTCCTGGGTTGATGTTCTTGCCAAGAAGATGCAGTCGGCGAACGGCCTTGTGGCAAAGAACTTTCGGACCTGTGGAAAAGTCGTTGCCGTAGGCATCTTTAGCCAGCGGTGAGGTACGGAACCAGAGCGTCGGCGATGGTGGGGACGATCGAGAGCAGGACAAAAGCGGGGAGGAAGCAGAGGCCTAGTGGGAGGGCTGAGCGGGACTCGATGGTTCGGGCGTGCTGGTCGGCGGTGTGGTGTTGGGCTTGCCGGGTGTCGTTGGCGAGGCGTTCGAGGGTTCGGGACAGGGGTGCGCCGGACGTGAGGGAGCGGTCGATGGCGCGGGCTACGGCGGTACAGGGTGGTTCGGTGCGGAGGAGAGCCCAGGCGTCTTGAGGGTCTGCGCCGAGGGTGAGGCGGTGGGCGATCTCGGCCAGGAGGTCGCCGAGTGGGCCGTGAATGGCGGCGGCGACTGTGGTCAGGGCTTGTTGGGGTGGGCGGCCGGCTCGTAGGCAGGCGGCCAGGAGTTCGATGGTCAGGGGCAGGTCGTTCGCGATGGCTGCGCGGCGACGTTTGGTAGCGGCGGGTTCCAGGCGGGAGAGCGTTCGCGGGATCAGGCAGTACGCAGCGGCGGCCGGGAGCAGGCCCCATGGCGGGTTGACGAGGACGAGTACGGCGCAGGCGGCTGCTGCGGCTACGAGTCGATGGGCTCGGGGCGGGCGAGCCCTAGCGGCTTTGATGGGTTCTAGGCGTCGGAGGTCGGCTGGGGTGCGGAAGAGCAGGCTGACGCAGAGAGCAGCTGCGACGGCCGCTAGGAACGTAGTTGTCATGGGCAAGGGGTTTGCGTTGCTAGGCGGGCGGTCCAGTGCAGGCCGAGGGCGGTGAGGGCGAGGCCGCTGGTGAGGCAGAGCCAGCCGGGTGGGGTGGCGGTGAGGAACGTCAGGGGATGCGCACCCAAGGAGTAGCCGAGGGCGATTCCGAACAGTGGGAGGGCGGCGAGGATCCGGGCTGACGCGCGGGCACCGGCCAGGCCGGCCGCGGTTTGGCGGTGGATAGCTTCGTCGGCGCGAAGGGAGTCGGCTAGGCGTTCGGTGAGGGACGCGAAGGCGGCACCGGATTCTTCGGCTACACGCCAGGTGGCTGCGAGTGCGCGAATGCCTTCACTGCCTGGGGATTGCGCCGCTAGCTCGAGGGCTGTTGGGATGTCGCCGCCTAGCTTGGCTGCGGCGTGGGCTGGGTGGAGGTCGGGGGCGATGGTGGCGGCGCCTCCCAGCGCGTCGATGGGTGGGCGGCCTGCTGCCAGGTCGGCGGCTAGGACGTCTAAAGCTTCAATGACAGTGGTACGGCGGGTTGTGGCGGCTGCATGTCGTCGGTGTTGTTCTCGCTGGACCCAGGCGAGGGTGGCGATGACGGTGATTGCCGCGGCGGAGAAGAAGACTGGCGGGCCGAAGGCGAGCAGGACGACAGCAGCTGGGGTCAACAGCAGCTTGCGAGAGAACGGACGAGTAGATGCTGGGCGGGGAACTGCAGCGGTCAACCGCCGCAACGAATTGAGCCGCAGCGGGAACAGGAGGTGGAGGGCCAGCAGAGAGCAGAGGGTCGCGAGGAAACGGCTCATACGACTCCTTGAGAGCGGGGTTAAGCGGCGGCTCGGCGGGGTGGGTG
>NZ_SMKA01000511.1 GCF_004348455.1 Kribbella albertanoniae
GCGTTGGGGCGGGCGGGGAACCCGGATATTGCGGACGGCGTGCACCCGGCGCTCCGGATCGGGCCGTCGACGGATGTGATCGCGGGTGAGGGGCGGATCCTGACCGCGGGTGCGTTCGACTCGCATGTGCATCTGCTGTCGCCGTCGCAGTTGCATGAGGCGCTGGCGACCGGGATCACGACCGTGGCCGGTGGTGGGACGGGGCCAAGTGAGGGGTCGAAGGCGACGACCGTCACGCCCGGGGCGTGGCATCTCGAGAAGATGCATCGGAGCCTGGATGCGTTCCCGCTGAACGTTCTCTTGCTGGGCAAGGGGAACACGGTCAGTGCGGAGGCGCTTGCGGAGCAGGCGCTTGCGGGGGCGGCCGGGTACAAGGTGCATGAGGACTGGGGTTCGACGCCGGCCGCGATCGACACGGCCTTGCGCGCGGCCGACGACTGGGGGTTGCAGGTCGCCCTGCACGCGGACAGTTTGAACGAGGCCGGGTTCGTCGAATCGACGCTCGGCGCGATCGCGGGGCGGTCGATCCACGCGTTCCACGTCGAGGGTGCCGGGGGCGGACATGCGCCGGACATCCTGTCGATCGCGGCGTACCCGCATGTCATCCCGGGCTCGACCAACCCCACCCTGCCGCACACGGTGAACACGGTCGCCGAACATCTCGACATGCTGATGGTCTGCCATCACCTGAGTCCCGACGTACCGGAGGACCTGGCGTTCGCGGAGTCGCGGATTCGCGCGACCACGATCGCGGCCGAGGACATCCTGCACGACCTGGGTGCGCTGTCGATCACGTCGTCGGACGCGCAGGCGATGGGCCGGATCGGCGAGGTGATCACGCGCACCTGGCAGGTCGCGCACGTGATGAAGCATCGGCGTGGTGATCTCGATGGTGGGTTGCCGGCCGACAACGAGCGGGCCCGGCGCTACGTCGCGAAGTACACGATCAATCCGGCTGTTGCCCACGGCATCGATCATGAAATCGGTTCGGTGGAGGTTGGCAAGCTGGCGGATCTGGTGTTGTGGGATCCGCAGTACTTCGGGGTTCGGCCGCGCGTGGTGATCAAGGGCGGGGCGATCGCGTGGGCCGCGCTGGGTGATCCGAACGCGTCGATCCCGACCCCGCAGCCGGTGCTGATGCGGCCGTCGTTCGGGGATGCGATCGGGGCGGATCTGTCGGTGACGTTCGTATCGCCGGCCGCATTGGACGACGGGCTGGCCGGGCGGCTGGGGTTGCGTCGGCGACTCCTCGGCGTACGGCCGACGCGCTCGATCGGGAAGGCGGACATGAAGAACAACTCCGCACTCCCGACGATCGACATCGACCCGGAGACGTTCGCCATCGCGGTCGACGGCGAGCCGGTCGAGCCCTCGCCCGCGACGGTCCTCCCGCTCGCCCAGCTCTACGCGATGTTCTGATGATCCCGCTCGCGTTATCCGGTGATTTTTGGGCGCTATTTGACGAAAAGTTACCGGATAACGAGAACCCATCGGCTGGTGCGGATCGCGAGCTCCGCGGGGTGGTTGGGTGAGTTCGGCTGAGGTGGTCGCGTTGATGTTGGCCGACGGGCGGTTGCCTACTGGTGGGCATACGCAGTCGGCGGGGTTGGAGCCGGCGGTGCGGGCGGGGTTGGGG
>NZ_SMKA01000512.1 GCF_004348455.1 Kribbella albertanoniae
GGGCGGTGGCGGCGGACTTGACCGCGCGGGACGGGTACCCGGGGGCCAGGTCGTCGCCGCGGCCGGTGCCGATGCGGCGGATGTCGATGAGGGCGTCGGCGACCTCGGGCTTCCAGCGGGCGACGTCCAAGGCGGCCAGCGAGTCGGCGGCGTCGATCAGCGCGAGCCGAAGTGCGCGGTCGGCCTCGCCGAAGTCAGCCGGCTGGGGACTGGTGGCCCGGAGCGCAGTCCATTGCACCGCAGGACCGACGTACGCGGGAACCAGCCCGAGATCCGGCCCGGTGAAGACGACTGCTTCGCCGGACTCAAGCGCCACCTCGTTGAACGCCGGTGGCCCGGCCAGTCCGATCGGGTCGCCGGGAATCGGCAGCGCGAGGTGCGCCTGCTTGGCCCCGGCAGCGCGCAGCAGATTGAGCGCAACAGGCAACGTCGCAGGTGATGGATGGCCTGGCAGTCCGGCGACGTGGTGCCCGACATCCTCACCGAGGATCTTGTGCGCGGCGGTGTCCGGATCGCAGGCGCCGGTCAGCATCGCGTTGGTCCACACGGTGAACCGGACGGAGGCGGAGGTGGTCAACACGCATGTCAGTGTCTCACCCGCGTGCCCGGCGTACGGCACCCGCCGGGCACCACGTAGGTTTGCCCGCATGACTGCTGTGGTGGAGCTGGCAGATGTCTCGATCGTGCGCGGTGGCGCGCGGCTGCTGGACGGGGTCGAGTGGACGGTCGACGAGGCCGATCGCTGGGTCGTGATCGGACCGAACGGTGCGGGCAAGACCACCCTGCTGCAGATCCTGGCCGCCCAGATCCACCCGACCACGGGTGTCGTCGGGCTGCTCGGCGAGGTGCTCGGCGCGATCGACGTCTTCGAGCTCCGCCCGCGGATCGGCATCACGAGCGCCGCTCTCGCCGACCGGCTGCCGAAGAGTGAGCGGGTCTCCGACGTTGTCGTTTCTGCCTCGTACGCCGTTCTCGGGCGCTGGCGTGAGGAGTACGACGAGCTCGACCACCAGCGAGCCAAGGAGCTGCTGACCGAACTCGGGATCGCGCACCTCAGCGACCGGACGTTCGGCACCCTGTCCGAGGGTGAGCGCAAGCGCGTCCAGATCGCCCGCGCGCTGATGACCGACCCCGAACTGATGCTGATGGACGAGCCGGCCGCCGGCCTCGACCTGACCGGCCGCGAGCAGCTGGTCCGCTCGCTCAGCTCGATCGCCACCGCCGTCGGTGCCCCCGCGATGGTCCTCGTCACCCATCACGTCGAGGAGATCCCGCCCGGTTTCACCCACGCCCTCCTCCTCAAGCAAGGCCGCGTCGTCTCGGCCGGCCCGATCGCCCAGGCCCTCACCGACGAAACCCTCAGCACCACCTTCGACATCGCCCTCTCCCTCACCCACGAGGACGGCCGCTACACCGCCCGCGCCCTCTGACCGACGTACGGCATCTGATGGGTTGACCCACGAGGTTGCGGGTTCTGCACCCTCATGCGAGTCCAGAACCCACAAGCTCACTGGTCTACCTTCCTCAGGTCGGCGCTTCTGGATGAGGCGTTGATGCACCCGAGGTGCCGCTTGCGTTACCGCCCGGCTGGCTTGACGTTGCAGACGTCCACCATCAGATC
>NZ_SMKA01000513.1 GCF_004348455.1 Kribbella albertanoniae
CGGCCTCCCCGCCACCGCCATGCCCACAGCCCCCGAAGGCCTCCCGGTCGGCGTACAACTCATCGGCCCCCTCTTCGAAGACCGAACCCCTCTCCACCTAGCCGAACTCCTCGAACAAACCCTCGGCCCCTTCCACCCACCGCAATAGCACCCCAGTCCGCCTAAGCCAGCACAACCTTGAGCACCGCTCAACCATGCCCGCGGCCAGCAGCTGGTCGATAGGTGCCCAAGGTGAGCCCGCCGCGCGGCCTTGAGCACCGTTCGACCGTTCGGAGTGGGCGTCAGATGGTTGATGCGTGCTCAAGGTGGCTGCGGCCCCGCGATCTTGCGTTCCCGGGCTGTGCCGTGCGTTAGCCGATGGATTTTCGTCACCGAGCACCTCCAATCCACCGGATAACGCAAAGCTCGACCATCACGCACCTCAGCCCCGGGGCCGTCTCTCTGCGGCGAACCCTCCATCTCCGTGGTTAACCCTCCATGTGGGGGGTTGCCCATCGAAAATTTCAGTGGGCAACCCCCCAACTCGACGGGCAAGCCGGCGCGGGCACGGTGGGTTCAGTCGCGAGGGCTGGACGGGCCGGCGAGGATCCGGGTGCGGCGACGCGGTTGCGAGAAGGGTTGGAGATCCACGGAGTTGTGCTGCCACGGAGCGGCCGTGAGTTTCCGTGAACCTGGGCGGCGGACGTGTGCCACTCAGTAATCCTCGGATTGGCGACTCGGGAGGGTGGTACTGAGCGTCAACTGCTTGGGTGGCGGGCGGTTGGTCAGTGGTGGCGGTCCGCTACTTCATTGCGTGGAAGGCTTCTACGGCGACTGGGGCCACCTGGTCGACAGTCACGCCTTCGTTGGCGGACTGCGCGATCACGGTGAGGGTGTTGGAACCGCGGTAGCACTGGGTGGGGAGGTTGCCGGTGGTCTCGACGCAGGTGGCCTGGCCGATCTTCTTCACCTTGTCGGGTGATGCGCCGGAATCCGCGACGGTCTTCGCGATGTCGACCTTCCCGCGGAGCGCGATCACCACGAACAGGCGGTTGCCGTCCAGGTTCCCGTACGCCTCGACGGTTGCCTGCTTGCCGTCGTTGATCCGGCTCAGCGCCTGCCGCGTCTGGTCCAGCTGCAGTTGGTTGCGGATGTCCGCGTCCGTGACGCGATCCAGCCCGGCGAGCTTGGCCGGCGGAGTGATCCCGCGGGCCGTGTTCAGCCGGTTCAACGGACCCAGTCCCCACACGTACCCCAGCACCGCGAGCGCCAGGAGCACAACCAACGCCCCAGCCACCGTCACAAACGGCCCCCGCCGATAAAACCGAACCTTCTTCTCGCCGTCGCCCTCCCCACCCTCGGGTACGTCGGCAGTGGGCGCAGCCGCTGGTGTCGTCGACGTAGGCTTCTCCGCACCAGCCGCCTCGTCCGCAGCCTTGTCGGCCGCGGAGCCGCTCGCGCCACAAGCCCCGCCAGACGCCGCCGCGGCAGCCGAGTCCGCCTTCGGAGTGGTGGCTTCCGGGGTGGTCGCGTCCGTGGACGGGGATACCGGTGGGGTCGCGCTTTCGGCGGCCGGCTTGTCCGTGGCCGTGGGCTTGTCCGGGGC
>NZ_SMKA01000514.1 GCF_004348455.1 Kribbella albertanoniae
AGAACCCACAAGCTCACTGGTCTACCTTCCTCAGGTCGGCGCTTCTGGATGAGGCGTTGATGCACCCGAGGTGCCGCTTGCGTTACCGCCCGGCTGGCTTGACGTTGCAGACGTCCACCATCAGATCTGCGGGACTGAGCGGTTCCCCGGGGCGTGCCGACCGTCGACAGGGCTGAGCGCCAGGGCTTCGATGCTGAGAGCGCCGATCAGTGAGCGAACCGGCAGCCGCGTCCCGGCACCACATAAGGGTGCCTCCCCACTGGGTCTAGCAGCGAGGAGGCTGACGTGAAGTCTGCCATGAACACCCTGCCCAACGCACTGCCCGAACAAGCCGTCAACGATGTGACCGCCGGTCTGGACTGGGCCCGCGACGACCACGCCGTGTCGGTCGTGAACGCCCGCGGCCAAGAAATCGACCGGTGCACCGTCGAGCACACCGCCGCCGGCCTGCGGGAGCTGATCGCCAGGCTGGGCCGCAACGGCGTCGGTGAGGTCGCGATCGAACGACCCGACGGCCCGGTCGTCGATGCTCTGCTCACGGCCGGTGTCACCGTGGTCGTGATCAGCCCGAACCGGATCAAGAACCTGCGCGGCCGCTACGGATCGGCCGGTAACAAAGACGACCGCTTCGACGCCTACGTGCTGGCCGATACCCTGCGCACCGACCGGGCCCGGCTCGTGCCGCTCACCCCCGACAGCCCTGCAACCGTCGTACTGCGCCGGGCGTGCCGGACCCGCAAGGACCTCGTCGGTCACCGGGTCGCGGTCGCGAACCAGCTCCGCGCGCACCTGCGTAATGCTTTCCCCGGTGTGGTCGGGTTGTTCGCCGAGATCGACTCGCCGATCAGTCTGCAGTTCCTGACCCGGTTCGACACCCAGGACCGCGCGGACTGGCTCTCGCCGAAACGACTGGGCGCCTGGCTGGCATCCGTCGGCTACTCCGGCAAGAAGGATCCCGCCGCGCTGCACGCCCACCTGGTCGCCGCACCCCGCGGCGCGACCGGCCACGACGCCACCTTGAACGCCCAGATCACCCACGCCCTAGTCGCGATGCTCACCACCATGGTTGAGCAGATCAAGACCCTGTCCGGCCAGATCAGCGACCAGCTCACCGCGCACGCCGATCAGCACATCTTCACCAGCCTGCCCCGCTCAGGCCGCCTCCGCGCAGCCAGACTCCTGGCCGAGATCGGCGACTGCCGCGCCCGCTTCCCCACCCCCGAAGCCCTTGCCTGCCTGGCCGGCGCCGCACCCTCGACCCGGCAATCAGGCAAACTCCGCACGGTCGGATTCCGCTGGGCCTGCGACAAACAACTCCGCGACGCCGTCACCGACTTCGCCGGCGACACCCGACGAGACAATCCATGGGCCGCCGACCTCTACGACCGAGCCCGAGCCCGAGGCCACGACCACCCCCACGCCGTCCGCATCCTCGCCCGCGCCTGGCTGTTCGTCATCTGGCACTGCTGGCAAAACAGCACCGCCTACAACCCCGATCAGCACAACGCCCTCCAACGCGTCCTCAACCCCACCGAACAGAAGGCGGGTTGACACAGGGCTTCTGATGGGG
>NZ_SMKA01000515.1 GCF_004348455.1 Kribbella albertanoniae
GGTTAGGTGAGGGTGGGGCCGGCGTCTTTGCGGAGGGTTTCGAGGGCTTCCTCTTCCTCCGGGGAGAGTTTGGACTCGCTGGCGAAGGAGCGGATCTCCTTGGCGTAGGTGCGGGCGTCGGCGCGGCTGTTGATCGAGGTCAGGACGACACCGTGGCCATTGTCGTCCAGCAGGGCCAGGGACCAGGACAGCTTGCCGCCGGTGTCGCCGAACGCGTCGTACCGGACGATCGCCAGGTGCTGCACGGTGTCCCGCAGCTCGGCGCGGGTCACCTCGATGTCCTTGCCGAGCCTGCGCAGTTCCGCCTTCACCGTGCCCGGCTTGGCCTCGGGCTGCGGTTCCGGCTCGGGTTCGGGCTCGGGAGCCGGTACGACGGTCGCCGTCGTACCGGTCTGGGCCCGGACCGCCTGGATGGCGAACACGAGGGCGAGCACCGCCACGAACAAGGCAGCGATCCCGAATGCACCGGCTAACGTCGAAGACACGCACGAGAGCCTAAGGCATCAGCGTTTACCTGAGTACTCAGGTGGTTGCGGAGCGTGCAGAACGACGGCCGGAAGAGGTGTCCGGGGCAGTGGGCACGTAGATTCACGACGTGACACATTTGCCTGACCAAGGACCACAGCCGGGGGTTCACGACCTCGGTTACGCCCGTCTCGACACCGACCGGCTCGAACGCACCGGCGACGCCGAGGTGGTGTACGGCGCCGGCAAGACCCCTTCCCAGGTGGTCGAGTTGCTGCGCACCCTGCACGCCACCCACCCGCACACCGCCGTACTGGCGACCCGGCTCACGCCTGAGGCCCAGTCCGCGGTCGCTGCAGAGCTGCCGGAGGCTGTGGTCGACCCAGTCGGCCGTACGGCGGTTCTGGGGACGCCTCCCGTTTCCCGGGGGACTGTGGCCGTGGTGGCCGCCGGTACGTCGGACGCCCCGGTTGCGCTCGAGGCGGCGACGACTGCACGCGTCTTCGGAGCGCACGTCGAGATGATCACCGACGTGGGCGTGGCCGGGCTGCACCGGATCCTCGGCGTCCGTGAGCGGTTGGACGAGGCGGACTGCCTGATCGTCGTCGCCGGGATGGAGGGTGCACTCCCCAGCGTCGTCGGCGGACTGGTCGGCGTACCGCTGGTCGCCGTGCCGACGTCCGTCGGGTACGGCGCCTCGTTCGGCGGAGTGGCCGCGCTCCTAGGCATGCTGAACTCCTGCGCCCCCGGAGTGACGGTCGTGAACATCGACAACGGCTTCGGCGCCGGCGTCTTCGCCGCCCGCGTAGCCCGCCGAGCAGCCCCCCGAGAAGCCAAGGACGAGTCGTGAAGGTCGCCTGGATCGACTGCTCCGCCGGCGCCTCGGGCGACATGCTCCTAGGGGCCCTCCTGGACGCCGGCGCCGACCTGGCCTACGTCAACGCCGCAGTAGCCGCCGTAGATCCCACGTTGTCAGTCCAGGTGAGCCAAACAGCCCGCCACCAAATAGCCGCCCTCAAAGCCACAGTCGAGGTGAACGGCACCCCCCACCCAGAAACCGTTCCAGGCGAGGTATCCGCGCACGGGGTTGGGGGGAGCTGGGTGG
>NZ_SMKA01000516.1 GCF_004348455.1 Kribbella albertanoniae
CTACTGCTTCGGGGGCGCGGAGGGCGGGGCGGTGGTAGATGGTGCCGGTGAGGACGCGGCGGCCGGCCGGGGTGCGGGAGAGGCGCTGGACGGTTGCTTCCGGCGTACGGCGGGCTACGCGGCGGAGGTTGGTGAGTAGGCCGATGGCCCAGCGGTTCTCGCGGGGTGACCAGAAGCCGGCCGGGGAGAGTGCGGTGACCGAGCGGACCAGGCCGAGTTGGCCGAGGCGGAGTGAGACCAGACCGCCGAGGGAGTTGCCGGCCACGTGCGGGTGGTCGAGGTCGAGGGCCTTGCAGAGGGCGTCGACCGTGTAGGCGAGGCTGTCGAGCTCGTCCGGAACACCCAGCGGTACGTCGGGGGATTCGCCGAACCCGGGGAAGTCGAGCGCGATCACGTCGTGGTGTTCGGCCAGCTGGTCGAGGACCGGGTCGAAGGCCTGCCGGTGGTGGCCGATGCCGTGCAGCAGCACCAGCGGTTCGCCCGATCCCTTGCGGCAGTAGGCGACTTCAACCCCAGGGACCCCGGCCACGGTGACGCTCGCGGTTGCACTCATGACCTCATCGTGACCCCGGTACGGCGTTCTGTCATCGTGACATGCTTGATGTCACATAATGCTAGTAGGCCTCGACCTCACTGGTTGACGCGTTCCCGGTGACTGTCGGGCGCAGGTTGATCTTCCATGACTTGTCCGGCCCGAACGCCTGGTCGAACTTCAGGAACGAGCACCCGGTCGAGAACTGCCGCCGCGCGGAACTCCAGTCCGCCCCACTCTTGTAGTACAGGTGGTACGCCCCGCCGATCCGGGTGATCGCGGCCGACTTCCCGGCCCGGATGTACGTCATCACGTGCGGTTCCCGTGGTGGCTTCCCGTCTGTGACGACCGAGATCACGACATCGTTCGCCGTACCGTTGGTGATCGACAACCGCCCGATCCCGGCCTCCCCACGCCGTACGACGGTCTCGCCGTTCTCCGGCCGCACCACCTTCGGAGCCGCTCCCGGGTCCGGCAGCGTCCGCCCGAAGGCCAGCTTGAGCTTCGTCAGTGCCACCAGCGCCGGAGCGAGATCGGCGCGCAACTGCCGCTGGACCTTCTGCGAGGTGTACGGCCCGCCGCCGCAGCGCGCATCGAGCTCGGCCTGCTCCGGATCGGACAGCCTGTACGCCGCCACCCCGATCCGGTCCTGCAACAACTGGTGTACGGCGGCCAGTCGCCCCTCGACCGTCAACGCGGCCAGCCGTCCCGAGGCGGTGTTCAGCGCCTTCGACACGTCACCCATCGCCTGGCCCAACCCCTCGGCCGTCTGCGCCCCGGCCAGCGCCCGCAAACTCACCGCGAGCGACTTCTCGGCCTTCGTCAGCTCACCCTGGTACGCCGCCTGTGCCAGCGGACCCTGTGGTCCCGAAGGCGTAGCAGCCGCCGTCCCACCGACCGGTGTCGGCTCCGATCCACCGTCGACCAATGGCGCTGCACACCCCACCAACACGCACAGCAGCGCCCCAATTACCGCAACCTGCCTCATCAGCCCCGCCCCAGTAG
>NZ_SMKA01000517.1 GCF_004348455.1 Kribbella albertanoniae
CTCCTAGACCCCCTCCCGCCCGACGGCACCCCACCAGTAGGCGGCGAAGACGGTACGACGCTGTTCTGACGTCCACCACGTCGACCAACCGCGGCCGGTACGACGCCTCCCGCGGAACCCTTCGCGCCTCCCTCCCGAACGCGGCGGCCACCTCCCCTCCGGAAGCGGCGATCAACCCGCAGCGCACGTCCCCGGCCGAGAAACTTTCGGCCTGTTCCCCGCTCGACCGCCAGAGGCGGCAACCTTCGAGCGGGCCAAGCAGATGGCTGAGGGGGATGGCGAGGCCCGGTGACCGCGGTTCCACGTTGCCTGGGGCCGACGGGCTGCGGCCGAGGTACGTGATGCTCGAGGTCTTGCGGCAATGGGTGATTTCGGGCCTGTACGCCGATTTCGTAACCTCTGAGGCGCCAACCATCCCCCGGAGACCAGAGATCATCGGGGCGCGAGTCACCTTGAGCACCCACCAACCATCTGAGCCCCGCCGTAACGGTCGAACCGTGCTCAAGGTTGCCCGGCCGGCCGACCTTGAGCACGCATCAACCACGTTCCGGCAGCGCAGATGGTTGACCCGTGCTCAACGTCGTACCAGCTCGTGTGGATAGCCGTTAACCAGCCGGCCTTGAAGTTTCCCCATGAGGTTGTGGGTTCTGGACCCGCAGGCGGGTGGGAATCGACAAGCGGATGGTCCACCCATCAGATGGCGGCGGTGCGTTTGCCGCGCGAACGCGTCGGTCGCTGGTTGCGGGCGTACCGACGAACGGGTAGTGGTCGCCCGCACGCCCCACCACGGCGACGCCTCACGCCTGCCGCCGACAGTGGGCGGCCCACCACTACCCGTCGGTCGGTACACCACCGGGTCGGATGTGCCGAGGTCCCGTGAGCGCCGTCGGACCACGAGCCGCCCGCATGACCGACCCGTGCTCAATGTCGTACCGACCGGCGCCGAGGGCCCCGACCGGCCTCGTGCTCAGCCCATCTGGCGCCAGCGAGTGAACCCAGTGTGCGGGCACGGTGAGCCCACTGGCGGGCGTCATCCTCGAGTGAGGCACCGTGCTGCTGCCGCGGACATCACGCAAAGCCGGTACGCGGCGCCGCCCACCTGCGCGCATTTGATGGGTCCACCCATGAGCTTGTGGGTTCCCTACCCGCATGCGATGGGGGAACCCGCAACGGGATGGGTCCACCCACCAGATGGCGGGCGGCCGGCGAGTGAACCCACTGCGCGGGCACGGTGAGCCCACTGGCGGGCGTCATCGTCGAGTGGGGCAACTGTGCTGCCGGAAATCGAATCCCGGCGACACGGTCCGCACACTCGGGTGAGGGACGCCCAGTGGGTTCAGTCGCGGGTGCACAGTGGGTTCAGTCGCGAGGGCTGGGTGGGTTCAGGGCGGCGACGCGCGGGCGGGTGTGATCACCTCGTACGCCGCAAAGGCCGCGCGCCCGACCCGCAGCCGGGCACACGCCGACCCGCAGCCGGGGCAGACGCTGACCCGCAACCGAGGCACACGCCGACCTGCAGTGGGGGATTTGAGGG
>NZ_SMKA01000518.1 GCF_004348455.1 Kribbella albertanoniae
GGGTGGGAGTCGGCGTCGGGGTCGGCGTGGGGGTCGGCGTCGGCGTGGGAGTCGGCGTCGGGGTCGGCGTCGGCTTCGGTGTCGGCGGCTTCGTCGGCTTGTGCGTCGGCGGCTTGGTCGGCTCGTCCACCGGGTCCGGCGTCGTCGACGGCAGCGTTGTCGGCGGCTTCTTGGTCGGCGTCGGGGTCGGCGTCTTGGTGTCGTCCGGCACGTCCGGGACCTGGCGCGGGTCGACCTTGCGCTCGGCGTTACCGGTCGGCTTCGGGACCGACAGCTGGCCCTTCTCGTTCGGGATCAGGACAGCGTTCTTGCTGTAGACGCGCATCCACCTCAGCACCGTGGCGACGAAGTCCTTGGAGTGCTGATACCGCAGCAGCGACTCGACCAGGTCCCGGGGGCGCTTCAGGTCGTCGCCCTCGGCGCACAGGTAGACGGCCACCGTGGTGACCGCGTCGTACACGTTGTTGGGGTTGCGGAAGCCGTCACCGTTGCCGTCGGCGCCGTAGTCGGCCCAGACCTGCGGGATGATCTGCATCGGCCCGACGGCGCGGTCCCAGGTCAGGTCGCCGTCGTACTTGCCCTTGTCGCTGTCGGGGATCTTGCCGTTGCCGGCCTTGCCGTTCAGCATCGGGCCGAAGATCTTGCCGCGGGTGGTCCCGGCGACGTCGACGCGGCCACCGCTGGCGTGGTCGGACTCGACCTTGCCGATCCCGGCCAGCAACGGCCAGGTGAGGCCACAGTTCGGGCGGACCACGGCGAGATTCGCGGTGGCGCGGCGGTAGGCGGGGAAGACCCCGCGGGGGATGCCGTTGACGGCGCCCGGACGCCCGGGGCGGACGACGGAACGGCCGTCGGTGGCCCCTTGCACGGGAACGTCGGCACGGGCGGGTTTGTCGGATCCGAGCCGGCCGTCCACTCCGGGACGCTGCGGCACGATCATCGTCAGTTCGTCGAACTCACCGCTGTTCAGTCCGGCTCCAGGCTGGGGAGCAACCGGACTGTCCGTCGCGAGCTGGCCGGAGGCACCGGCCCCACCCGAAGCCACTGTCACGATCGCCCCGACCAGGAGCGGGACTGTGCACAGTGACGCGATGATGATTTTGACCCGACGGTTTCCACTACGGGTTAGGCGCATAGTCGGCTCAACGACCGATGCCCCGGAAAGTTACATCAAGTCGGTGCAAAGTTACCTGGCCCACCTTGACCCGCACGAACAAGGGCGGGTAACGGCACGAAAACGTGCAGAACAAGGGGTTTGCGGGCGGTCAGTCACCAGGCTGCGGAGCCACCTGCTGGGTCTGGCCGGCCGGGGTCGGGGTCGGCGTGGTGCACGGCGGCGGGGTCGCCGGGTCCTCGGCCTGCGCCTGCTGCCCGGTCGGCGTGCCCTCCGGCGTCCCCGTCGGGGTGCCTTCCGGGGTGGGCGTCGGCGTGGGGG
>NZ_SMKA01000051.1 GCF_004348455.1 Kribbella albertanoniae
TCAGACATGTCCGGCGGCAACAAGAAACCCTGACCACGATCAACCGGCCGATACCCATTCGCCACACCCAATAATCGAACACCTACCGGGTTATACGCACCAGCCACGCCGATTCTGCAACAGCCTCTATTCGGCAGTACGACTCCGATGATCGGCAGTTGCCGCGGGGAGCCGAGCGCTGGGGAGTTCCACCGGTCGTTTTCGGGTGGTCCTGCTCCCCAGCCCCAGCACGGGTGAACGTCCGGCGAGGGTTGGGGAGTTCCACCGGTCGTTTTCGGGTGGCTATGCTCCCCAGCTCCACGCCGGGTGCGCCCACCGAACGCCCCAGCCCAGGATCGATGCGCCGCTGCCCACTGCGAGACCCGCCCGTACGCCGCATGCGCGGTAACCGCGCGGTCCCCATTTTTGATGGGCTGACCACGGCGTGGCGGGTGTACCCCACCGCATGCGGCTAGCTCACCCACAACGCGGTGGGCTGACCCAAGGCCGGCTAGCTAAGGCGGCTCGGGTGGTGTCAACCGAGCCCGTCGCGGTTAGCCAATGGCCGTGGTTAACGTCCGAAGGGGCGGAGACGGGCCCTCCGGTTTTTCGGACGTTGGTCGTGGGCGGTGGTTAATGTCCGACGGGGCGGAGACGGGCCCTCCGATCTTTCGGACGTTGTGACGGCGGGCACCCGTGGTAGCCAGCCCTAACTAGCCGGCCTTGGGGCTGACCCATCAAATGGGAGGCAGAAGTTCGCCACCGCGGCGGGTTGGCCAACCGGCGTCCTGATGTGCCGGCCTCAGCCGTAGTCCGGAAGATCAGGCGATCCGCTGTGCCGGTTCGGCCGGGCTTGGATGCGATGCCTGCCGTGCCGGTTCGGCCGCAGGTGGATGCGACCCCCGTCGTACCAGCTCGGCCGCAGGTGGATGCGAGCACCGTCGGCAACGGTCGGCGGGGACCCCGCCGTACGGGGGAAATGGGTGGTGAGTAAGGGAGGGCTGGTTGATGATGGGGGCATGTTTGCTGAGGCTGCTGCTGCCTTCTGATCTGCGGGTGTCCGTGTGATCACGCCTGTCGGGTGCGACGGGTGTTCTGGTGTGCAGTTGTCCAGCGTTGGAGCTTGTTGTGCTCATGCCTGAGCTTGAGATTGCGTGTGACGAGTCCGGGTTCTCCGGATCCAATCTGCTCGATCCGGTGGCGCCGGTCATTACGCATGCGTCTGTTGACCTGACGGTGGCCGAGGCGGCTGAGCTTCTGAACGGGATCCGGGTGCGGACCGCCAAGGAGTACAAGTCGAACCGGCTCCTCCGCCCCGAGCAGCGGCCGGTCCTGAAGCGGTTCCTGGCTGCGCTCGGTGGGCGGGCACACGTGCATGTCATCGACAAGACGTCGTACGTCGCCACGAGGGTGCTCGAGCTGTTCCTGGGGGAGCCGTCGTACGGCGACGGGACTCAGCTCGGCCGGGCCCAATTGCTGGATGTCAGCGTCCTGCGGTCGCGGACCGAGTTCCTGGACTCGTTCCTGGTGCTGACTCGGACCAAGCGGCTACGCCTGCTCGATCATGCGGCGATCGACAGGTTCTTCGGGTTGCTGCCGGAGGAACTCCACGGGCTCTCACGGCGGAGGGTCGAGGAGACGTTGGTGCGGTTGATCGAGGACGATCCGGCGATTCCGCCGCCGCTGGAACCGCTGGTACCGGCGCTGGCCGAGACTGCGTTGTTCTGGAGTGCCGGGGAGCGATCGGTTGGGGTGGTGCACGACGAGCAGAGTGCGCTGACCCCGCATCGCGTCGCCCGATTGGCCGACTACCTCGCGGCGGCCGTCGTACCGGCTCCGCCGCCGTTGACCGGGGTGAGGCAGGTTGATTCGCGGCTGGATCCGCGGGTGCAGGTGGCGGATCTGCTGGCCGGGGTGGCGCGGCGCGCGGCTGAGGTCCCGGGGCTGGCGAAAGTTCTTGACGCAGAATGTCGAGGGCTGATCGGCGGCGCCGACGTCGCGGGTACACAACCTAGGAGGATGCCGTGAAGTACGTGATCCTGATCCACTCCAACCCGCAGCCGTGGGGTCACCCGACCATCGATTTCACCGAGGTCGGCCGGGCGATCCCGGCCGACGAGCGGGCCGCTATGGGCAAGGAGTTCGACGAGATGCTGACCGAGCTCTCGGAGTCCGGCGAACTCGTCTCCGGGCAGGCGCTCGGCCCGGCCGACGGCGCGAAGCTGTATCGAGGCAGCCGGGTCGCCACCGACGGGCCGTACGCGGAGGCGAAGGAGCACCTGGCCGGGTTCTTCCTGATCGACGTGGACTCCCAGGAGCGCGCCGAGGCCATCGCCGGGCGGTTCGCTGGCCCGGGGGACACCATCGAGCTCCGCGCAACAATGTGATTTATTCCCTTCCGGCGCCGACGCGGACGTGACGTACGCCGTACCGCAAACCTCCTGGCTCCCCTAATCTAGGGAAACTTACCGAGAGTCAGGAGGCGACGCAGTGACGACTGTCGTCCTGATGGGCCCGCCCGGTGCCGGCAAGGGCACCCACGCCGGGATGCTGGCCGGCGAGGTTGCCGTCCCGGCGATCTCTACCGGCGACATTTTCCGGGCACATGTTGCCGCCGGCAGCGAGCTCGGCCGAACCGCGCAGCAGTACGTCGACTCTGGGGCCTACGTCCCGGACGAGGTGACGAATGCGATGGTTCGCGAACGGCTCGCCGAGGAGGACGCCCGCTCCGGCTTCCTGCTGGACGGATATCCGCGGACTCTCGACCAGGCCGCCGTACTGGACGACTTGCTCGCTACCCAGGGTCGCGACCTGACCGCGGTCATCGTGCTGCAGGTCGACCGCGAGTCCCTCGTACGACGGTTGCTCCGGCGAGCCGAGATCCAGGGCCGCTCCGACGATTCCGAGGACGTCATCCGGCGCCGCCTCGAGGTCTACGCCGAGCAGACGCTCCCGCTCATCACCCTGTACGGCGGTCGCGGGCTCGTGCACGAGATCGACGGCAACGGTGATGTCGAGGCGGTCCGCGAACGCATCCTGCAGGTCACCTACACCTTCACCCCCGCCACCTGACGGAACATCCCGTCCGGCCGTGCGGTTGTGATCGGTATGCATGGTGAGTACAAGGTGCCGGGTGGGAAGTTGGTTGTCGCGGATCTAGAGGTGGTCGGCGACCACGTCCGGAGTGCGCAAGTGAGTGGCGACTTCTTCCTCGAGCCGGATGATGCGCTTGAGCGGATCAACGGGGCTTTGGCCGGGTTGCCAGTGGTGACGCCGGCCGCGCAGGTGGCGGCTCGGGTGCGTGGAGTGCTCGGGGATGGCGTTGAGATGGTGGGCTTCTCGCCGGAGGCGGTGGCGGTTGCCGTACGGCGGGCGTTGACGGGCGCGACTGGTTGGCACGATCACGCGTGGCAGTTCGTGCATGACGTGCCGCGCGAGCCTGCGTTGCAGATGGCGCTGGATGAGGTGCTGACCGAGCAGGTGGGCTCGGGGGAGCGGCCGCCGACCTTGCGGGTGTGGGAGTGGGACCGCAATGCGGTGATCATCGGAAGCTTCCAGTCCGTGCGCAACGAGGTCGACCTCGAGGGCGCGGCGAAGAACGACGTGACGGTGGTACGGCGGATCTCCGGCGGCGGCGCGATGTTCGTGGAACCGGGGAACACGATCACCTACTCGCTCTACGTCCCTGAATCCCTGGTGTCCGGGCTCTCGTTCGTCGAGTCGTACGCGTTCCTCGACGACTGGGTGATCGGTGCGCTGAACGACCTCGGCATCGCGGCGACGTACCAGCCGATCAACGACATCACGTCACCCGCAGGCAAGATCGCGGGGGCTGCGCAGAAGCGGTTCGCGGGTGGCGCCGTACTGCATCACGTCACGATGGCCTACGACATGGACGCGACGAAGATGCTGCAGGTACTGCGGATCGGTCGCGAGAAGCTGTCGGACAAGGGCACGACCAGCGCCAACAAGCGAGTCGACCCGTTGCGCAGTCAGACCGGCCTAGCACGGACCGAGGTGATCGACCGAATGCTTGCTTCGTTCAACAGTCGCTATGGCCTGCAGCAAGGCACGATCGACGCGGGCACCGTTGCCCGCGCCGAGGCCTTGGTAGGAACGAAGTTCGGCACCGAGGAGTGGCTCAACCGCGTGCCCTAGCTCCTGCTGAGGTTGTAGAAAGTTGCGTTCCCGATCGGGTAACTCTTGACCACCCGGAACTCGCGCAGCGCGGCCGCGACGTCGTCGGTCAGCAGACGCTCGCCCTGGCCGATCAGGATCGGTGAGACGCCGAGGTCGAGCTCATCGATGAGACCGGCCAGCAGGTACTGGCGAACGGTCGACGCGCCGCCGCCGATGATGATGTCCTGGTCGCCGGCCGCCGCCTTCGCCCGATCGAGTACGACGTCGATCGGCTCGCTGGTGAAGTGGAACGTCGTACCGCCCTCCATCGTCACCGACGGACGATCGTGGTGCGTGAGGACGAACGTGTCGTGATGGTACGGCGGGTTGTCGCCCCACCAGCCCGTCCAGGACTCGTCCGCCCACGGACCGCGGTGCGGACTGAACATGTTCCGGCCCATGATCGTCGCTCCGGCCCGGTCGTGGAACCGTCGCAGCTGGTCGGCTCCGGGGCCACCACGGCCGCTGTCCCGCTCCTCCATCGCGGATTCGTACCAGGCGTGCAGTCCTTCGCTGTTGTCGCCGAACGGCTCGTCCATCCGCTGGTCCAGCCCGGACGAGAATCCGTCGATGCTGACCGTGAAGTTGGCTACTCGTACCTTGCCCATGACCTGCTCCTTCCGAGGGTTTCTTGCTTACACCCCTCGGTCGGAGCAGTCACGAGCGCTTTGACATCAACTGGAAAAGTTTCTTCCCGGACCGCGGAAGGGACCGCGGAAGTGACGCCGGCGGTGCATGCCGCTGAAGATCACGACCCAGAACACGCCCCACAACAGCCAGGGCGCGGTCAGCGTGACCGCGGTGACGACCAGGCCGACCATCAGGAACGGCAGCACGAGGAAGAGCGGCGACGGCATCGCGAACTGTTGTGGGTGGCGCGCACGAGCCACCTGCAACTCACCCGACACCGGCAGATCTTCGAAGAGCGGCTCCAGCTCATCGGCGTACCGGGCTCGGGTCGCAGTCTCGCTGCGCTCCTCGAACTCGTCCTGCGTCAGCCGGCCGGCCACGAAGTGCTCACCGAGCAACTCCACCGCGCGGTCCCGCTCCGAGTCCCCGATCCGGACCGCGCGGCGCGCCGCCCGGCTACCGCGGTCGTCCCGGTCCTGCCGAGCCGACCGCACTGATCGCAGCGGCCGGTTCCGCGCGGCTGCGTCGTACCACTCAGGGCCTTGCCATTGTGGTGTGCTCATGTTCGATCGTTGTTGTCGTCGGCGAGGATGCCGTAGAGCTTCCGGCGCAGCTCAGCCACCGCATCCTTGGCCTGTGCCTGCTGCTCCGGCGTGCCGGTCGAGACGATCTGCCACATCGCCGCGGCCACCTGACCGAGCATCGGCTTCAGCCCGTTGTCGTCGGACTCCGTGGGCGCGCTCATCGCCTCCCACGGCGCCGCGACCTCGTCGGCGTGCTCGGCGACGTACGCCCGGCCCTCGTCGGTCAGGGTGAACGTCCGCCGCCCGGTCTCGGCGTCGGCCGCCACCAGGCCCTCGTCCTCGAGCTGCTGCAGCGTCGGGTAGATCGAGCCGGGGCTCGGCTTCCACGCGCCGCCGCTGCGCTCGGCGATCTCCTGGATGATCTGATAGCCGTTCATCGGCTGCTCAGCCAGTACGGCGAGGATCGCGGCCCGCACGTCGCCCCGCCGGGCCTTGGGTCCGCGCGGACCCGCTCCCCACGGCGGCGGCCCGAACTGTGGTCCGCCGAACATCGCCCACGGTCCACCGCCGAACCCCTGATGTCCGCGATGTCCGCGATGCCCGCCCATCGCGGTGTGCAGGTCGCGTTTGAGATTCTCGAAGAAGTCGTCACAGTTGCGCTCCGCGCGGGCCCAGGGCCAGCCGGCCGCGTACGCCGATCCCGTCATTCCGATCCACCATCCTTCAGCTCCGATACTTCGACGATATATCGCGAACGATCGGTACCCAACCCCTCTGAGGGATGAAAAACACCCACCGAACCCTTAGGGGTCGGTGGGCGTTCAGTTGGGGCAGGTGCGGTCAGGTGCTCAGCTTCAGGTTGGCCGCCGTCGCGATCAGGATGACGTTGCCGCCCTCGACGGCGACCTCCTTGAGGGTGGCGTCGTACGGGAGCTTCGGCAGCGAGATCCCACGGGCCAGCCGGGACTTCAGCAGGTCGCGGGCGACCGCCGGCACGTCGCTGGAGATCTCGTCGACGGCCAGCGCGACCCGGCCGTTCTTCGCGGTCGGGGTGACGGCGACGTCGACGGCGAACTCACCCACCGACAGTTTGGCCCGCAGTTTGCCGTCGACAGCCTCCAGCTTGAGTCCGCTGAGCCCGGTGCCGCGGGCGGCGAGCTTCGCGACCTCGGCCGGCGAGAGCGCCAGCCGGATGTCGGTGTTGTCGACGGTGACCGACGCGCCGCTGCCGCCGGTGATCACGGCCCGCGGGACGTGGACGCCGGTCATCTTCACCTCGAGGTTCTCGCCCGGCACCTCGGAGAAGGTCGGTTTCGTCATCGTCATCGTGACCGACTTGAACTCCTCCTTCGCCACCTGCGGCAGGAATCCGAACCCGCCGATCTGGACGGAGGTGTCCTGAGCGGTCAGGTCGTAGCGCGCCGCCTGCTGCTCGGCCATCGAGGCCAGCCGGTTCTCGGCGGCCCAGGCGGCGGCCCGGTCGGCCGCAACCGCGAGCACCGCAAGCACGATCAGCGTGACCACCAGCCGCCGCACCCAGCGACGTGGTTTCCTCGAACTCATCCCAGCCCTTCCGGCTTCGGTATCCCCGTCGAACCCGCACAGCTTAGGGTGTGCCTCCAACTACTGACGCCCGGTAGAGCGATTCAGTTCGATCATCTCCCGTACGGCGTCCGCCACGGGGACCGGTTCGATGCCGAAGGCAACCATTGCCGGAGTGCTGTCGACGGTGAACGGACGGCGCCATTGGTACTGCGTCTCGATCGATGCGCGGGCGGTCGAGTTGAAGAGTCCGCCCAGCCGCAGTACGAACGACGGCATCGACGAGATCCGGGCCGGCGCCGTACCGGCGAGTTCCGCGGTCAGGGTCGCGAGTGCGCGCACCGACAGTGGTTCCGGGCTGGGTACGTGCCAGGCGCGACCCCACTTGGTGTCGTCGTCGGCGACGGCAATCAGCGTCCGCGCGACATCGCCGACGTACGTCCAGCTGTGCGGTGCGTCGAGGTCGGCGGGGATCGAAGCCGCCTTACCTGCAAGGAGTTTGGGCAACACAAGCACGCTGTACGGCGACATCGCGCCTGCGCCGAGATAGTCCGAACCGCGGACTTCGGCGGTCCGGATTCGTCCGGCCTCGTGTGCTTTGAGTGCGTCGGTCCACACCTGCGTGCGGACCTGACCTTTGACCGAGTTCGGTTTTAGCGGCAGGTCCTCGCGGATCGGGCCGTCGACTTCGCCGTACCCATAGAGGTTCCCGGTTGTCACCAGCAGGGCCTTGCTGAGCTCGGCCGCTCGCACCAGCCCGGCACCTAGCGGCGGCCAGTCAGTGGCCCACTGCGGGTACGGCGGTCCTGCGCACGAATAGATCGTCGCGGCGCCCTCGGCGATCCGCGCCAATTCGTCGCCGTTCGTTGCATCGGCCGCCACGCCCTCGATGCCGTCCGGAGCGCCGCCACGCCTACTGATGAGCTTCACGTGATCTCCGCGCTGCACCAGCAACCGCGCGACCGCCGTACCAACAGGACCCTGCCCCACAACCACCTGTAACGCCATGGCCCCAACCTACTGTGCGCTGTTGTGGAGCGGCTGATCACTGTGCGTCAATTGACCTTCGTCTGATGTGAGGACCGCCATGGACAGCTTGATTCTGCAGACCGTCATCGGACTCGTCTTCGCGTTCGCGGCCTTCTCCGTACTGGTCTCCGTGCTGACCGAGGCGGTCGCGCGCTACATCGGGTTGCGCGGTGAGTACCTACTGCGTGGCATCCGGTCGCTGGTCGACGGGAAGAGTGATTTCGCGCTGCGGTTGCCGGATCTGGTTCGCCGTACGTCGCAAGCGCCCGAGCTCAAACCGGGTGAGCCGGTGCAGCCGATGGTGACGCGGATCGTCGAGCAGCCGATGGTCTCGCGGTCGGCCGACAAAGGTGCGGCGCCGGCGAACGCGGGGAACGCGAAGCTGAGTGTCAAGGACCGGCGGAGTCTCCCGTCGTACGTCTCGGGTCGTTCGTTCGCGCGCGCCTTGGTCGGGGTGCTCGTCCCGGACTCCACCGGCACTACGACGATCACCGAGGTGCGGGCGAAGGTCGATGCACTCGACGCCTCGAACCCGTTGAAACAACCGCTGCTCGGTCTGCTCGCCGAGGCGGGCGAGGATGTGGCGAAGTTCCGCGCCGGCATCGAGGAGTGGTACGACGATCACATGGCGCGCGTCTCCGGCTGGTACAAGCGGCACGTGCGGTGGATCTCGCTGGCGCTCGCGTCGATCGTTGTCGTCGTTTTCAACGTCAACGTCGTCGAGCTGACCCGCTCGCTCTACACCGACGAGGCGCTGCGCGGCGCTGTCGTCGCCCAAGCCACTGTCAGCTCCAACTGCGCAGGCACGCCAGCGGAGTGTCTGGACGACCTGCGTCAGCAGATCCGTGACGCCCGTGCGTCCGGTCTACCGATCGGGTGGGGTGTCACTGCGACCTGTTCACTGCCGGACGCCTCGTGCAACTGGTTCGAGCGCCACGGGATGGGGAGCGCGGGAGCCGTCCTGCTCACACTGCTGGGCTGGCTCCTGATGGCTCTTGCCACGCTGCCGGGCGCCCGCTTCTGGTTCGACGCGCTGTCGCGCTTGGGCACGCTGCGCTCCAGCGGCCCGAAACCCCGTAGCGGTGGTTGACCTACGGCAGTGCGCGGCGCAGTCGGAGCTCGTCGCGAATCGCGGGCGGGACAGGCAGTCCGTAGCGCTCCAGGGCCTCCTCGTAGGCGACCAGCGCTGTCATGAGCCGGTCCCCGTTGCTGCGCAGGCCGCCACCCGGCGGCCGTGCGCCACGGCCTAGCCGCTCAGCCACGCGCGCCGACACGACAGCGGCGTACAGGTGGGAAAGGTCGTGGTCCGCGTTCGACCGACGGCAGGCATCGCCCAGATCAGCGCCGCGGAGGTCACTCACTGCTCGCTGCCTCGATCCCAGAGAGGACGAACTGCGCGGGTACGTCGTTGTCGTCCGCACTGGCCTGGACCATCGCCTGCTCGGCGACATCCTCCGGCGTGCCGGGCGGGATGGTCAGCAGATCGAGCCGCCAGCCGTAGGAGTCGCGCATGGCGATCAGCAGGTTCAGCGGCTGGGTCGTGAAGTACCCCATGGTGACGACGCGCCCGTTCACCGTTAGCCGCGCCGGGTGCGCACTCCACGACGGCCGGTGCAGCAGCAACCGCGTGACGATGCCGTCGCCGAGCTCGTCCAGCGCCATGATCAGCCCCGGCAGCTCTGTCACCGGATCGTCCGACCGCGGCCACCAGGCGCCGTTCAGCGGGAGGTCACGGTTCGCAGCCTCGCGCAGCCGCACCCGCGGCGTGGTCGGCTCCTGCTCGAAACCCGCCACTCGCGATACCGACTGAAACCCGCTCACGACGCGGACCTGGACTCGAACCGAACCTTCATGGCGCATCCCTCGGGGTGGCCGGAACAACCGGCACCGCAAGGTGGATGTCGTCGACTCCGGATACCCCCACCTTACGCCCTACGTCACACCCGCACTCCCCGCCCGCGTGCCTACACGAGTTTGTGTACGGCGGGTATGGCGGCCCCCGGCAGGTTGGGAACGACCGAAGTCCGTCGAGACCTGGGGAGATGACTGACGATGCCGGCCGCTACCTGGTAGTCCTAGTGGCCCGAGTCCGAAGTTCCTTGACGTAGGCGGCGCCCAGGCACGCACCTCGCGGCACCGGAGAAACAGCCACGATAAAGAGCATCGAGGCTGCTTCTCCGCCACCACGATGCACGCACCTGAACACCGCCTACTGCCAAGCAACTTCGAACTCGGGCCACTAGCATTCTGGTTACTTACGGGAGTGGTTGTTTCTGGCAACCACTCCCGGCGCTGCTGTCATCTGTGCTACACCTGCTCGCACAGACCGACCGGTGGCGACGGCTGGGGGCCAGATGCGACTGCGAGTGCTCGGACCGCTGGAGGTCCGGGACCTGGACGACCGGCCGCAGGCGCTGGGGCGCGTCAAGGAGCGAGTGCTGCTCGGGATGCTGGCGCTGCGAGTCAACACGCTGGTGTCGAAGGACGCGATCCTGGCCGGGCTGTGGGAGGGCGATCCACCGCGATCCGCGCCGGCCAACCTGACGTCGTACGTGTCGAACCTGCGGCGACTCATGCAGGCCGGACTGGTCCTCGAAACGCGTCCCGGTGGGTATCTGCTGACCGCTGATGCCGATGCGATCGACCTGCTGTCGTTCGAGCGGCTGGTCGAGCAGGGGCGGCGGGCGCAGGCCGAAGGGCAGCATGCGCTCGCGGTGGAGCGGCTGACGCAGGCCGCCGGGTACTGGCGAGGGCCGGTGATGGACGGGCTGCCGGTGCCGGACGCCGTACGGCCGGATATCGCCCGGCTGGAGGATCTGCGACTGACTGCAGTGGAGGAATGCATCGATGGCCGGCTCGAGCTCGGGCAGCACGGCACGCTCGCTGACGAGCTTGCTGTGCTGACCTCGCGGCACGAGTTCCGCGAGCGGCTCTGGGGGCAGCGGATCCTCGCGCTGTACCGGTCCGGCCGGCAGTCCGAGGCGTTGGCGGCGTACCAGGAGGTGCACCGGCTGCTGGACGAGCACCTGGGGATCGAACCGGGTGCTGCGCTGCGTGCACTACATCAGCAGGTACTGCGCTCTGATCCGAAGCTCGAGTACGCCGTCACTGCGCCGGTGGCCGTCAGTTCGTGGACACCGCCGCGACAACTGCCGCCGACCGTCTGGGCGTTCACTGGTCGTGCCGACGAGCTGGCGTGGCTCGAGTCGCAGGGTGCTGCGGAGACGATGACCGTGATGGCGCTGGTCGGCACCGCCGGGATGGGCAAGACCGCACTGGCCGTGCACTGGGCGCATCGGGTGGCGGACCGGTTCCCCGACGGGCAGCTGTACGTCGATCTGCACGGGCATGGCACGCAGGATCCGGCGACTCCGATCGAGGTACTGACGTCGTTCCTCCGCGCGCTCGGCGTACCGAGTGAACGGATTCCTACCGACGTACCGGCGGCGACGGCGAGCTACCGCTCGAAGCTCGCTGGGCGTCGGGTGCTGGTGATCCTGGACAACGCGGGTTCTGCTGAGCAGGTCCGTCCGTTGCTGCCGGGGGAGCCTGGTTGTCTCACCATCGTCACCAGCCGCCGCCGGCTGACCGGACTGGTTGCGCTGGATGGCGCCCGCGCGCATGTGATCGGTGGGCTCACATCCGACGACACCCAGCAGTTGCTGATTCGGCTTCTCGGCGCAGATCGCGCTGAAGCTGAACCAGCCGCGGTCGCGCAGCTCGGTGCGGTGTGTGCACACCTTCCGCTGGCACTGCGACTGGCGGCCGCTCGGGTCGCCGGGATGGACGGCTCGATCGCGGACTGTGTCGCTGACTTGGCCAGTGTGCAGACCCTCGACATGCTCGCCGTCGACGACGAGCCGAGTGCGGTCCGGGCTGTCTTCGACTCGTCTTACGAGCCGCTGAATCCGTTGGCACAAAGGCTGTTCCGGCTGCTCGGACTAGTCCCCGGCAACGGCTTCACCCGTCGTACGGCGGCCGCGCTGCTCGACCTGCACCCCGAACGGGCTGACGCGGTGCTCGACGTACTGGTGTCCGCGAGCATGATCGAGCGCCGGGCCGCGGGGCAGTTCGCCATGCACGACCTGCTCTGTCGGTACGCCGTGGAGAAGGTCGCTGCTGAGTCCGTTGCGGATCGTGCGGCTGCGCTGGGGCGGTTGTTCGGCAGCTACCTGCAGGACACCGAGGCGGCCGTTGTCACGATGGGGTCGGGGATGGCGCGGATCACCCAGCCGCTCGCGGAGGTCCTGCCTGGACTGGAGTTCGACGGGAGCAGTGAGGCGCTCGCCTGGCTGGATGCGCAGCGGCAGAGTCTGGTCGCTGCCGCGCTGTACGCCGCCGAGCACGGTCCTGCCGGTGTTGCCTGGCGGCTGTGCGACCAGCTGCGCGGCTACTTCTGGGCCCGCCGCTGCCATCCGGAGTGGCTGACGGTCGCCGAGGCGGCGGTTGCCGCAGCCGGCGATGACCTGGAGGCTGCTGCGGCTGCCCGGCACTGCCTTGGTGATCACTACTGGAGTCTCGGCGACTACGAGCTGGCGATCCGGCAGTACGAGCAGGTGGTTGCCGCTTGTGCGAAGGCCGGTCTCGCGCGGCGTCAGGTCGGCGTACTGATCAATCTGGGTGCTGTCCATCGCGAGCTCGGTCATCTCACCCAGGCCTACGACCGCCTCCGGGCCGCCCTGGATGTTGCCCAGTGCAACGAGTTTGCCGAGACCACCATCCGCGCCAACCTGGGTGCGCTGCACGTGGAGATGGGAAGGATGGAGGACGCCGTACAAGAGCACACGCGGGTTCTCGGGTCGCAGGCCTCACCGCCCGAGCAAGCCTTCAGCCTCAACTCCCTGGCCACTGCGCATCGCCACCTGGGCAATCTCGACGAGGCTCAGTCCTGCGCGGCTGCCGGTCTTGCCCTGCATCGCGAAACCGGCAACCGCGCCGGCGAAGCGAGCGCCCTGGAGACCCTGGCCGCGATCCACCTGGACCGCAACGACGTCGCCGAGGCCTTCACCTTCGCCGAGGACGCTCTGGCCATCGCCCAAGCCATTGCCAACCCCCGCGCCGAAACCGCCACCCTCACCATGCTCGCCGCCGTCCACCTCCACCAAGGCGACCACACCCAGGCCGAGCACTACTTCACCCTCGGCCTCCAGTCCGCGCGCACCAACCGCATCACCTACACCGAACTCGAAGCCCTCCTCGGCCTGGCAGCCACCCACCAGGCCACCGCCCGTCCGACCACAGCCCAAGCCCTGGCCACCGAAGCCCTCCAGGCCGCCCGCACCTCCGGATTCCACCGTCATCAAGCCACAGCCGAAGGCCTCCTTTCCGGACTAGGCCGGTGACCCGTTCGCTTCCTAGAGTCGTCCGAAACGACAAGGAGGCTTCATGCAGAAGAGAAAACTGGCGATCGCTCTGGCCGGCGTAGCCGCAACAGCCGCACTGATCACCGCCCCCGTACAAGCAGTCGCCGCCTCCGCGCCCGCCGCGGTGAGTGGTGACTACTACTTCACCGGCGAGTACTACACCTACCTGAACGACTGCAAGGCAGTCGGCGCTGAGCGAGTCAGGCTCGGCTGGATCGCAGCCTACGCCTGTCTCAACGGCTCACCCGCCCCCTGGGACGACTACGAACTCTGGGTCCGCAACTAACGAAATCACCAGAGCTCCGGACCTCGCCCTGAGGTCCGGAGCCCTGTTCTGCAGCCGATCAGTCCGGGCGGCCTTTGAGGCGGCGGTGGAGGGCGCGTTCGGTTTCGCGGGTGGCTTCGCGTTCGGCGAGGGCGTGGCGTTTGTCCCAGGTCTTCTTGCCGCGGGCGAGGGCGATCTCGACCTTCGCGCGACCGTCCTTGAAGTACAGCTTCACCGGGACGATGGTCAGGCCGCTCTCGTTCACCTTGCGCTCGATCTTGTCGATCTGGGCGCGGTGCAGCAGCAGCTTCCGCTTGCGGCGCGAACCACCCTCGAACCAGCGCGCCTGCGAATACTGCGGAATGTGTACGCCGTGCAGCCAGATCTCGCTGTCTTCGACCTGCGCGAAGCCGCCGACGAGCGATGCCCGGCCGGCCCGGAGACCCTTCACCTCCATACCCTGTAACACGATCCCCGCCTCCCAGGACTCACCCAGCTCGTACTCGTGGGCCGCCTTCCGGTTGCGCGCGATCACGGGATCGGTCTCGGGCTTCTTCACCCGACGATTGTCCCCTGATCCGGGCTTTGGAGCCTCTTGTTACGCTGGGTGATTCCCTCCTAGCCAACAATGACTGAAGGGTTCTCCCTCATGGGCATCTTCGACTCCCTCAAGGACAAGGCCACCGAGCTCCTCGGCGGCGCGGCCGACAAGGTCACCGAGGCCACCGGTATCGACCTGTCCGGCGCCACCGACAAAATCGCCGAAACCACCGGCGTGGACGTCAGCGGCGTCGCCGACCAGGCCACCCAGGCCACCGAGGGTCTGGCCGACCAGGCCCAGGGCCACGCAGAAGCAGCCCAGGACCAGGCCAACGCCTTCGGCGACCAGGTCACCGGCGCCACCGGCATCGACCTTCCCACCGAAGGCCTGACCGACCAGGCCACGGACAAGTTCGGCGAAGCCACCGGCCGCTGACCGTCCACCTCGATCTGCTCCCGCCCCCACGCGGGAGCAGATCAGGAGCCGAGTGAATGCTGAACATCCGCGGGATCTCCTACCTGGTCGGCGAGGACGCCGATGAGGTACGACGCGACCTCGAGATCATCGCCCGGGAACTGCACTGCACCACGGTGATGCTGATCGACAGCGACGGCGAGCAGTTGATCGATGCTGCCCGCATCGCGCTCGAGGTCGGTCTCGGCGTCTACATCCGGCCCAATGTTCCCGAAATGCCGCAGGCACAGCTGCTCGAGCACCTGAACGCCGTGGCCGAGGTTGCCGAGGAACTGCGCCGAGCACACCCGGATCGGGTGACCCTCCTCGTCGGCAGCGAGTTCTCCCACACCACTCCAGGTATCGTCCCCGGACCGCGTTCGTTCCTGCGCCTCAAGCTCATTCTGCGTTTCCGAGGTCTACTGCGGCACCGGATCGATCGACGGCTCCACAAACTCCTCGCCGCAGCCGCGACCACTGCACGGGCGCGCTTCCACGGCCCCGTCACCTACGGTGCGGCGAGCTGGGAGCAGGTCGACTGGTCGCCGTTCGACCTGGTCGGCGTCAGCCTCTACCGCGGCCGCCGCAACCACACGACGTACCTGGACCGCGTCCGTACCCTGGTGCGCGACAACGACAAGCCCGTCGTGATCACCGAGTTCGGCTGCGGCGCCTTCACCGGCGCCGACCTCCGCGGCGCCGGCTCCTTCCAGATCGTCAACTGGTTCGCCGATCCACCCCGCATCCGAGCCGACCACCCGCGCGACGAGACCGTCCAGGCCCGCTACCTCGCCGAACTCATCGACCTGTACGACGCGGAAGGCGTGCACGGCTGTTTCGTCTTCACCTACGCCATGCCCGATTTCCCGCACCGCGATGCTCCAGAGTTCGACCTCGACAAAGCCGGCTTCGGTGTCATCGCAGTAACCGAAGACGGCACCCACCGCCCCAAGCAGGCATTCAGCGAGGTCGCCCGGCGGTACGGCGACATGGCCCTGAGGCGGGTCAGCCCTTAGGGCCGTCGGACTAGAGGGTTCCGGCCAAGGCCAGGTTTCCCGTGCGGCCGGTCAGGCCGGTGCCCGGGATGCTCCTGACTGGGGTCCAGGAGCCGTCGGCACGGCGGATGTTGTGTCTGAGGATCTGCTGGGAGTCTGCCCAGTCGATGATCGCGACCTGCAGCTCGCCGCCGACGTTGGCTGCGCTGACGGAATAAGGCGAGTAGTTGGCGAAAGCGGTCACCTTCCTGAACCGCTGCCAGGATCCGTCCGCTCGGCGGATGGCGTGGTAGGCGTCCATGGAACTGCTCAGCGCTACGACGTGGAGCTGCGAGCCGATTCCTGCCAAGGCCACCTCGAGAACGCCGTTCTCGATCTGACCGGCTGCGCTCTCGATATTGCCCCAGTTGCTCCAGGTTCCGTCCGAGGCTCGAATGGCGTGGAAGAGATTGCCATCAGTGACGACCGCGGTGTCGATCGTCGTACCGACCCGGGCGGTGGCGACCTGGCTGATGAGGGTCCCGAAGGTTCGGAGAGTCACCCAACTGGGCTGCCAGTTCCCGTCTGCGTCGCGGACGGTGTGGTAAAGGATTTTGCCACGCTCGGAACACCCGAAGACGTGCAGCGCCTTTCCGAGGGAAGCTACCGCGACGCCGGGCGCGCCGGTGGGGCCCGATTGCAAGGGGATGGGCCTGAACGCCGTCCAGGAACCGTCGGAACCGCGCCTGGCGCAGTGGCTCACAGTATTGCCGTCGACGGATGCGACCACGTGGAGGTCCTTGGATATCCCGGCGCAGGAGAGGCTGAACAGCGCGGCGTCAGGAGTGCTGGCCTCCTCCCAGCTCGGCTGCCAGGTGCCATCTCCAGCCCTCGTTTGGTGCTTGAGGCCGGGGTTGCCCGGCACGCCCGCAAGAAGATGCGCGTTCCAGTCGGCAGGCGCGGCCGACGCCCCGCGTGAGGCGAGTACGCCGACGCCCGTGCCGACCAGAGTGGCGGCGGGGACGGCGACAAGCGCCCGGTTGAACTGCCGGCGGTTGAGCGAGGTCATGTAGTTCCTTGGTACTCGAGCGAGGGTGCGGACCAATGCAGTCTGCTGACTGGCCCCGCCACACCACTGCCCGTACTCCGCCCGTACCACTCCAGCCGAATCCACCTGGCTTGTGGGGTTGGGTTGGGAGTGAGTTCGACACGGATCGGTTGGCCGGTGGCCGGGCAGCTGGATTCGACCAGGCCGGGTTTGCCGAGGATGACCGGGAACTCGAAGGTGTCGCTGGCGCAGAACGCGTAGACGCTGCGGCCGTCGAAGGTAAACCGGTGCGGGGTCGGGCAGCCTGAATTGAGCCTGCATGAGTATTACTAGGCGCTCGATCTCAACGCTGGTGGTCACAGTGTTTCTCCTGTCGGGAAAGATCGTGCCCGGACAGCGATGGCAGTGACGGCTGGGTGGCTCATGTGAGGAGGTGCCCGAAGAGGCGGGCCCCGAGCTTCTCGGCTTCGGGCGGATTGAGGATCTGCCCGGGGACGTCGGGGTGGCCGGTGGTCCAGGCTTCGGCCGCGGCGGGGTCGATGAAGAAGTTCAGGTAGTCGCAGCAGCAGTCGGCCGAGGGGCCGCCGCCGGCGGTGGCGCCGATGAACACCACCGCGCCCTCGGGTTTCCACCTGCTGTTCCCGGCAGTCGTGGTGACGGTGATCGGCTGGCCGGTCGTGACGTCGACCGATTCGATTCTTGTGTCGCGGCCGACCATGGCACCGATGCCGAGGGCATCGATCGCGCACATCGCGTAGACGTCGATCTGATCGTCGATCCGGACCCGGTGCCTGGTGGGCGTCGCCGAGAACGGGTATGCGAGCGCGATCTGCCCGTCCAGGGCCAGCCGGATCGCGTCGGCGTCATGCAACGCCTGCAGTACCTCACGCGTCGTGCGGCCGCTGCCGGCCGTGGCCGGATCGAGGTCTCCAGCCGCAGGAGGCTGCCCGCTGGCAGCGAAGGCGTGCAGGATGGCTTGGTGAACTGTCGTCTCGACAGGATCCAGAGGTTGGGCGCGGGTCCGCCACGCACTCAGGACCTCACCGGGCTCCTTCGGCCGGCCGGCTGCGGCGAGTGCGTCACGCAACTGCTCGGCCGAGGGCGCGGGAACGATCCGGCCGGTCTCGTCGCGGTAGAGGCGGCACGAGACCCCGCATTCGCAGGTACCAGGCGCGGTGAACGGGTCGATGCCGTCGACCAGCAAGGTCGGCGAGCCGGCCATCCCGAAATGGGCGGCGTCGGCGTCGTTGTCGATGAGGCGGGTGTCTACGGGCAGGTCGGTGACCTCGGCGAGCCGTTCGAGCATGGGTGCGAGATTCGGGCAGTCGGGGACGTGCAGGACCTCGAGGTTCATCAGGTCGCCTCCGGGCGGTGGTCGAGGGCATCGAGCAGCGCGCATCTGCGGTCGGCGCGGGGCAGGTCACAGGTCACGACCAGCTCGGCGAGCGAGTCATGCATGCGTTGTAGGTCGCGGATCCGGTCCGCGAGGTCGGCGCGGCGATGTTCGGCCAGTGACCGGGCAGCGTCGCAGCTGTCGGGTCCGCCGGTGTCCAGATGCAGCAGTTCATCGACCTCGTCGAGGGTGAAGCCGAGCTCCTGGGCGCGTTTGATGAGCCGCAGCAGCTCCACCGCCGCGGACGGGTAGTCGCGGTAGCCGCCCGATGTGCGGGGCGGCTCGGTGAGCAACCCGCGGCGCTCGTAGTAGCGCAGCGTCTCCGTGTTCACTCCGGCCTGGCCGGCCAGCTCGCTGGTTCGCATACCTCCATGCTGAACCCTGGACCCAGCTACAGAGTCAAGCCCTGCGCAGCCGGTCTCCAACGGCCTTCGGTGTGTGCCTGTGTCCTGTGTCCATGGGACTCGATGAGGGCTGAGGCTAGCTTTCTTCGTCGCCGAAGAGCGCGATGATCTTCGCCTGCGATGAAGGTGGAATGACAGTGGAGTAGACGATCTGGCCGTAGGCGGGTGTTACGCCCATCGCCCCGCCCGGTTCGACCTGCCAATCCTCGGCGGACACATCCGGTACCGAATCCAGGACCACTGCGAGGATATTGGGATCGATGAAGCCCTCGGCGACAATCGCGAGGTAGGCCTCTTGGTCCGCTGCTCGCACGCAGGCTTTCAGCAGATGTCCAGTGAGCTCTGCGGTCACGATGTTGCCGCTCGTCAATGACATGTAGATCAACCGGCGGGTCAGGCGCCGGATACCATCCGACACCTGGAAGGCGATTTCGCCGCGCAGTCGTTTGTAGTCGATCTCCTGCGGCAGCAGGTGCTGAGTACTCACCTTCTTGGCATCAGCGCCGCCGCCTGTCTCGGCCGCGATCTTCTTGTGGGCGCGGCTAGCCTCGGCCTCGATCGCTTTGTAGAAGTCAGACTTGCTGTCTGCCTTCCTCTCGCCGGCCGCGCAGATCCACCACCACGCGTTCTCTTGCTGCAGAAGCTTTGGATCCTCGGTGTCTTCCGGCTTGAGCTTCGTCGCCGCCCCACGGTGCACCGCGATCTTCACCTTGAACCAAGCTCGATCGTTCAAGGCAAGTATCGGCTCGGCGCCGCCAGCCTCAGCTTCGGCCGGTAGCCGTTGAGCCTTCTCGATGAGTGGGTGACTGATGGGAAGCAGTGGCTGGTTCACCACTGGAAATGCCATGCCGATCTCGGACAGGCATTTCTTCGTCGGGCGCACACCGCCGCTCTCGCTGACTGTCATCGCAGTGGTGCCTTCATAGCTGAGTCTCGCTGCATGTGGTCTCCCCCCAGAGCATGATTCAGCTAGTTTGGCTCATCGACTCCGCCGATGTCGGCAAGCTCGCCGGGCGTCAAGTTCGCGAGCAGGCGAACAGAGCTTGCGGTAGTGCCGTCAAGCTGTCCGAGTGCGTCGAGCACACCGCGGTGGATCTGCTCGCGATGGTTCTCGATGTACTCGCGAACTGCTACGTCGACGACATCCTTCTTGGATGTGCCGAGGAAGTGCGCTGTCTGAGTGATCAGCTGGTCTGTGCGTGGATCGACCTTGATCGGTGCGTTAGCCATCTCAGCATCCCCTGTCTTGACCCTAGCTAAGGTGGTCAAGTACCAAAGTACCCTAGTCGGCTAGAGGTTTTCTATAGCAGAGTTGTCGCCTGTGCTCTGGCCGCCTGGGACGGCCTGGCGGCAGGCTCACGCCCAGTTGGAGTTGCACACCAACACAGTCCGGGTGGTGCCCGCGCGCACCGAGAGGTATGCCGTCTTCGGGGCGATCCGGCCGTTCGAGAGTCGCTTCACGATGTAGATGCCGCCTCGGCCCTGGAAGTAGTAGGTGCCGATCTTGTCACGGGCGCCGGACCGGACGCCGGGGCCCTCGATGGTCACCGACACATCTCCCACGCGCCCACAGTTGAAAACCAGCTTGAGGTAGGCCTTGTTCTGCACGGCCGCCGCCGCGGGAGCAGTGTTCCCGACGGTGGGGACGAGCGCCCCCATGACGAGCGCGGCAGCAAGCAGGGTGGAACGAACGACGCGGAACATCCTGACTTTCCTCTCAGAGGGGGGCTACTGCACAGCACCGTAGAACCCAGCCGGCACACGTCGCTGCCCGTACTCCGCCCGTACTCCCACTCGTCGGGAAACCGTGATGTGTTTCGAGCGTATGCCGAGCCCGTCGTTCCAGCGGCAGATGGGACGCGGTAACGCTCGTGCCGCGGACGCGCTCTAGCCGGTCATAAATCCATTACCGGTAACCGGCCCAGAACGGCCAAGGCCCTGATCTGCTTGTGTGCAGGTCAGGGCCCTTTTCGGTGCCCCCAGCAGGATTCGAACCTGCGACGCACGGTTTAGGAAACCGACGCTCTATCCCCTGAGCTATGGGGGCGCACTGCGGGGGACAGCTTAGCGGAGAGTGCTTTGGCGGTGTGGGCGGCGATGGTGATTGGGTCTGTGGGTGGTCGGTTCAGGAGCGAGGTTAGGTCGGGGCTGGAGGTGTTGAGGAAGCCGTGGCGGGTGGTGGTGGCGATCGAGGTCAGCATTGCGGGCTGGAACGGCAGCAGGGTCGCGTCGGAGAGCAGTCGGGAGCGGTACTCGGCCAGGCCGAGTGTTCGGTGGGTGACTCCTAGCCGGGTGGCGACGTCGTCGGCGCTGATTGGGTCGCCGACCAGGTCGTAGGTGGTGTTGGCATGTACGTCGGGGGCCTGGGCGATGGTGGCTGTCACCTCGGCCAGGTCCGTTCGCGCGACTGCGGAGAGGCGGCCGGAGCCGAAGGCCGATTCCAGGCCGTCGGGGCTCCAGGCGATCAGGGCGCCGAACAGTTCGGCGTACAGGCCGTTGCGGAGGATGGTCCAGGGGAGGCCGCTGGTCTTGATCAGCTGCTCGGTGGCTCGGTGGGCGAGCGCGAACGCGAGATGATCCCCGGCGCCGGTGAGGCTGGTGTAGATCACGTGACTCACGCCGTCCCGGATCGCGGCTTCGAGTACAGCCTGATGCCGCGCAATGACCAGGTCGTCCTCGGCGTACCCGGCCGAGACGAGGACCAGGGTCGTGATGCCGGCCAGGTCGAGGGTGGCGGGATCGTCGAAGTCGAGGAGGCGCTGTCCGTCTGCCGGGGTGCGAGTGCCTCCGACGGCTGGAGTTCCTCGCTCAGCCAGCTGTGCCAGCGTGAGTGATGCGAGCTGTCCGCTTGCTCCGGTCACCATGATCATAGAAAGTTGCCGTCCTCACAGGTTGGTTCTCATCAGTAACTACCCTGGAGATACTCGACGTCCGATCACTCGTCCCACAAGGAGGCAGTTTCGTGTCAGTGAGGCACACCGAGGTAACCGCCGACGCTGCCGAGCTCGATCCCTGCGGGAAGGTTGGTCACCCTGATTGCGGGATCCGCGAGGTTCTGGACCGGGTCGGAGACAAGTGGTCTGTCCTGGTCATCGTCGAACTGGCGAACGGTGTACGGCGGTTCCGGGAGCTGCAACGGGCCATCGACGGGATATCCCAGCGGATGTTGACGCTGACGGTGCGCAGGCTGGAGCGGGACGGACTGGTGGTGCGCACCGTCTATCCGACGGTTCCGGCGCAGGTCGACTACCGGCTGACCGAGACAGGCACGAGCTTGACCCATCTCGTCAAGGCACTGGCCGATTGGTCTCTCGACAACCGGGCAACTATCGCCGAGGCCCGCCACAGCTACGACACGGATCACCCCGACAACGACATCCGCTAAGCGGTCAGCCGGTGAGGGCGCGGACTCCCAGGTGGCCGGAGATGGAAGCGTAGCGCTCGGCGTAGAGGGTGGTGCAGCGGGAGGAGGCGCAGCCGGCGCCGGCGAAGGTGATGCCGCGGATGGTGGCGGTGGTGGAGCTGGGGCGGCTGTAGACGGGGCCGCCGGAGTCGCCGCCGATGATGGCGATCTGGCCGCCGCGGGTGGCACGGATGACGTAGGTGGTGCAGCCGTCGACGTCGCAGTACTTGGCTGAGGTGGAGCGGACGGTGAGGCCGCAGAGCGACGTACTGAAGCTGCCGGACTGGCAGACGACGGTGCCTACGCCTGGGTCGGCGCCGCCGGTGACGGTGCGCTTGGAGGCGGAGTCGCCGGGGCCGTCGGTCCAGATCCGCGCGCCGTAGCTGCTGCCGGTGAGGAGCGACTGGTCGTAGTCGGGGTAGTTGGTGCGGACCGAGGTGGTGCCGTAGAAGTGCGAGCCGGACTTCCAGGTGGTGCCGACGCCGCCGCAGTGGCCTGCTGTCACGGAGCCGCGCTTGCCGTCGGAACGGCGGACGACGGAGAAGCCGGCCGAGCAGTTCTTCGCGCTGGACGAGATGCGGGCGCCACCCCAGTGGCCGCCCTTCGGGGTGTCACTCAGTCGGGAGGTCCGCTCGAGACCACCTGCAATCGCCTGTACGCCGGTCAGTCCGCGCAGGCCCGCGATGGACTCGGCGGAGGTGCTGGCTTCGTCGTACTCGACCTGGATGTTCTCGGTGACCGGGTCGAGGTCGGCACCGAAGGTGGTGCGCTTCGCGTCGTCGGACCAGGCGCGGGCGCCGACCGTAGTCCACGCGTCGGCGATGGACTTGGCCGAACGGCAACTGGGCTCGAAGCCGACCATCTGTTTGCCGGCGGCCGGCATGTTCTTGGCGAGGGCGGCGCGGTATTTCTTCTCGTTCAGGACTTTGGTGTCGACGACGACCTTGTAGCCGGTCGTCGCCGTACCGATCACGCCGATCACACCCTGGCCCAGCCCGTACGGCAGGCCGGACTTCGGGCGGCCGGTCGCGTCGAGGGGCTCCAGTGAGCGGACGGCGATGCCGATGCCTTCGCCCATGGTCTCGCCGAGTGGGCGCGGATCCTTGGTCGACGTCGGTTGCGACAGCCGCTTCGCCGCGGCGGCGCTCACACTCGGGCCGCCGTGGGAACAGGCTGCTGCGGTGGTCGCGGCAGCAGCCTGTGGCCGCCCCGCCGCAGTGGGGGCGAGACCGACTGCGAGGAGTGAGACTGAGCCAAGGGCCAGCAAAGGGACGGTGGCTGAGAGTCGCACAGGGCTCCTTCATCGGTGGACGACCTCGGTCAATCGTCCGCGCAGAGACTCCGCTCAGTCAATAGGTGATCACCGTCCGCAAGCAAATTTGACTACCGTGCGCGAGCGTATCTCGCAAGCTCGTGTCCGTCCGCGGCGGCGAACGTGAGCGTGTCCTCGGTGACCGCGATCCGCTTGGCGGACTGCAGCACACCGGTGTGCGGAACGTTCTCGCAGCCGATCATGTGCTGCGGGCCGCTCGTCGCGGCGAATTCACCGCGCTGACCGATGGTGAACGTGCCCTGCAACCCGTTGCACCCGTCCGAACCGGACCAGGTGCCGTCCGCCTTGAAAACCAGGACAGGGTCGTCCGGCCGGGCCGACTTCAGTGCCTTCGTGCCGGTGATCTGGGTTGCGCGCCACGTGCCGGCGACGGATTTGGCCGAGAGCGGCTGGACCGCAGTCGTCGTCGGGGCTGTGCTCTGGGGGGCTCCGCCGGCGGCAACCGGTGGCTGCTCCGGGGTGTTGCCGCCGGTGAGAGCAAAGCCGGTGACGGCGACCGCGGCCACTGCGACCGCTGCCGCACCCGAGATCATCCAGCTACGGCGGCGGGCTTCACGGACGCCGGTCGCGGCGCGGTCGGACAGACCGGTCGCCTGCGGCACGGAGGCCGCGGCGCGGTCCAGTGTCCCGCGCAGCTCATCCTCGAGATCGGTGTTACTCACGACAACCTCTCATCAACACGGTTGGTCTGTCTGGTCTTCCGGAGCGTCGCCAGCCCGCGGCTGGCCGTCGCCCGGACGGAGGACGGTTTGATGCCGAGCAACTCGGCGATCGTGCGGTCGTCCAGGTCCTGGTAGTAGCGCAGCACCAGAACGACCCTCTCCCGGGCCGACAACTCCTGCAGGGCATGCCAGAGGTCGTCGGAATCCACGATGCCGGTGGCGGGATCGGGCACCGTGCTGTGCGGGTCGACGTCGGCCGTCGGCGCCTCGGTGAACGAGCGCCGGCGCGTCATCGACAGATACTCGTTGACCAGGATCCGCCGTACATAGTGATGCGGGTCGTCGGCCTTGCGCACCTTGCGCCAGGACCGGAACGCCTGCATCAGCGCGATCTGGGCCAGGTCCTCGGCTCGCTGGTAGTCGCCGGAGACGGTGAAACCGAGCCGCACCAGTTCCTGTCCGCGCGCGGACACGTACTCCTCGAACTCCACTCGCCACTCCCCGGCTGGGCGTACAACACCTCACATCTATTAGATGCATCGAGATGCTCAGAGTGCTGCACAGGTGCTGCATTGGTTGCCGCACAGTCTGATCTCACCGTGCCGGCTTGAGGCTGCCTTCAGTTGCTGAGTGTCACCGGGCGGTCCAGACCGGGGTGAACCGGTCTGGACCGCGGGTGTGACCCGGTCCGGACGGCTTCGGGGGGCGCGTCCGGCGCAGGGTCAGCGCAGGCCGAGCGACTTGATCAGCTCGGGGGTCGCCTGGCGCGGCGCCGGCAGTGCGCCGGGCTTGCCCTGGCCTTCCAGCGAGGTCGCGACCAGGCGGCGGCAGCCGAAGGATTCCACGGTGACGGAGAGCACGCCGCGGTCGTTGTCGGTGAACCGCAGGACCCAGGTCGGTCCGAGCTCCTTGGTGCAGAAACCCGGCTTCTTCGCGACCGGCGGCGCCGCGTTGACCAGCCCGAACAGCTGGGTCGCCTGCGCTGCGGTGCGCTTGGTGGTCACGTTGGCGTAGGTCTGGCCGGCCGCGGCCTCGTCGTACTGGCAGATCGTCACGGAGACCGGCTGGAACAGGGACTTGGCCGTCCCGGTCCCCCAGGCCACCTTGTCGGTGGCGGTCTTGACCGCCGCGATGGTGTCGGGGCAGTCCATGCTCGGGGTACCGCTGGGAGTGCTGGGCGTGCTTGGGGTCGGCGTGCTGCTGGTCGGTGTACCGGTGGGCTGGGCGGCGGGCGGGGGCGAGGCGTTCTCGGAACCGCAGGCGGCGGTCAGCCCGAGAACAGCCACGACAAACGTCGCACCGATCAGGCCCCGTGTCCGTAGTGCGCTCACGACTGGGTCCTTCCGGTTGGCAAGGTCCTCATGATGGTCGACAGGAGTCTCATGACGGGTGCCAAACCATCACGGCGGCGCGTCGTTCAGGTCACACGACTCGATCGTGCGGCAACCGAACCCGACCTGTAACGCGCACGCGCTGTACGCCGTTTGCCGACTACGATGCTGTCCCGTGGGCCGCAACGACGACAGAGCCGGTACGGCGCAGCGCGAACGCGACGAGTGGCAGCTCGGCATCGACTGGGCGCGCTGGCTGCTGTCCGGGAACCACCCGCAGCCGTTGACCATCTACGGTCTCGTCCTCGAACCGGGTGAGGTCGCGTACGTCAACACACCCGCGCACTATGCCCGCCTGTACCGGGGGAGTGGGCGCTACACGCAGAGCGGTGGCTTCATCATCGGTCACCCGGCACTCGTCGTCGGAGCATTGGCTGCCAACGCTGCCGTCAATGCGAGCCGCAAGGCGGCAGCAAAGCGCAACACCGAGCTGATGTGGCGAGACCTGCAAGAGGTTCCCACCGTCGCGACGAACTACCGGATCCTCTGCCAACTGCCGGGCCGCGGCTGGTTGAGCTTCTACTACAACTCGGTGCAGGAGTTCTATCCCGATCCGGTCAACTGGCAGATCACCTTCGGATTCCAGAACGCCGAACCGCTCCAGCTCGGCGGTCTGGCTGTGCCGACCCTGTCCATCCTGACCGCATGGTGCGTGCTCGGCAGCGACCGCTGGCACGGCGAACCGGGCATCCAGCCGCTACTCCAAGCCGCCACCGCTCCCCAGATCGACCCATACGCCGTCCAAGGCGAGGTGGTCGCCGAGCAGCCGCGCGAACTCGGCACAGGCGAGCCCCGCGGACTCGGTAACCTGGAACCATGACAAGCCCGTACGAGGACGACGATCCGGTGCTGCCCGATCAGACCCGCGACGACGACCCGCGGGGCTGGGGCGAGAACGACCCCACCACCGACGACGACGAACGCATCCTCCGCGAGGTCCCCCCACACCACGGATGAGCCCAACGGTTCTCCTCGTCCATGGAGGTCTGTGGGATCCCATGGACGCCGAGAGATTCTGGGGTACGACGGGTATCACCGCCGGACTCACGTCTGCCGGTCTGACCGTGCTGGCCCCGGACCGTCCGAAGTATCCGACTGGCTGGGACATCGAGTTCGAAGCCCTCGGCGAGCTCCTGGCGAACCACGCCGAACCGCTCACCGTCGTCGGCGCATCCAATGGATGCACAGTTGCTGCCCGGATGGCGCTGGTCTACCCCGACGTTGTCGCGCGACTTCTTCTTGCGTGGCCGGCGACTTGCGGAGACTTCGAGGTCGACAAGCGCACGCGGGCCGGTCTGCACGGTCTTGGTTGCGTGCCCAAAGATGCGGATGACCTGCTGGCCGGTGGAACTTTGCGCGGCACAAGCGATGATGAGCTCCGTGGGTTGGCGAGGATCCCAGTAGCCGTCCTTCCCTCGGTGCCTGAGAATCCGATGCATCAGCGCAGGACCGTCGACGGGCTGCTGCAGTTGGTGCGGGGATGTCGCGAGCTGCCGGGCTGTCCTGAACCGCCGCGGCCCGACTTCCCGCCGTACCTGGCGCAGGTAGTGGCGACAATCGTGGAGTTTGTGAGTGGAGAGGTCAGGCGTGGAGCTGCGGGGGGTTTCTGAGCAGTACGACGTTTTGGTTGCGAGTTGGGCTGTGGATGCGGTTGAGGTTGGGTTGTTGGCGGGGCGGATGGAGTTTCCGTTTCCCAGCGAGCTGACCGGTAGCTGGCGCCGGGCTGCGTCGGATGTTCAGTCGTATCTGTTGTTCGACGGCGACCGGCCGGTGGGGTACGGCGAGGTGTGGGTGGATGACGATGAGGACGAGGTCGAGTTGGCCCGGATCATCGTTGATCCGGCGGTCCGCGGTCGTGGGATCGGATCGGCGCTGATCCAGGCGCTGCTCGGCCCGGCTCGGGATGCTGGGAGGTCGGAGATCTTCTTGCGGGTCCGTCCGGAGAACGCGGCCGCGATCCGGACCTACCTGCGGTGTGGTTTCGCCGACGTTCCGCAGGCCTCGATGGATGAGTGGAACGTCGGCCAACCGATCGCGTACCGCTGGATGCGGTACGGCGGGAGCAACTGAGTCAGGAGCGCTGGCGCAGGGAGTCGCGGATCTCGGTCAGCAGCTGCTGGTCGGTGGTCAGCGGCTCGTCGTCCGGTGCCGGCTCCTGGCCACGCTTGCGACGCTCGGCCAGCTTGTTCAGCGGCATCACGATGACGAAGTAAACCGCCGCCGCGACGGTCAGGAAGTTGAAGATCGCCTGCAGGATGAGCCCGATCCTGAAGTCCGCATTGTTGATCTGGAACGTCCAGACGTCGCTGATGTCCGGCTTGCCGAAGATGGCGGCGATCAACGGTGTGATTAGGCCGGCGACGATCGACTCGACGATCTTGACGAACGCCGCACCGATGACGAACGCAACGGCGAGGTCGACGACGTTGCCGCGCATGATGAATTCTTTGAAGCCCTTGAGCATTTGGAGTGCCTCCACGAAGCGGATGTTGTACTCCGGTCAACGTAGGACTGCACCGCAGGTCACGCGAGGGCACGCGCCGCAGTGATCAGCTCGTATCGGGTGTCAGTGCGACGCTGATTCTGGAATTCGTCGTGGCCTGGGCCAGCCTGGCGGCAACAGCGGGGGAGACGGCTGTCACGATCAGGGCACCGGTCGATCGTGAGGTCGGCAGGGCGATCACGCGGACGGCGTGAGCCACGAGACCGGCGGACGCGGTCGCCGTACTGGTGCCGGCGTAAAGGTCGAGGCGATCGCCGACCCGGAGCAGCGCACCGACCTCGGCGTCGTCGATGCGGAACGGGTACGCAACCGACCCGGACGGGACGAGACCTGGGCCGAGGAAGCGGGCGTCGGTGAGTGGTTCGCCGGCTCTGACCGGCCCGGTCAATACGCGAGCGGCAAGATCTGCGCCGGGTCTCAACGCTCCCGTGGGCACGGCATCGGCCGGGAGTTCGAGCGAGCGCAGGTGATCCGGAGCGGGCACAGCTCCGCCGGGTAGGTCGCGCGCCGCGGCCAGGACGGCGACTGTTGGAGGAGCGGCGGGGGTGAGAGAAGTGAGGCCGAAGTAGACGGCGGCCGCCGCGGCGACACCGGCCAGGAGACGGCGGTGCCAACGGGCAGCTCGGGACAGATCGCGAAGGAACGTAAGGCTTTTCATGCCAGAGAAAGTACGAGTTTCTCCGGCACTCCCTTCAGTTATCCACAGGCCAAAATCAGGCGGCGCTGGAGGAACTGGACGAGCTGCCCTTGCTCGGCGACGACGACGAGGAGTCCGAGGACTTCGCTGCGGGCTTGGAGTCCGACGAGGACGAGGACGAGGACGAAGACGACGTCGAGGACGACTCCGACTTGGCCGGGACCGCGCTCTTACCGGACGAGCGGCTGTCGGTGCGGTAGAAACCGGACCCCTTGAAGACAACACCCACCGCGTTGAAGACCTTACGCAGCGTGCCCTGGCACGCGGGGCAGACGGTCAGCGCGTCGTCGGTGAAGCTCTGCCGCACCTCGAGCGCCTCACCACAGTCGGTGCACTGGTACTGGTACGTGGGCACGGTTGGTTCCCTTCAGGCCGCTGGCACTCCTACTACTCGACTGCTAATAATGCGTCAGCGCCCCGAAGTATTCCAAACTCCCGTCTCAACTGCGCCCCGCAGCGCTCCCCGGACGCAGTGCGACGACCCCTCAGAACGCAGAGCAACGCAAAGTTCACCGGGACCCCATTTGGGGCCAGGGGCCGCATTCTCTACGGTTGGGTCCGTGCGTCGCCTGCTTCGAGCCGTCATCATCTGCGGTATCGCCCTCGCCACGGTTCTCGTGGTGATCGCCGGTACTGCTGTTTTCGTCGTCCGCCACTCCTTCCCGACGTACGACGGGACGGTCGAGCTGGCGGGTCTGGACGCCGATGTCGAGGTGGTCCGGGACAGCAACGGGATCCCGCAGATCTATGCCTCGAACCCGGCCGACCTGTTCGCCGCGCAGGGCTATGTGCACGCGCAGGACCGGTTCTTCGAGATGGACTTCCGCCGGCACGTCACCGCGGGCCGGCTGAGTGAGCTGTTCGGCCCGGACGCGGTGGAGACCGACAAGTTCGTCCGCACGCTGGGCTGGCGGCGGGTCGCGGAGAAGGAGCTCGGCCTGGTCAGCCCGTCCACCCGGCAGTACCTGGACGACTACGCCCGTGGTGTGAACGCCTACCTGGACAAGCACAGCGGCTCCGGCCTCAGCCTGGAGTACGCCGTACTCGGTCTGGATCCCAACGGCCGTCGGGACTACCGTCCGGAGCCGTGGACCGCGGCCGACTCGCTGGCCTGGCTGAAGGCGATGGCCTGGGACCTCGGCGGCAACATGGGTGAGGAGCTCAACCGCACGAAGCTGCTCGCCACCATCCCCTCGAAGAGCGTCGACTCCCTCTACCCGGCGTACCCGTTCGACCGGAACGAGCCGATCATCCCGACCGCTTCGGTCGGCGCGGACGGCAAGTTCAGCGCGACTCCGCCGCCCACCACCGAGCTTCGGCGCGGCATGCTGACCACCGACCTGCTGAAGTCGCTCGACTCGGTGGAGAAGGTCGCCAAGGGCCTGCCACAGCTACTTGGCCAGGGCGACGGCATCGGGTCGAACTCATGGGTCGTGTCCGGTGACCACACCGACAGCGGGAAGCCGCTGCTGGCCAACGACCCGCACCTCGGTGCCACCATGCCGGGCATCTGGTCGCAGGTCGGCCTGCACTGCACCAAGCAGAGCCGCACCTGTCCGTACGACGTCTCCGGCTTCAGCTTCGCCGGACTGCCCGGCGTGGTGATCGGCCACAACAATGCGATCTCCTGGGGCTTCACCAACCTCGATCCCGATGTCCAGGACCTGTACCTGGAGCGGATCGAGGGGGACAACGTCCTCTACAACAACCGCTGGAAGCCGCTGACCAAGCGTGAGGAGACCTTCCAGGTCGCCGGCCAGGACGAGCCGGTGAAGATCACCGTGCGGGAGTCCCGGCACGGCCCGATCATCTCTGACGTCGGCGCCGAAGAACGCGAGACCGGTGAGCTGGCCGCGCGGCGTGACAAGGCAGACAAGGCGTACGGCGTCGCCCTGCAGTGGACCGCGCTCCGGCCGGGCAAGACCGCCGACGCGCTCTTCGCGATCAACCGCGCGCAGAACTGGACCCAGTTCCGCGAAGCGGCCAGGCAGTTCGAGGTCCCCTCGCAGAACCTGATCTACGCCGACACCGAGGGACACATCGGCTACCAGGCTCCCGGGATGGTCCCGATCCGCAAGATCGCCAGCGGGAAGTGGCCGGTGGCCGGCTGGGACCCGCGCAACGACTGGACCAGCTACATCCCGTTCGACGCGATGCCCACCGAGTTCGACCCGGCCGACGGGATCATCGTCACCGCGAACCAGGCAGTGGTGCCGAAGTCGTACCCGTACTTCCTGAGTGACAGCTGGGACTACGGCTACCGGTCGCAGCAGATCCTGGACCGGATCAAGACGGCCGGCACGCTGGACGCGGCCAAGATGGCGTCGATCCAGCTGGACACCAAGAACCGCGCCGCCGAGATGCTGGTGCCGTCGCTGCTCAAGATCGGGATCAACGACGCCTTCGACCGGCAGGGGCAGGAGACGCTCAAGGGCTGGGACTTCACCCAGCCGGCCGACTCCGCACCGGCGGCGTATTTCAACGTCGTGTGGCGCAACCTGCTCACGCTGACCTTCCACGACCAGCTGCCGAAGGCGGCCTGGCCGGACGGCGGCTCCCGGTGGGTCGAGGTCGTGCACACCCTGCTCGGCCAGCCGAGCAACAGCTGGTGGGACGACCTGCGGACGCCGCAGGTCGAGAGTCGCGACGACATCCTGCGGCAGGCGCTGGTCGACGCGCGTGCGGAGATCACCAAGAAGATGGCTCGCGAGCCGTCGAACTGGCGGTGGGGCCAGCTGCACAAGCTCACGCTGGAGAACCAGACGCTGGGTACGTCGGGGATCGGCGTGGTCGAGAAGCTGTTCAACCGCGGCCCGTACGAGCTCGGTGGCGGTACGTCGATCGTGAACGCGACCTCCTGGGACGCAGCGGTCGGGTACGGCGTGACCTCGGTGCCGTCGATGCGGATGGTCGTCGACCTGTCCGACTTCGACAAGTCCCGCTGGATCAACCTGACCGGTACGTCGGGCCACGCGTTCTCGAAGAACTACACCGACCAGACCGAGCTGTGGGCCAAGGGCGAGACGCTGCCCTGGGCGTTTACTCGGGGCGCTGTCGAGGCCAAGCGCGAGCACACCCTCACGTTCACCGGCAAGCCCGAGCGCTAGGGCGTCCTAGCCAACAGGCACCAGTCCGCGCGGTGTGAGTGCCGCGTGGACCAGGTGGTCGTGCGGATCGGACGGCAGCGCGTCGACGACCTCGGAGTCGTAGACGGCTGCCCAGATCGGCGTACCGGGTGTGACGCGGGTGAGAGCTCGGTCGTACGAGCCACCACCACGGCCTAGTCGTACGCCGTCTCGCGCGACCGCTACGGCTGGACAGAGGACGAGCTGGGCAGTACTGATGGCCAGCGGGCCCAGATCGGCCCTCGGCTCGGACAAACCGAGGCGCCCCGGGACCAGATCCGCCGCTCCGGGCGCAACACCCCAGCCGAGGTCGTTGTCGGCGTACAGGATCGGCAGCAGCACCTCACGGCCGCTGGCCAGCAGCCAGTCGATCAGTGCGCCGGTCTGCGGTTCGGCGCCCATCGAGACGTACAGGGCGATCCGCTGCGCGCTCTGCAGGAGCGGTAGGGAGCGGGCGCCAGGCAGCAGGTCCTCGGCAGGCCTCGCGTTGCGGGCGGTGAGGAAGTGCTGCCGCGCTACGGCCTTCGACGCGAACACGGTCTGATCGTAGGCGGGCGTGACGCGGTTAACACTGCGATTACCCCGTGTCCCCTAGGGTTGTCGCATGAGTGAGGTCGGGTTACAGCAGGCTCAGGAGAAGATGCGGGCGGCCGGTGCCGCTGACGTTGCGATCCGGGTGTTCACCCACTACTACCGGCTCCTGGAGTCCGGGCAGCAGGGGACGATCCGCGAGGACGACATCGAGCCGGTGGGTGATCTGCCTCACCTGGACCACCTGGACACGGACCCTGAGGCGATGCGGTCGGCGCTGGCCGAGACCGTGGTGATCAAACTCAACGGCGGCCTCGGTACGTCGATGGGTGTCACCGGACCGAAGTCCGCGCTGCCGGTCAAGGACGGGCTGAGCTTCCTCGACATCATCGCCCGGCAGATCCTGAGCACGCGGCGCAAGTACGACGTACCGCTGCCGCTGGTGCTGATGAACTCCTTCCGCACCAAGGAGGAGTCCCTGCAGATCCTGAGCGAGTACGACGGTCTCGCGGTGGACGGTCTGCCGCTGGACTTCCTGCAGAACATGGAACCCAAACTGCTCGTCGAGGACCTCACTCCGGCCGAGTGGGAGCCGGATCCGGAGTTGGCGTGGTGTCCGCCGGGTCATGGCGACCTGTTCACCGCTCTGGTCGCGTCCGGCACGCTGGACGCGCTCCGTGAGCAGGGCTTCCGGCATGCGTTCATTTCGAACGCCGACAACCTCGGTGCGACCCCGGACCCGCGGATCGCCGCCTGGATGGCCGAGCACGACGTGCCGTTCGGGATGGAGGTCTGCCGGCGGACCCGGTCCGACCGCAAGGGCGGGCACGTGGCGGTGCGTAAGTCGGACGGCCGGCTGATCCTGCGGGACAGCGCGCAGGTCGCCGAGGAGGACACCAAGTACTTCCAGGACGTCACCCGGCACCGCACCTTCAACACCAACAACCTGTGGATCGACCTGGACCGGCTGGCCGACCTGATGGCCGGTCACGACGGCATCCTCGGCCTGCCGATCATGGTGAACCGCAAGACCGTCGACCCGGCTGACCCCACCTCGCCGAAGGTGATCCAGCTGGAGACCGGGATGGGGACCGCGATCGAGACCTTCGAGGGATCCCAGGCGGTGATCGTGGACCGCAGCCGGTTCAAGCCGGTCAAGACCACGAACGACCTGCTCGTCCTGCGTTCGGACGTCTACGAGCTGGACGACGCGGGCGACCTCACCACCACGCACGAGGGCGACGAGCCGTACGTCGACCTGGACCCGGAGCACTTCAAGATCCTGGCCGACTTCGACGCGCACTTCGCGGCCGGTGCGCCGTCGCTGGTCCGGGCCGACCGGCTCGAGGTCCGTGGCGACGTGGTGTTCGGCAAGGACGTCACGGTGATCGGTGAGGTCGAGATCGAGGCGGCTGCGGGTGAGCGGCGGCTGATCCCGGACGGGACGGTCCTCGAAGGCTCATGAAATACCTTCCCCGCCCCACCGCCCCGGTCGACGACCTCCTGATCCGGCCGCTGGAGCCGTACGACACCGACGAGGCAGCGCAGGTCTGGTGGCGCTCACGGCACGCACCCGGCGCACAGTTGCCGCCGGCGATCCACACTCCCGAGCAGGTGGCGACCTGGTTCGCCGAGGTGCTGCTGCCGGATGCGCAGACCTGGGTGGGACTCGACGACGGCCGGATCGTCGCCGTACTGACGCTGGACGGTGACGACCTCGACCAGCTGTACGTCGATCCTGAGCTGGCCGGTCGGGGCATCGGATCGACCCTGGTCGACCTGGCCAAAGACCTGCGTCCCGGCGGACTCGCACTGTGGACCTTCCAGACCAATCTGAACGCCCAGGCGTTCTACCGCTCACACGGCTTCACCGAAGTACGCCGTACTGACGGTGCAGCCAACGAAGAGCGCGCACCGGACGTCCGGATGGTGTGGGGTAAGCACCCGGAGCGCACCACCGACTAGGGTTCGGCAGGTGAAGCGCAGCGTTGAGGAGCATCTGGAGGCCGTGCTCGGGCGGGTGACCGCACTGCCGGCGTTCGACCAGCCGCTGATGGAGGCGCTCGGCCTGGTACTCGCCGAGGACATCGTCTCGGGAGTGAGCCTGCCCGGGTTCGACAACTCGGCCATGGACGGTTACGCCGTCCGCGCCGAGGATCTGGCCGGTGCGAGCGCCGAGGCGGCAATTACGTTGCCGGTGATCGGTGAGCAGCGTGCTGGGCAGAGTGTGCGAACCATAGTGACGCCGGGCACGTGCATGCGGATCATGACCGGCGCACCGATGCCACGGGGCGCGGACAGCGTCGTACCGGTGGAGTGGACCGACGGTGGCACCGTCAACGTGCGGATTGACCAGCAGCCACCTCTCGGTGGATCGGTACGGCGGTTCGGCGAGGACGTACAGGCGGGGCAGCAGGTGCTTGAGCGGGACACGTTGCTCGGGCCGCGGCAGATCGCCGTACTGGCTGCTGTCGGTCGGGCGCGGGTCAAGGCGCGGCCGCGACCGCGGGTGGTCGTGGTGTCCACCGGATCAGAGCTGCGCGAGCTGGGCACTGCTCTGGGCGAGGGGCAGATCTATGACTCGAACAGCTACACCATGGCGGCATGTGCTCGGGCCGCCGGTGCTGAGGTGTACCGGGTCGGGGTCGTCGACGACGATGCGAAGAAGATCATGGACACGCTGAACGACCAGCTGTCCCGTGCGGACCTGGTCATCACGACCGGTGGTGTCAGCAAGGGCGCATACGACGTGGTGAAAGAGGTGCTGTCCAAGACGGGCAGTGTGGACTTCCCAGAGGTCGCTATGCAGCCCGGGAAACCGCAGGGCTTCGGAGTGCTCGGTGCTGACGAGGTGCCGATCTTCACGCTGCCCGGGAACCCGGTGTCGGCGTACGTCTCCTTCGAGGTGTTCGTACGGCCGGCTCTGCGCAAGCTGATGGGCCAGATGCCGTACCAGCGGAGTCTGGCGCGCGGGGTGTCCCTGGACGGGTTCAACTCACCGTCCGGGAAGCGACAGTTCGTCCGTGCAGCGGCCAGGTCCGGTGACGAGGGCTGGATGGCCAGTACAGTCGGCGGGCACGGCTCCCACCTGCTCGGCGGGCTGAGCCGGGCGAACGCCCTGATCGTCGTACCGGAGGACGTGACGTCGGTCCGGGCCGGTGACCAGGTGGAGCTCTTGCTGCTGGACGAGGAGACCGGATGACGCAGGACCGGGGGCTGACCCACGTCGACGAGACGGGGGCGGCACGGATGGTGGACGTGTCCGGCAAGGACGTCGGCACCCGGCGAGCCGTTGCCTCCGGCAAGGTTCTGGTCTCGGCCGAGGTGGTCTCGGCGCTCCGCGGGGACGGTGTCCCGAAGGGCGATGCGCTCGGGGTCGCACGGATCGCCGGGATCATGGGGGCGAAGCGGACGCCCGACCTGATCCCGCTGTGCCATCCGATCGCGATCACCGGCGCCAAGGTCGACCTCGAGGTGGCGGACGACGCCGTACTGATCACTGCTTCGGTGAAGACGACTGATCGGACCGGTGTCGAGATGGAGGCGCTGACCGCGGTGGCGGTCGCGGGGCTCGCTGTCATCGACATGGTGAAGGCACTCGACCCGGCTGCTGTGCTGTCCGACGTACGGGTCGAGCGCAAAGAGGGTGGCAAGACCGGTCTCTGGGAGCGCTCGTGAAGGCGCTCGTCGTCAGCATCTCCAACCGGGCAGCTGCTGGCGTCTACACCGACACCACTGGTCCGCTGATCGCCGAGTGGTTGAGTGAGTGGGGTTTCGAGGTGTCCGGGCCGCAGGTGGTGCCAGATGGTGCACCTGTGGGTGAGGCGCTGCGTGCTGCGGTCAGTGCGGCGTACGACGTCGTACTGACGACTGGTGGCACGGGGATCTCGCCGACGGACCGCACGCCCGAAGAGACGGCTGCAGTCCTCGACAAGGTGGTCCCGGGTATTGCGGAGGCGATCCGCGCGTACGGCATCGCGAACGGCATACCGACTGCTGCACTGTCGCGTGGGCTCGCCGGAGTCGCCGGTACGACGGTCATCGTGAACCTGCCGGGGTCGCGTGGCGGCGTGAAGGACGGCCTCGCCGTACTGGAGCCGCTGCTGCGGCATGCGGTCGAGCAGGTGCGTGGTGGCGACCATGTGCGGACGGACACCGACTAATGGCGATCGTGCACTGGCCTGTCGAGCTGCAGCACGGACAGGTCGCACTGCGGCCGCTGCGTGCCGGTGACGGTGCTGAATGGGCAGCGGCCCGGCAGCGCAACGTCAGCTGGCTGCGGCCGTGGGATGCGACCCAGCCGCCCGGTGCGGAAGACGGTGCACGCACGTTCCGCGCCATGGCACGCGACTGGAACCGGCAGGCGCGGTACGGCCGGATGCTGCCCTTCGTCATCACGTACGGCGGTGCGGCCGGCGCAGGTGCCCGGGCGAAGTGGCCGCTGGTCGGCCAGCTCACCGTCTCCGGAATCACCTACGGCTCGGCCCGCTGGGCCAACCTCGGCTACTGGGTCGACGAACAGTACGCCGGTCGCGGCATCGTGCCGACGGCCGTGGCACTGGCCGCCGACCACTGCTGGTTCACCCTCGGACTGCACCGCATCGAGGTGGCGATCCGGCCCGAGAACAAAGCCAGCCTGCGGGTGGTGGACAAGCTCGGCTTCCGCTACGAAGGGGAGCGGCCGCGGTTCCTGCACATCGACGGCGACTGGCGCGATCACCGCATCTTCGCGCTCAACGTCGAAGAAGTCGGGCCGGGTCTCGTCTCCCGATTGCAGTGACTACGCTCCGTACTGTTCACATCAGTCACACGAGTCTTCTTGCGACACACCGCGCCACGTACCCCATCTGACGTGCGCTGGGTCTTAGCGTCGTCGCATGGGGACGACAGGACTGATCTATGTGGCGATCGTCGCCGCGTGGGCTGCCTACCTCGTCCCGATGATGCTGAAGCGGAACGACGAGGCCAGGCGCCGCTCGGCGGTGCCGTCGACGGCCGACGCGCGCGTCCTGTCGCGTGACCCGTCCACCACCCGGTACGTCGTCCGTCCACCGGGCTCGACGGACACCGCAGCGACCGACGCTGCCGACACCCTTGAGGCTGCCGACGACCTGTCGCCACCGAAGCGGTACGTCCCCAACCGAGCCCGCCGGGTGGCCGCTATGCGCCGCCGGCGGGTCCTGTCGATCCTGACCCTTTCACTGTTGTCGGTGACCGCACTGGCCGGCCTCGGCATGCTGCTGTGGTGGACCGTCGCGATCCCGGCCGGCCTGATCGTCGGCTTCGTCGTGCTCACCCGGGTCCAGCTCCGCCGCCAGGCCCGCGACCGCGCCCGCCGCGCGGCAGAACGCCGTACCAGGATGCAGGCCCACCATGACCGTGGCCCCGCCGGTAAACCCGCCCCGTCCCCCGACGACGAGCTCACCATCGAGGTCAAGCTCCCCGCTGACCCCGTCCCGGTCGTCGAGAAGCCCGCCGCGTCCACCGAAGGCCTCTGGGACCCCGTTCCTGTCACCCTGCCCATGTACGTGATGAAGGAGAAGGCGCCGGACCGCACGGTCCGCACCATCTCCCTCACCGACGACGAGGTCTTCTCCAGCGCCCGTACGACGGACCCCAGCGAGACCCCGTTCGTCGCCGATTCCCCGCCCCCGGCGGTCGAAGAACCCGAGGTCCGGCGGGCCGTCGGCGACTGAACTCGGTGGACAGGGCCGGTTTTAATCGACGACCATGAGCGTGTTAGAGTTTCGCGGTCGCCAAGGGAGACTTTCGGCGGCCGAATTGGGGCTTTGGCGCAGTTGGTAGCGCGCTTCGTTCGCAACGAAGAGGTCAGGGGTTCGAATCCCCTAAGCTCCACGAAGTCGATAGGCGAGGTGTGCGGCGCTTACAGCGCTCGCCGCCTCGCCTTCGTCGTTTTGTGCGCCTGCGCTTCGCTTGGCGCGGGCGGGGGCTTCGCCACCCGCACCCCCTTCGGCCTCGCTTCGCATCGGCCTGTGCGGGGCTGGGCTGGGCTTTCACGGTTCCCGGTGGGG
>NZ_SMKA01000519.1 GCF_004348455.1 Kribbella albertanoniae
GGTGGGCCGAGGGGGTTGTAGGGCTGGATGTGGTCGAGGTCGATGTTGTTGGTGGTTTCGCGGGTGCCGTAGGGGAATTGTTCGGTGGGGTGGGTGAGTTTGATGTGTTCGCGGATCCGGTCGGTGATTTCGTAGGCGTCGGTGCTGATGGCTTTGTTGAGGTCGATGACTGGTTTGACCATGTAGGGGCCGTAGCCGACGGTGTCGGTGAATTGCTCGGCCAGCAGCGGGCCGAGGTCTTCTACGCGCAGGACTCCGGTGCCGGTGGCGAGGGTGTGGTCGGTGAGGTGCACGTACACGACGGTTTTGCCCGGGCGAGCCGGGGCAGGCCGTTCGCCGTGTGGTCGGGTGTGGGCGTCGTGTTTGATCTGGGCGAGCCGGGCGGCGAGGGCACGCAGTTCGTCTGGGGTCATTGACTCGGCGGCTGTGTCGGGCGTGCTTTCGTTGGGTGGCTGGAAGGGGTCTACTGTCCAGGTGTCGCTGGGGTCGAGGGGTTCTGGGAGGTCGCTCTCGCCTGGGTGGGGCGCGTCACGGTCGGCCTCATCACTGGGGCCGGGTTCGTCGTCCACGCCGGGTTCGTCGTCCACGATCCTGTCGTGGACCTCAGCCTCGTCGTGCATCTCAGCCTCGTCGGCATCTCAGGCTCGGCGTGCACAGCGGGGGTGTCGTGGGGACGGGGGTCTACGTTCACACCGTTTGTCCGGTCAGCCGGCTTGCCGTTGCCTGTAGCAACATTGCAGGGCGGTGTTGCAGGGGTGGATGCGGCGGCAGGCGCAGGAACGGGGTCAGACGCGGCGGCGGAATCGGGCGCAGGAGTGAATGCGGGCGCAGGCCGGGGCACAAGGGTGGGCGTCGGCGCGGGTGCGGGTGCATGCGCAGGTGCGGGTGCATGCACGGGAGTGGACGCAGGCGCAGGCGTGCACCCGGGCGCGGATACATGCGCGGGAGCGGGAGCAGGAGTGGAGGCAGGCTCAGGCGATGGCCCGGCGGTAGACACGGGAGCGGGGTCCGGCGCGGGAGTCGCATCCGATGCGGGACTGGAGTCATACGCGGGAGTCGCGTCCGGTGCGAACGTGGGGCCCGATGCGGGACCGGAGTCAGACGCGGGAGTCGCGTCCGGTGCGAACGTGGGGCCCGATGCGGGACCGGGGTCAGGTGCGGGAGTCGGGTCTGGCGTGGATTCCGGTGCGGGGGTGGTGGGACCGTGTTGGGTTTGGGCGAGGAGTTCGTTGGTGAAGGCGGTGTCGGGCAGGATGCCTACCGCTTCGGCGCGGCGGAGCTGGACGCTGCGCTTGTCGCCGAGGGCCAGCAGGGCGTCGGCGATCTCGTCGATCTTTGCCTTGTGCCGCCGGACCGCCCCCGAGGACGCCTTGATCACGCAGGTTTTGGTGCCGTGCTCGTCGGAGCGGCC
>NZ_SMKA01000520.1 GCF_004348455.1 Kribbella albertanoniae
TCGCCGCCCTGGCCCTAGCCACACCCCCACCCCTCAAGCTGCTCCTGGTCAACGGCCGCCCCGTAGTCGAGGAAGACACGCTCCAAACCATCGACTCGCACTCCCTAGCCCGCCAAGTAGCCAAAACCCAAGCCACTCTCACCGCACCTTGAGCACCCACCAACCACCTCGCGCGCCCCAAACCGGTTGACCAGCGCTCAAGGTCGCCCCGAGCACCTCCGCCCGTGCCACCGCAGCCTCCGACCTCGCGACTGAACCCACCGTGCTCCTCGCGAGTGAACCCAGTGTGTGAGTGTGCGGAATGTGTTGCTGGTAAGGGGTTTCCGACGGCACGCCCCTTCCAGTCAACACACTGGGTTCACTCGCCGGGGATCAGAGCGCACGGTGAACCCGGTCGGCAGATGGGGGCACGGTGGCGCCATTCTGGAGATTCCCGATCGCAGCGACGTCCGGTCTGTAGCCAACGACACGTAGTAGTCGTTCCGCCGAGCGGTGCCCACGCTCAGTCGCCCGCCCCGACGCCGCAGCAAGCCCACTACTACGTGTTCTTAGCTACCGTGCAGCGACGCCTGTTCGCCGGAATCTCGCGGCTGCATCCGCTGGGCGCCCCATCTGCACACCGACAGGACGTATAGGGCGATTACCCGGCCCCGCCACGCTCACCGCCAGCGGCGCCATCTCCAAGTGGAGCTATACGTCCTGTCGCTCGGCCGATTCCCGTGCGGCTGGCGACGCATGCGGTGGACAATCTCCGCAGCGGCCGAGTCAGGTGAGGCGGCATACGGCAGCCCCACCTTGAGCGCTCCTCGACCACTGTCGGCGTGCGGGGATGGTCAAGCTGTGCTCAACGTCGTACCGCAGCCGAGCCTTGAGCACCCCTCAACCATCTCGCGCCCACCAACCTGGTTGAACCGCGCCCAACGTCATACCGAGCCTATCGCCAGCCCGACAAGCCTCCCGGCATCCCACAGTCGACTGAACCCACCGTGCCCGGGTCGCTCCGCGAGTGAACCCACCGTGCCACCGTGCCGCCGAGTCCCCGCGAGTGAACCCACCGTGCCACCGTGCCGCCGAGTCCCCGCGAGTGAACCCACTGTGCCGAGCGCGAGTGAACCCAGTGTGCGAGTGTGCGGAATGTGCTGCTGGTAAAGGGTTTCCGGCGACACGCACCTTCCACTCGCGCGCTTCTCGCCCGCCCGGGATGCGCGAGCTTGTGTGTCGCGCGACTGAACCCACCGTGCCCCGCGGCTGAACCCACCGTGCCGGCGAGTGAACCCACCGTGCCGCCGGGCTCTTCGTGAGTGAACCCAGTGTGTGAGTGGGCGGAATGTGTTGCTGGTAAGGGGTTTCCGGGGGCACGCACCTTCCACTCGATGGTGGGTGGGTGCGCGGGGGTGCGG
>NZ_SMKA01000521.1 GCF_004348455.1 Kribbella albertanoniae
GCACCCCTCAACCACAATCCGGCCGCCCACCTGGTCGAACCGTGCTCAAGGTGCTGCGTCGGATCGACTTTGGGCACCCATCAACCACGCGAGTCGCGTCGCGGTGGTTGAGCCGTGCTCAAAGTGCGTGGTCGTGTGGCGGGTTGACCTTGGGCACCCGTCAACCACGTGGGTCGCGTCGCGGTGGTTGAGCCGTGCTCAAGGTGGTGCGGGGGTCGACTTTGGGCACCCATCGACCACATTTCGGCGGCGCAGGTGGTTGGGCCGTGCTCAACGTCGTACTGGGGTCGGCGGGGGAGCTGGCTTGCTGGACGGAGGTGCGACACGCCGGGGCGGAATACGTGGCGGGGTGGAGCGGTTGGCGATGGGTGTGAGTAGCGAAGCTATGCCTTTGTCGGTGTTGGATCTGTCGCCGGTGCCTTCGGGGAGCAAGCCTTCGCAGGCGTTGCACGAGACGCTGGAGCTGGCGCGCGTGGCTGAGGCCGCTGGGTACCACCGGTACTGGCTGGCTGAGCATCACAACATCCCGAGTGTCGCGAGTTCGAGTCCCGAGGTGATGATCGCGGCGGTTGCCGCAGCCACGTCGACGATCCGCGTCGGCGCCGGCGGGATCATGCTGCCGAACCACTCGCCGCTGAAGGTCGCCGAGACGTTCCGCGTGCTCGCGGGGTTGTATCCGGACCGCATCGACCTCGGCCTCGGTCGTGCACCCGGCACCGACCAGCGGACGGCACTCGCGCTCCGCCGGAGCCGCGAGACGCTCGGGGCGGACGACTTCACCGAGCAGTACGCCGAACTGCGCGCGTACGCCGAGGGTTTCCCGGCCGGTCACCCCTTCGAACCGATCACCGCGCAACCGTCCGACGTACCGTTGCCGCCGGTCTACATTCTCGGCTCCAGCACGTACGGCGGCCAGGCGGCAGCTGCTCTCGGGACCGGGTTCGCGTACGCCGGTCACTTCGGCACGCTCGATCCGGCAGGTGTGATCTCGACATACAAGACGCAGTTCAAGATGTTCGAGCACGAGACCGAGCCGTACGCGATCCTCGCGCTGTCGGCGATCGTCGGCGAGACCGAGGAACGCGCCCACCAGCTCGCCGAAGCCAACTCGCTCTCGATCCTCCGCCTGCGCTCCGGCCGCCCCGGCCCCCTCCCGTCACCGGAAGAGGCCGCCGCCTACCCGTGGAGCGAAGGCGAGCGCGCCGCCGTCGAGGAATGGGCCGGCCTCGCCATCGTCGGCACCCCCGACCAGGTCGCCGCCGAACTAACCCACCGAGCCAACAAAGCCGGCGCCGACGAACTCATCATCACCACCCACATCCACAACCCCGCCGAACGCCAACGCTCCCTCCAACTCCTAGCCAACTCCTGGGGCCTGAAGCCC
>NZ_SMKA01000522.1 GCF_004348455.1 Kribbella albertanoniae
GGGTGTGGATGTCGCCGCCTTCGATCAGGCCGCCGATGGTGAGGGTAGCGGCGTAAACGCCGGTGTCCCTGAGGGCCGCGTTGAGGGTCAGCACGAACATGCGGAGGGCAGCGGAGGCGGGGGCCAGGGCGCCGAGCATGGGGATGGGGTATTTGCCGCTGAGGCCGCCGGGGATCAGGATCGTGCCGGTGTTGCGGGTGAGCATGTCCGGGAGGACGGCGTTGACGAGGTCGACGGCTGGGACGACGACCGCGTCGAAGGCAGCGCTGATGGGTTCGGTCGTCGCATCGGTGATCGAAATCGGGCCGCCGCCGCCGTCGGCGGAGACCGGGCCGAAGTAGACGGTGTCGAGTGGGCCCAGGTCCGCGGTGATCGTGGCGAGGACTTCGCGGAGGGCTGCGGGCTCGCGGACGTCAGCGGCGTACGTGTGGGCGTCGATGTCCGCCAGTTGCTCCAGGTACGACGGGTGCCGCGTCGCGTGCCGGGAGACGAGTGCGACGGTGAAGCCTTCGCGGCCGAAGCGGTGGGCGATGGACAGGCCGAGGCCGGGACCGGCACCGAGGACGGCGAGGACTTTGCGCATGGAGTTCTCCTAAGTTGAGGGTGTTCTCAAGTTAGGCATAAGTTGAGGAGGCCGTCAACTTTGCTAGGGTGAGGTCCGTGCGGAAGGACGCGGAACTCAATCGGGAGCGCTTGGTCACGGCTGCCCGGGAGGTGTTTGCCGAGCGAGGACTGGACGTTGCGCTGGATGCGGTCGCCAAGCGGGCGGGGGTGAGTATCGGGACGCTGTACAACCGCTTCCCCACTCGGAACGACCTGGTGCGGGCCGCCTTTGCCGACAACGTGCAGACCGTCGCGCGGTTGGGTGACCACGCGCTCGGGCTGGCGGATCCGTGGGACGGGTTCGTGTACTTCGTCGAGCAGGTCAGTCAGCTGCAGGCTGCGGATCGTGGGTACAACGAGCTCGCCGGATCGTCCTCGGCCGAAGATCTGTCGCGCGGGTACGAGTTGATGAGCCGGATCGTGGCTCGGGCGCGGGAGGGCGGCGTACTGCGGGCTGACTTCACCCTCGAGGACATGGCGTTCGTGACGTGGTCGATCACGCGGACGATCGAGGCGACGGCCGGGACCGGTACGACGGTCTGGCGGCGTCATCTGGCGTTGATTCTGGACGGGTTGCGGGCGTCTGCGGCACACCCGCTGCCGGTGCCACCGTTGTCGCGTGAGCAGCTCGCCGACATCTATCGCGGCTGCTGATCGGGTAAACCACGTGAGCGGCTGGACCGGGCCGCCTAAACTTGGTTCTGCCATGCCTGATGCCCGGACCGAGTTGTCGAGTCCTCCCCCAGCCCCCGGTCCCACCCAGGACC
>NZ_SMKA01000523.1 GCF_004348455.1 Kribbella albertanoniae
GGGCCTTACCCCCGGTTCTTGGACACGGGGGGTGGTGGATTATGCCGCTGAGGGGAGCGTAGCGGCGGTGTTGGTCTCGTAGGTGGCTGGGGGCTGGTAGTGGCACCAGGAGTGCCGGCGGCGGGTGTTGTAGCGGGCCAGCCAGTGGAAGACGGTGCGGTGGCAGGTGGTCTGGTCGGGCCAGGTGTTGTGGTCTTGGAGGACCTCTCTTTTGAGGGTGGCGTTGAACGATTCGGCGAGGCTGTTGTCGGCGCTCGTGCCGACCGCGCCCATGGACTGGGTCACTCCGAGTTCGGCGCAGAGTCGTGCGTAGTCCTTGGAGGTGTAGACCGATCCGTGATCGGAGTGGAAGATGGCGCCGGTCAGGCTGCCGCGGGTCGCCTGGGCGGCTTTCAGGGCGTTCTCGACGAGTTCGGTGCGCATGTGGTTCGCGATCGACCAGCCGGCCAGACGGCGTGAATAGCAGTCGATCACGGTCGCCAGGTAGAGGTTGTTGCCGTCGGCCAGTGGCAGGTAGGTGATATCTCCGACGTAGCGCTGGTTCGGGGCTGGGGCGGTGAAGTCGCGGTTCAGCAGGTCTGGCACCTTGTGGCCGGCGGGTTCGGGGATGGTGGTGCGGACCTTGCGGCGGCGCCGGTAGCCGACGATGCCGTTGACGCGCATCACCCGCGCTACCCGCTTGTGGTTGACCCGCCGATCGGCAGGAGCACCGTCGTTGAGTTCGGCGGTGATCCGTGGTGCACCGCACGTGTTGTCGTCGGTGTGGATCTTCCGGATCCGGTCGGCCAGCGCCGCGTCCGCGGCGGCTCGGGCCTCGCGGGCCGGGGCTGCCTTGACCCATGCGTAGTACGACGACCGCTCGATCTCGACGAGCTTGCACAGCCGCTTCACCGGGTAGGTGCTGGAGTGGTCGGCGACGAACTGGAAGCGACTCACCAGTTCGTCTCCCCGGCGAAATACTTGGCCGCCTGGCGAAGGATCTCACGCTCGGTGGTGAGCTTGGTCTTGTCCGCGCGCAACGCGGCGTTCTCGGCCTCGAGGCGGGCGATCTTCTGCTCAGCGGTCTCCGGCAGCGGCTGGGACTCACCGCTGCCCGGACTGCTCATACGACGGGCTGCCGGTGTGCCGTCCGCGGCCGTCTTCTTGCCCGTCCCGTACAGGTCGACCCAGCGCCTCAGGGTTGCCCGTTCGACCCCCAGATCAGCCGCGATGCTCTTCAGCGACGCGCCCGGGGTGGACTCGTACAAGTCGACGGCCTGCCGACAAAACTCCTCGGAATAGTTCCTACGGGCCATAACTCAGAATCATCTCGCTTCCCCAGCAAATGCTGGATTCAGCGTGTCCAAGAACCAGGGTCAAGGCCC
>NZ_SMKA01000524.1 GCF_004348455.1 Kribbella albertanoniae
GGGGTGGGGGGTTGGTGCGCTGGTATTCGCGGGCTTGGGCGAGGAGTTCGTTGGTGAAGGCGGTGTCGGGCAGGATGCCTACCGCTTCGGCGCGGCGGGCTTGAACAGGGCGTTTGTCGCCTTGGCACAGCAGGGCGTCGGCGATCTCGTCGATCTTCGCCTTGTGCCGCCGGACCGCCCCCGAAGACGCCTTGATCACACACGTCTTCGTACCGTGCTCGTCGGACCGGCCGACCCAGACACCGCGCTCGTCGGTCTTCTCAGCCGCCTCGGCCTTCGCCAAGTCGGGGTCGGCGTGCATCTTCGCGGCTTTGATGATCTTGGCCAGCCGGGTCGGTGAGATCGTGTCCAGCAGGTGCGCGACGCGCTTGTCGACGTACAGCGCGGCCTCGAGTGACAGCTTCTCGCAGTCGCGGGCGAGGTTGCGTGCCTTCCAGGCCGTGACCTTCTCCGCCAGCACCCTCGCCCAGACGAACGGGAACCGGGCTCGCAAGGCCAGTGCGTTCGCGAGATAGTCCCGCGCCACTCCCGGCGAGACCCCCACCACCGCGCCGTACTCGGAGACACAGAACTCCATGATCGGTGGACAGCCGTCACCGCCCAGCACCACCGCACGCTCCCGGCCATCACTCGCACGACGCCCTGGGCGCTCCGGCGCCACGTCAGGATGGAAGCGATCGGCATACACGACAGCATGAACGAGGGACCGTGCAGCTGACCGGGATTCGGCCGCACGTTCCTCGGCGGCGGACTCCAACAAGTCGGCCGTCGAAAGCGGTGACAACTCTTCCTCGAACATGTATTCGACTATAGTCACGGAACGATAACGAGGCAAATCGCCCTTGCAGGCAAGAGAAATCGGGCGTGCTGGTGCCGTTCGTCACGGAGCACGTCGGCGACAGGGAAGACGGCGGAGGCCTCGCCGGATGAACGTGGCGACGAGGTCGGCGTGCGGGCGGTCGGCATCCTGGGCAAGCGCCGGGCGGATCTGACCGAGGACGACGTCGGCGTGATGGAGCAGGTGGTACGCCGGATCCGGCGGGAGCGCGGTGAGGAACTGGAGCCGTGCGCCGGGGACGCCCAGTGGCGGCACGCGCTGATGTCGGTCGGGCATAAACGACTCTCCTGACTTGATATGTGGGTGGTGCACCGTCACACCCATCACAACGTCCGAAGATCCGGAGACCACGCCCTCGTGACCACGCCCTCGGATCCTTCGGACGTTAGCCCGAGCAGGGATTAACGTCCGACGATCCGAACACCAGGCGCGCGTGTCCTTCGGACGTTGTGGGTACGGCGTTCTGCTGGGCTGCGTGCGGGTGGGCGGGGGTGCACTGCGGTCACC
>NZ_SMKA01000525.1 GCF_004348455.1 Kribbella albertanoniae
TCAGACATGTCCGGCGGCAACAAGAAACCCTGACCACGATCAACCGGCCGATACCCATTCGCCACACCCAATAATCGAACACCTACCGGGTTATACGCACCAGCCACGCCGATTCTGCAACAGCCTCTCCGTGACAGTAGGACTCCGTGAACCTCACCGGACCGGACATGACGGACCGCACGGCCGGGCTTTGAGGGCCGGGTGGCGGTGGCGGAGGGCTTGCAGGACCTGTACGGCGGCCGCGCAGGGCCTGCTCGTGATGTCGAAATAGCCGTACCGCAGTGTCGCCTCGGCACGAAGGGTGGCTCGGTTGTCCCGATCCAGGTCCCGCCAGCGCTGTCGCGGCACGAGGTGCAACCGCCCGTCCAGCTCGACATTCAGGCCGAATCCGTCGTAGTGCACGTCCGTGTACTCGCCATCCACGGCTCGCTGCCGGACTCCGGTCGGCAGCCGATGCCGGCGCTCGACGTCTCGCTGATAACGCAGTTCCAGCAACGAATGTGACCCGGCCGCCACGTCCGCGATGATCGGCCGGAGCGCCCGCCGATGACGCAGCCGCGGCCGCTCGTCCAACGCGGTCAGTAGATCAGCTGCGGTGATTCGCCCGCTCTGGCAGGCCTCGGCGACGAGCGCGGCGGCGTGATCCAGCGTCCGGGAGCTGTCGACCAGGTCGAGTACGGCATGGGCCGCCGTACGGCGCGGTGGTACGACCGTCGCGAGCCGGTCGGCCCACCAGATGTCCCGGTGGACGACGAGCTGTGGCTGCCGTGCGATCCGGCGGCGCTCCGGAATCGTCACGTGGACGGGCCGATTGCCGTCTACCTTGATGAGCCCCAGTTGCTCGGCCGCGGTGTCGTGACTCCACGCCGCCTCGGGGCCGGCGTACAAGAGACCGGCCAGCAGACGGCCGTCGTACCCGATCGGTCCGGTATGGGTGGCATAGACACCCGGATGCACGACCTGCCAGCGCCGTGCCCGCAGCGGTCGGCGGATCTGTGCCTCGGACCAGCCCGCCGCGAACAACTGCGCCCGCGCCACGATCCGGTCCTGCTCGTGGATCACCACCTCCAGCCCTTGATCAGCGAGCTGCCGCTCCCACCACCAGTTCACTCACCCAGCCTGACGGATTTCCGCCGATCGCGTCGGAGCCCCTGTGGATAACGGCTTCACGGATGATTACTGCCGCTCCGAGGCTGTTGCAGAATCGGCGTGGCTGGTGCGTATAACCCGGTAGGTGTTCGATTATTGGGTGTGGCGAATGGGTATCGGCCGGTTGATCGTGGTCAGGGTTTCTTGTTGCCGCCGGACATGTCTGA
>NZ_SMKA01000526.1 GCF_004348455.1 Kribbella albertanoniae
GCTGAGTACGCGTTTGTGGTCTCGGGCGTGATGTCGGAGTCCGGCTGCGATGTTGTTCCAGCCTGCGTGGCGTAGCAGGGTGATCGCGAGGTTGCGGAGGCTGGCCATGGTGCGTGGGGCGTGGCCGGTGCGGACTTGGGAGCGGTCTTCGTCGAAGGTGACGTCGCGGACCCAGTGAAGCCGGTTCTCGATGTGCCAGTGCCCCCGGATCCAGGCGGCCAGTGTGGCCGGTGGTGCGGCCTGGTGGGTCGCGGAGGTGATCAGGTAGACCACCTCGATCGTCTTCTTGCCCTTGACCGTACGGGTTCGTCTCAGTTGGGCGACCTGGGTGGCGCGGGTGAACCCGGTCCAGGCCGGTGCGTCGATGACCTTGATGCTGCGGGTGGTCCGCCGGCCGTGACCGGTGGTGGTTGTGGTGTGGGCGGGGATGTTCTTCCAGGGCAGCGCTTTGAGCCTGGCGTGAAGTCCTGGCTGGTTCGGCTTTACGGTTAAGACGTAGTCCGCGCCGGCTGCGGTGAGCTGTTCGGCGGTGTCGGTTTGGGTGTGCATCGCGTCGAGGGTGACCACGGCGCCGGTGAGCTGGAGATGTTTGAACAGGTCACGCACGGCGGGGATCTCGTTGGATTTCGCGGCGACCGCGACCTGCCCGATCACGCTGCCCTGGGCGTGGGTCAGCGCCGCGACCAGGTGCGGCGCCCCGCCCGGAGCGTGCTTTGCGCCACGAACAGTCTTGCCGTCGATCGCGTACACCCGGCGGCCCTCAACGATCGCCTCCCGGGTCGCTGCCCAGGCGCCCAGGCGTTGGTCGAGTTCGTCGGCATCGACCATCGCGAACAGCCGCCTGAACGTGGACTCGGTCGCAGCCGCACCAAGCATCCCGAGCTCAGCCAGGACCACCGGGTCGGCGTCGGCGGTCCACTCTCCGATCGCGGTGAAACTCTTCGCCCCGCCCAGCACCGCAGCGACCCCGACCGCCAGCAAGGCCGCACACCCGTGCCGGACCCCACGACGCTTACGCGGGTCGGGCACCGAGGACAAAACCTTCAACAGTTGCGACTCGCGCGAGACAGCACTGGTCGAACGAGCAACTTTCAGCGACGATGACATCCGCGGGCGTGTTCCTCAGCTCGGACGGGACTGGTGTAGGAACCACCCATCCAAGCGACCAGAACACGCCCGCACCCGCCCCCACGCCGCCAAACCCGCAGATCACGCCACCACCCACACGACTACGGCGCCGCCCTGCCGAGACCACAAACGAGCTCATCTTGCTTCTGGCCAAGTGAAAAGACGACTTTGCCGAGGCCCTGG
>NZ_SMKA01000527.1 GCF_004348455.1 Kribbella albertanoniae
CCCGCAGCTGGCACCCCGGGAGCGCCCCGCCCGCTTCGACGCCCAGGCCTGGAGCGCGCGCACCACTCGGGGGTTTGAACAGGAACTGGTGGCCGTGAACAACGTATTACTTGTTCACACCCACTCCGGGGTGTTCATCGCCCCTGTCGGGAACTGTGTAAGCCACCTCAGCGCAACGCGGCAACCGTCCAAGCGCCCCGGCCAAAGCTGGAACCGTGCCAGCCATCTCAGCCCACGCCGGGAACCGGCAAGCGTGCCGCAACCGAAGCCGCCGATGCGAAGCGAGGCGCAGGGGGTGCGGGTGGCGAAGCCCCCGCCCGCGGCAAGCGCAGCGCAGCCGCACAAACGACGAAGGCGAGGCGGCGAGCGCTGGTAACAGCGCCGCACACCTCGCCTATCGACTTCGTGGACGATACTGGGATCGAACCAGTGACCTCTTCCGTGTCAGGGAAGCGCGCTACCGCTGCGCCAATCGTCCAAGAATTTCTTCGAGGTGGAGACGGGATTCGAACCCGTGTACACGGCTTTGCAGGCCGTTGCCTCGCCTCTCGGCCACTCCACCAAGCACACAGCTTGGTCCGTCAAAACCATCTCCGAGCGGACGACCGGGCTCGAACCGGCGACCTTAACCTTGGCAAGGTTACGCTCTACCAACTGAGCTACGTCCGCACTACGACCGGTTTGGTGTTCCCCGGCGTGAGCAGAACAGTAGCGCACTTTCGGCGTCCGCCAAAACCGGATTCTCACGCCTGAAAACGGCCTCATCCGTCACACAAGCACCACCCATTCTGTCCACTCAACACGCCGTCGAGCCCCTCGGTTTTCGTCACTTCACCCCACTGAGATGACCTCCACCGGAACCCCTCCGGCCTGCACCAACACCCGCGCCCCCAACGCCTCCCGCAACCGAAAGACCACCAGCCGCCCAACTGCAGCCAGCGGCATCGGCGAGCCCGGCCGGTACGGCAGCTCCTCGATCTCCACCAGCACCGCAGTTCGCGACTCGTGCACCGCCCGCACCCGGACCTCGGCGTACGACGGCAATGGTCCACTCACCACCATCCGAACAGTCCGCCCCCGGTCCATCACCAACCCCGCGGACAACCCAGGCATCCCACCCAGCCACCGCCGGCTAAGCCCTTCCGGCCACCACAACCGCTCCTCGGCCCAAGGTTCCAACACCAGCAGAGCCGAAGCCCCGCCCCCAACCCGCGTCCGCCGCCCGGCAACCGCGAACTCGATCCGCCACGCCGGCAACGGCCGATGCCCCCGATCAGTTCGGAACTCCGGCGACACCCGCCGTACAGACA
>NZ_SMKA01000528.1 GCF_004348455.1 Kribbella albertanoniae
GTTTGGGCTTCGGGCGGGGCTCTCTCCGCCACGTTGCCGCCGCACGACTTCGGGACCTCGTTACCCGATAGCTCGGCAGCTCACGTTGTCGGCACCGCGTCCGTGTCGTCGCGTTGGCATGGGACCACCTTGGCGGATGGCGGATGGCGGATGGCGGATGGCGGATGGCGGATGGCAGTTGGTGGTTGGGACTTGCGTTGGGTGGGAGGGGGTTGGATTTGGTTAGGTGGTTGGGATGGGGAGTTGGAAGACGGACCAGCCGTCTACTGGGTGGAAGCCGAGTTGGGCGTTGACCGAGCGCATGGGGGTGTTGTCTTCGGCGTTCCAGGCTTCGATGAGGCGTAGGGCTGGTTCTTGTGATCGTGCGTATTCGTGGTTGGCGGCTTTGACGATCAGGCCGAGGCGGCGGCCTCGGTGGGCCGGTTCGACGATGGTGATTCGCTGCCGGGCTTGGGTGTTGTCGTCGGTTTCGAAGGCTAGTTTGGTGCGGGCTACGACCTGGCCGGTTGCGTCGTGGCGGGCTGCGGTGGAGTAGGCGCGGTGGCCGCGGCTTAGTTCGGAGGCTTCCTGGCGCCGGATGCGGGCGACGTCGTACACCTGCTGGTCGACCGACAGGTCACCGGTTGGGGCGTCAAGCATGAGTCGGCTCTGCAGCGCGGCTATGTCTTCGACGATCGCTTCGGGGGCCGCGTCGCGCCACTGCACCAGGGAGTACCCGTCGGCATGGGTCCACGCCTCAGCCAGCAGCTTCTCGTCGTCGCTCGAACGTTCGGCGACCTGGCAGTGCGACCTCAGGCTGGTCGAGCCAGGCCGGTGACCGCGGTTGGTGAGGTAGCGGTAGGCGGACTCATCGCGCGCAACACCACCGGGCAGCGCTCGAACCGTCTGGACCTCGATCAGCTTCCGGCCGTGCCGGTGGGCAGCCGCATAGACCTCGTCCAGCAATGCGGTGCCGATGCCGTGCCGCCGGTGCTGCGGGTGCACGATCAGTTGGAGGTAGACGACGCTCAGGTTCTCCGACTGAGGCAGCTGGTACGACGCGACGCCGACGACCCGATCTCCGTTCCACGCCAGTACCGTCTCTTCGATCACCGCGGGCGAGGGGTGTTCGAACCGAGCCATGTGCTGCTGGCGGCTCGGAGTGGGGAAGTCCGGCAGATCGTGGTGCGTGACCGCGACCGCCAGGTCGTACCACTGGCCCATCGCCACGGAGTCGCCCGGATCGAGCTGCGTGATGGTCATACCAGCATCGTCGCCGCGCCCGCGACCGACCAGCAATCGAATTACCCCCGACCACCAACCCCGGCC
>NZ_SMKA01000052.1 GCF_004348455.1 Kribbella albertanoniae
GCGTGAAGATCACCCGCCCGTCCCGGCCCACAACGCTGGTCGCCCAGATCCAGTCCGCCGCCGCGCTGTGGGACCTCGGCCTGCGCCCGGTCGGCACCTTCGGCAAGGCCAAGAAGGCGGACGGTACGGCGGACATCCTGGCCGGCAACGTGGACCTGACCAAGGTCACCTCGTTCTCGGAGACCTGGGGTGAGTTCTCCGTCGAGAAGTTCGCGGCACTGAAGCCGGACCTGCTGATCGCGCCGATGCACGTCCCGAAGGAGCTCTGGTACGTCCCGAAGGAGTCCGAGACCGCGATCGAGGCGATCGCACCGACCCTCGGCGTGAACTACCTCGAGCGCCCGGTCGACGCGGTCATCGACCGGTACGCCGAGATCGCGGCCGCGCTCGGGGCCGACCTCAAGGCCGAGCCGGTGCTCAAGGCCAAGGCCGACTTCACAGCAGCGTCGAAGGAGCTCGGTGACCTCGCCGCCCGGCAGAAGGGCCTCAAAGTCCTCTTCGTCTCCGGCGGCAAGGACGGCCTGTACTTCGGCAACCCCGCGGCCTTCTCCGACCTGTCCCTGCTGAAGAAGCTCGGCGTCGGTTTCGTCACGCCGAACTTCGACCCGAAACAGCCGCACTGGGAGAGCGTCTCCTGGGAGCTAGCCGACAAGCACCCGGCCGACGTCATCCTGTACGACGCCCGCAACGCCGAAGCGTTCACCGTCGACAAAGCGAAGTACCCAACCTTCGACCGGCTCCCCGCCGTACGAGCAAACCAGATCTTCGCCTGGAACCCGGAAACCCCCACCAGCTGGTCCCAGTTCGCCCCCGCCCTACGCCAACTGACCACAAACCTAACCAAGGTCCGCCCCCTCACCAACTGAGGCCGCGCCAGCTCATTCCCTGTGACTGCTTGGGATACGTAGGATACTTTCTGTGCCCGGAAGGCCGCAGGAGGATCTCCCAGGCCAGCGGCATGTCCAGGGGGCGGCGGACCGGTTTGGTGTGGTGTTGCGGGGCCTTCGGCGGGCTGCGGGAGTCACTCAGCGGGAGCTTGCTGACCGGGCCGGGCTTAGTGCGGGGACGATCCGTGACTTGGAGCAGGGGCGGTCCAAGAGCCCGAAGCAGGACTCGGTCGAGGCCATTGCTGCGGCCCTTGCGCTGAGTGGACGCGATGCTGGGATTCTCCAGGCCGCCGCCGGGACGCGCCCGTCGATCGTGGGGGCGAACCCCGGTGTGGCAGGGGCGCTCCGGATCGGAGTCCTCGGTCCGGTTGAGGTTTGGCACGGAGCCGTGCTGGTGCCCATCAACTCCGGTCCGCAGCGGATCTTGCTGGCCCGGCTCGCTCTTGCTGCGGGTACGACGGTCAGTCAGGACGAGTTGATCGATCTCCTCTGGCCGCGCGACGTACCCATCAATGCAGCGAATCTGCTGTACACCCGTGCCACCAGGCTGCGACGACTGCTGGCGGTTGGCGGACCGGTCAACCGGGTTGTCGGCGGTGGTACCGGCTACCGGCTGGCGCTGGGCACGGACGAACTCGACCTCCTGACCTTCCGCGACCTCCTGGCCCAGGCAGAGCGCGCCGCCCCAGAGGCCGCCTTGGCCAAGCTGGCGGATGCTGTGGCACTGTGGCGAGGCGACATCGATCTAGAGACGCTGGCGGCCGATCCGCTCTATCGGGCGGTCGTCAACGAGTACACCGCCGCGGTTCTGGCCTTCGCCACGCTGTCCCGTGAGGTCGGCGAGCCGGAACGAGCACTGAATGCACTCCGGGATCTGGCCACTCGGCACGAACTCGACGAGCCGCTGCACGTCGAGCTGATCCAGACACTGGCCGCAGCAGACCGGCAGGTCGAGGCACTTGCGGCGTACGACCGAATCCGCTCCGCCCTCGCAGGGCAGCTCGGTATCGACCCCGGCGACCGGCTCCGCGCGGTGCACCTTGAAGTGCTTCGCCGGCAACACGGGGCGCCAGTGCAGCGAATGGTCATCCAGCAAGCTCCCTCCGCGCCACCGGACTTCATCGGCCGCGCGGACGAACTGGCAACGATCTGTACGGCGCTCGCCCAGCCGGGCGCGCTGCCGTCCCAGGTCGTGCTGATCAACGGAATCGCCGGGGTCGGCAAGACCGCCCTCTCCCTGACTGCCGCACACCGTCTCCGCGCGGAGTATCCGGACGGACAGCTGTACGCCGATCTCCGCGGCAGCGATGCGACGACACCCGCACCGATCCAGGTACTCGGCCGCTTCCTGCGCGCGCTGGGTGTACCCGGCCGGCGGATCGGGACCGACGAGGCCGAAGCAGCCGCACTGTTCCGCAGCGAACTTGCCGACCGGCGGATGCTGGTGGTGCTCGACAATGCGCAGGACGCGACCCAGGTGCGACGGCTGCTGCCGGGGGTTGGGCGCAGCGACGTCATCGTGACGAGTCGGCGGCGACTACCGGACTTGGCCGCCGCCTGCGTCGTCAATCTCAAGCCGCTCACCCAGGATGAGGCGATCCGGCTGATTGCCTCCACCGCGAGAACGGATCGGCTGGAAGCTGAGCATGACGGTGTGAGCGCGCTCGCGGAGGCGTGCGCCCGGCTTCCGCTCGCGCTCCGTATCGCTGGCGCGCGGCTCGCCACCCGGCCGGAGTGGACGGTCGCGGACCTCGCCCGCCGCCTGGACGACGGCAACCGGCGACTCACCGAGCTCAGCCTCGGCGAGTCCAGCGTGCTCAACAGCTTCCGGCTCAGCTACGCCGACCTGAGCCCCGACGCCCAGCGCGCCTTCCGGCTGTGCAGCCTGCACCCTGGCGACGACTTCAGCGCCGACAGCACCGGGATTCTGCTCGGGCTGCTGACCGTCGAGGCCGAGCGAGTCCTGGAGGACCTCCTCGAGGCGAACATGCTTCTGCAGCACACGAAGAACCGCTACCGGTTCCACGATCTCCTTGGCCTCTACTCCCGTCGGCTGGTCGCCGAGGACACCGAAGCACACACCGCCCGGACCCGGCTGTATTCCTGGTACGTCGACGCTGTGACGGCCGCGATCGATGTGGTGTATCCGCAACTCGTGCGGCTGGGTGGACATCCCGAACCGGCCGGCTACTTCGACTCCGAAACCGGAGCGCTCGGCTGGCTCGACGACGAGCTGCGCACCTTGCTGGCTGTCGTGACGGAGACGGCGGACTCCGGCGACAAGTCGCTGTCCTGGCGAATCGCCGACCAGCTCCGGGGCTATTTCCTGATTCGCCGGCATGCCGACGGTTGGCTGCCTGCGGCACGGGCGGCCGCGGCAGCTGCACTGACGGTCGGCGACGACCGTGCGCAGGTCGCAATGCTGATCAACCGAAGCCAGGCGTTGGACGACGCCGGCCGGAGCGAGGACGCGCTGTCGGACTGTCTGGCCGGTCACTCCCTCGCGGTCACCGTCGGCTGGACCACCGCCGCTGCCTACCTGGCCCATCAGATCGGGTGGATCCAGCTGGAGTGGGGCACGCTCGGCGACGCCGACCTGTGGATGCGGCGCGCCCTGGAGCTGACCGAGGACGAGCAGCACGGCCATGTCCGGGCCATCGCGCTCAACGGCCTCGGGAAGACGTGCATGTACCGAGGCGAACTGCGAGAGGCTGCCGACCTCTTCGGCTCCGCGCTGCAGATCGACGAGGTCGGCCGCGGGACCTCCGCGCTCGCCATCCGCGGCAACCTGGCGAGCGCCCTGCGGCAACTGGGCGAGGTGGATCGTGCGGCCGGCCTGCTCTCCGACGTACTGGCGGCCTATCAGCGCCGCTCGCATCAGCGCGGCGAGCTGTCGACGCTGGACGAGCTGGCCCGGTTGTACAGCCAGCACGGTGACGGAGTGGCCGCGCTCGAGATAGCCCTGCGTGCCTACGACCTCGCGCTGGTCGTCCACGACCGAAAGGCCCAGGCTCAGACCGCCTCGACCGTGGCACAGGCTCACCTCACGCTCGGCGATTCCGTCGCGGCCATCAAGTGGAGTACTGACTGCCTCGCCATCGCGCGGAACGTCTACCGGTACATCGAGGCCGAAGCGCTGTTCACGCTGGCCGCGGCAGAACGCCGTACCGGCGACTCGGCAACCGCCGCCGACGCCACCGAGCAGGCTACGGCGATCGCCGTAGCCTGCGGATTCCGCCTACTCGAGGCCCAGGCGTGAGTTGTCAGTCGGTGGAGACGCCGAGGATGCGGTAGATCCCGACGACGCCGCTCCACATGGGGTGCGTGGTGAGGCCGAGGGTTTCGTTGAGGGCGCCGTAGGCTTCGTTGTTTCCGGCGTAGAAGTCGACGTGGTCGACAGCGGAGTCGCCGTCGGTGTTGTAGAAGAACAGGTCGCCGACCTTCGCGTCCGCCCGGTCGACCCGCTTCGCGTAGACCTTTGCGGGCGAGGTGTGCGAGGCCGCCCAGTTGTGGATCGAGTCGGCGGTACGAACGTTGCCGAAGCCGGGGAAGAGCGGGATCTTGTCGTACGACGTCAGCGTCAGCCCGGAGCAGTCGTAGTAGTTCGGACCCAGGCCGTAATCCGGGCCCAGGTTCCCGAACCGGTACTGCTTGTCCCGCTGGCTCCAGGCGTTGTCGTAGGCGATCCGGGTCCAGTTGAAGATGTTCCGGGACTCGGTGCAGCCGTTGCCCTCGGGATCCTGGGCGCTGGTCCCGTTCTGGACCTTCACCTTCAGGTGATTGAGGTCGGCGATGTTCTCGGGGTTCCAGTCAGCTTCGAGGCCGACCTCGCTGTGGCCGTTGCCGGCCCGGAGGACGAAGAAGGTGTCTCCGCTGGGGAAGATCATGGGGGTGTTGACGTTGTTGCTGCCGATGGCGTTGATCCGCAGGACGGGAGACCAGCCGGCCGCCGTACCGGTGTCTTCGATGGACCAGCGGACGGTCACCCGGTTCGGGCCCAGCCAGTCGACCTGGATGAAGGCCGAGGCGCCGGGGCACTCAACGGTGAGCGTCGCGCTCGGGTTGGCCAGACCGGCGGCCTGCGCCGGTGTCGGGCCGACCAGGAGCGCGCCGGAGACTGCTGTGACGATGGTCATGGCCAACGCTGCCAAACTTCGGCGCAGACGGTTGCGTTGCATGGTGAGACTCCTTCAACCTTCGGGCGGTGCGCCCCCGCTGTGCGGGTGCGCTTTGTGCCGAGGTTAGGAATCGCTGCTGCCGCCGAACTGCCCGTACTGCCCGTACCGGCGGCGCGCCCGTACTGCCTAGGTCAGACCCACTGCGTGGAGACGACGAAGCCCAGAGCGATCAGGCCCATGCCGACCAGCAGGTTCCAGTTGCCGAGGTCCTTCATCAGCGGGATGTCCTGGCCGGCGACGTAGAAAACGACCAGCCAGGCGAGGCCGAGCAGCCAGGAAGCCAGCATCAGCGGGGCCACCCAGACGCGGCTGGTGGTGCGCGGCGCCTTCGGCGTCTTCTCGACCTTGACCTTCTCGGTCTTCTTCTTGTTACGACTGCTCGACTCGGGCACGGCTGAACTCCTTGTAAGGACGCATAAGCTGACCTCTTGAGGGCCAGGAGGCAGGACCTGTCGGGTCCGGTCCCGGGTTAGCGTAGTGCAGAGAGCGATCTGGAGGTGACTGGTGCGTAGGTTGAAGCGGATTTCACTGTGGCGCGCGGGCGTCCCGCTGGCGCTGATGTGCGCCGGTCTGCTGTTCGCGACCAGTGCCACCAGTGCCCGTGGGACCGACCTGCGACCCAGCCGGAACACGACGCTGGCCGGGCTGGTGGAGGAGCAGAGCCGCCGGAGCGCCGCCCTGGTCCGCCAGCACGCCACGCTCACCCAGGATATCGAGCGGCTGCAGGCGCAGCAGGGCTCGATCGACCCGAAGATCGCCAAGCGGCTGAAGAGCCTGTCCGACGCGGTCGGTATCACGCCGGTCACCGGGCCCGGGCTGACCGTGACGCTCAAGGACGCGCCGCGGGAAGTGGTCCGGGACAATCCGGACGTCGATGCCGACTGGCTGGTGATCCACCAGCAGGACATCCAGGCTGTGGTGAACGCGCTCTGGGCCGGTGGCGCGGAGGCGCTCTCGATCCAGAACCACCGGGTCATCTCCACCACCGGGATCAAGTGCGTCGGCAACTCGGTCGTCCTGCACGGCGTTCCGTACCTGCCGCCGTACAAGATCACCGCGATCGGCGACCGGCGGAAGCTGCAGAAGGCGCTGGACGACTCGAAGTACATCGAGAACCTGCAGGACTACGTGGTGAAGTTCCAGCTCGGGTACGACGTGAAGACCGAATCGTCGATCGCCATGCCCGCCTACGAGGGCACACTGGACCTGCAGAGCGCCACCGTGCCCGGGTTCGACCGCACCCCCACCGCCAGCCCGACAGCAACCGGCGGGCGTTAACGGGCGCCGCCTGTCAGAATGGGCTGCATGCCGCGCATCCTCGTCGTCGACAACTACGACTCGTTCGTCTACAACCTGGTGCAGTATCTGCAGCAGTTGCAGGCCGAGACCACCGTGCTGCGCAACGACGAGGTCACTCCTGACCAGGCCACGGCGTATGACGGCGTCCTGCTCTCCCCCGGTCCCGGGACCCCGGAAGAGGCCGGTGCCTGCGTGGACATCGTCAAAGAGGCGGGTGGCCAGGTGCCGATCTTCGGCGTCTGCCTCGGTCTGCAGGCGATCGGCGTCGCGTACGGCGGCGTGGTCGGCCGCGCGGATGAGCTTCTGCATGGCAAGACCAGCCAGGTGTTCCACGAGGGCGCCGGTGTGCTGAGCGGCCTGCCGTCGCCGTTCACCGCGACCCGGTACCACTCGCTGGCCATCGCGCAGGACACCGTTCCCGACGAGCTGCAGGTGACCGCGCGGACCGAGGCCGGCGTGATCATGGCGGCCCGGCACCGCGACCTGGCGGTCGAGGGCGTCCAGTTCCACCCGGAGTCGGTGCTGACCGAGGGCGGGCACCGGATGCTGGCCAACTGGCTGGAGATGTGCGGCGACCCCGGCGCCGTCGAGCGCTCCGCCGGAATGGCCCCGCTCGTCAGCTGATCGCCGTACAAACGAGAAAGCCCCCGCCGCGGCGGGGGCTTCGTCGTTTCCGGCTGGGTCAGCCGCCGATGATCGGCGTGTTCGTCGGATCGGGGTCGGGAGTGTTACTCGGGTCCGGTGTGGGGTCGCCCTCGGGCAGGCGGTTGATGGTCAGCGTGATCGTGCTGCCCTTCGGCGCCGTCTTACCGCCCTCGACGCTCTGCGCGAGCACAGTGCCGTCGACCGCGTTCGGGTCCTCGCCGTACTTCTGGCCGACCACGAAGCCGCGGGCCTTCAGCTGGGCGATGGCGTCGTCGGCGGGCACCGTGAGCAGTTGCGGCACCTCGACCATCACCTTGCCGCTGGAGACGGTCAGCGTGAACGTCGTTCCGGAGCCGTACTTCTTGTCGGGATCCGGGCTGACGGCCAGCACTTCACCGGCCGGCTTGGGGGAGTCCTGCTCGACGTTCTTGTCCGCGACCTTGAAACCGCCCGGCGCGTTCTCGATCTTTGCCCTGGCCTGGTCCTCGGGCAGCCCGACGACCACCGGCACCGCGAACGACTGCTCGCCGGAGGAGAACGTCACCGTGACGGTCGAGCCCTCTTCGGCCTCGGTCCCGGCGGCTGGTGTCGACGAGATGGCCTTGCCCTTGTCCACGGTCGAGCTCGGCACCGAGTCGCCCTGGGCGAAGATCAGCTTCACCGCGGCCAGCTTCGTGGTCGCCTGCGAGGTGGTCAGCCCACTGACATCCGGTACGGCGACCTTGGTCGGCCCCGGAGTGGTCTGGTTACCGGCGTTGGCGTCCTTCTTGTTCATGTTGTCGATCAGCGCATAGCCGCCGATCGCGATGGCGACGATGGCCAGGCCGAGCAGGAAATAGGCCAGGCCACGGTTCCGGCGGGCGCGGGCGTCCTCGATCTCGTCGTCGCCACCACCGGGCGGGAGCAGGTCGTCGCTGGTCTGCCGGAACGTCTGGGTGGCGGCCGGTGCGACCCTCGTTGGCGCCATCGCCCGGGTCTCGGCGACCGCGTGCATCGGCGCGGTCACCTGCTGCCCGGCGAGCACGCGGTGCAGGTCCTGACGCATCTCGGTCGCGCTCTGGTAGCGCTCGTCGCGGTTCTTCACCAGCGCCTTGAGGACGACGGCGTCGACCTCCGGCGGGATGTCCGGGTCGAACGACGACGGCGGCAGCGGCTGCTCCCGCACGTGCTGGTAGGCGACCGACACCGGCGACTCACCGACGAACGGCGGCCGTCCGACGAGCAGTTCGTAGAGCAGGCAGCCGGTCGAGTACAGGTCGGAGCGGGCGTCCACGGTCTCGCCACGGGCCTGCTCGGGCGACAGGTACTGCGCGGTGCCGATCACGGCCGCGGTCTGGGTCATGTCCGAGGTGGTGTCGGCGACCGCACGGGCGATCCCGAAGTCCATCACCTTGACCTGGCCCTGCGGGGTCAGCATCACATTCCCGGGCTTGATGTCGCGGTGCACGATGCCGGCCCGGTGGCTGTAGTCCAGCGCCTCGAGCACACCGGAGGTGATCTCCAGGGCGCGCTCGGGCATGATCTTGCGGCCCTCGCGGATCAGGTCCCGCAGGGTCTTGCCGGTCACCAGCTCCATCACGATGTACGGAATGGTGATGCCGGAGCCGTTCGGGTCCGGCTCTTCGCCGGTGTCGTAGACCGACACGATGGTCGGGTGGTTCAGCGAGGCCGCCGACTGGGCCTCCCGCCGGAACCTCGCCTGGAAGGTCGAGTCACTGGCCAGGTCGACCCGCAGCCGTTTGATCGCGACAGCCCGGCCGAGCCGGTTGTCGATCCCCCGGCGCACTTCGGCCATGCCGCCGCGGCCGAGCGGTTCGCCTTCTTCGTACCGGCCGCCGACGAGACGTGCCTGCGATGTCATGACCTCAGCCTTCCAACCTGTCCGGAAACTCACTCAATTTGCCCACGGTAGCCGCAGCCACCAGTGGATCCCCGTTGGAAAGACGCGCTGTGACCGCATCATTCCGTATGGTGCTCATGGTTGGAGCACCGCCTCCATCACGGCTTTGGAGATCGGCGCGGCCAGCGCGCCACCGGCGATGTCGTTACGGGCGACGTCGGCCGATTCGATCATCACCGCGACCGCGATCTGCGGGTCGTTGGCCGGCGCGAACGCGGTGAACCAGGCGAACGGCGGGCGCTCCGGCGAGGTCTGCGCCGTACCGGTCTTGCCGGCTACCTCGATACCGTCGATCTGGCCCTTCTTGCCGGTGCCGTTCTTCACGACGTCGACCATCATGCCGGTCAGCTGCGCGGCCACCTCGGGGGTGATGGCCTGGTGCAGCGACTCCGGCTTGGTCTCGGAGACGGTCTTCAGGTTCGCCGTCTTCACGCTCTGGACCAGGTAGGGCTTCATCACTTCACCCTTGTTCGCGATCCCGGCGGCGACCATCGCCATCTGCAGCGGTGTCGCGCGGACGTCGAACTGGCCGATCGCGGACTGCGCGGTCTGCGGCTGGTTCGGGTCGCCGGGGAAGGCGCTGGCCACCCCGGACAGCTCCGGCAGGTGCCGCTCACCGAAGCCGAACTTGGCTGCCTGCTCGCGCAGCGCATCCGGGCCGAGCTCGAGGCCCACACTGCCGAACGCGGTGTTGCACGAGTAGCGCAGCGCGATCGTCAGAGTCGCGTCGTTGCTGCCGCCGCAGTTCTTCCGGTCCTCGTTCACCAGCGGGGTGGTGGTCTGCGGTAGCGGCAGCTCGGCGGGCGAATTGGTCTTGGTCTCCGGCGTGTACTTGCCGCTGGAGAGCGCGGCCGCGGCAGTGACGAGCTTGAACGTCGAGCCGGGCGGGTAGGTCTCGCGCGCCGCGCGGTTCAGCGTCGGCTTGTCCGGGTCCGCCTCCAGCGCCTTCCAGGCGGCCGAGACCTTGCTCAGGTCATGGCTCGCGAGCTGGTTCGGGTCGTACGACGGCGTGGTTGCGAGGGCGAGGATCTTGCCGGTCTTCGGCTCGATCGCGACCACCGCGCCCTTGTACTTGCCAAGACCCTTGTACGCCGCCAGCTGGGCCTTCGCGTTCAGCGTCAGGGTGACACTCGCGCCCTGCTGCGGACGGTTGCTGATCACGTCGATGATCCGCCGGAACGCCAGCGACGGGTCGGAGCCGTTCAGTTCCGAGTTCTGGTTCAGCTCGATACCGGCCCGGCCGAACAGGTACGAGTAGTACCCGGTGACCGGGGCGTAGACCGGCCCGTTGGCGTAGGTGCGCTGGTACTTGAACCGGTCGTCGGACGGCTTGCTCTCCGCGATCGGGATGTTGCCGATCAGGATCGCGCCGCGGTCGACCGAGAACTGCGAGTCCCGGACCCGCTTGTTGTCGTTGCGGCCGTTCAGTTCGTTGGACCGGAAGGCCTGTAGGTACGTCGAGTTCGCCATCAGGGCGAGCATCAGCACCATCGCCGCCACAGCCAGTCGTCGGATCGCCGAGTTCATGCCTTCTGCACCGCCATCGCGATCGTTTCGTCGGACACCGGGGCGGCAGGTGTCTGTGGTCTCCGGGCCTGGTCGCTGATCCGCAGCAGCAGCCCGATGATCGCCCAGTTCGCGACCAGCGACGTACCGCCGAGGGCCATGAATGGGGTAGCCAGACCGGTCAGCGGAATCAGGCCCGTGACGCCACCGACGATCACGAAGACCTGCAGCGAGAACGACATCGCCAGACCGGTCGCGATCAGCTTGCCGAAGATGTCCCGGCAGGCGAGCGCTGTCCGTAGACCGCGCTCGATGATGAGGGTGTACACCAGCAGGATCGCGATCAGCCCGGTCAGCCCGAGCTCCTCGGCGAACGAGGAGATGATCATGTCGCTGTTCGCGTACAGGGTCAGGTGCGGCTGGCCCTGGCCGAGGCCGCGGCCGAGGATGCCGCCCCAGGCCTGGCCCATCAGGCCGACGGCGATCTGGCCGCCGTCGATCGAGAACGGGTCGAGCCAGTCGTTGATCCGCTTCGTGACGTGCCCGAAGGTCTGGTAGGCGAAGTACGCACCGGCGACGAACAGCAGGCCACCGATGATCAGCCAGCCGGCCCGCTCGGTCGCGACGTACAGCAGGAACAGGAAGAGGCCGAAGAACAGCAGCGAGGACCCGAGGTCGCTCTCGAAGACCAGGACGCCCAAGCTGACCAGCCAGGCGACCAGGATCGGGCCGAGGTCGCGGGCCCGCGGCAGGTCCAGCCCGAGGAACCGGCGGCCGGCCAGCGTCAGCACGTCCTTCTTCATGACCAGGTAGCCGGCGAAGAAGATGACCAGGCAGACCTTGGCGAACTCACCGGGCTGGAACGACATCCCGGCGACCCGGATCCAGATCGAGGCGCCGTTGATGTTCACCCCGAGGCCCGGGACGAGCGGCAGCACGAGCAGCACCAGACCGACCAGACCGAGCGTGTACGTGAAGGCCTGCAGCCGCCGGTGGTCGCGGACCACGATGACGACGGCGAGGAACAGTACGACGCCGACCGCGGTCCAGGTGATCTGCTGCGGCGCGAACGGGACGCCCTTGGTCCGGCCGATCGAGGTCAGGCCGAGGTCGATCCGGTGGATCATCGCGACACCGAGACCGTTCAGCAGCACGGCACACGGCAGGATGACCGGATCCGCGTACGGCGCCCGGAAGCGCAGCGCGAGATGCGCGATCAAGGCGAGCAGTCCGATCCCGGCGGCGTACAGGCCGGTGCTGGCCGGGACGCCGTCCTGCGCGGTGATGCCGATGTTCACGTAGGCGCCGACCGCGATTCCGACGGCGATCACGAGCAGGAACAGCTCCACCCCGCGCCGGGTGCGCGGGATGATCTGGATGACCGAGGTGGAAGCGATGCTCATTTGACGCCGTCGCAGTCGTCCGGGTTGGCCGTGCCACCCGGGGTGCTCGCCGTACCGGACGGGGTCGTCGTCGGCGCGGTCGTGGCCGGCGGCTTCGAGACCACCGGCTTGGTGGGCGTCACACTCGGCTTCGGCGTCGGCGGCGCGAGCTTCTTCGCGCATTCCTCGGCCGTGCGCTGCAGCTCGCTCACGATCGCGCGGGCGCCGGCCAGGTCGTCAGCCTCGATGTTGCTCTCCACTTGCTGGCGGTTGTACGTCGGCAGTTTGTCCACCTGCAACTGCTGCTGCTTCTCGTAGACCTTGGTCAGGGTGACGCCGGGAATGTCCGCGTCCACGCCCTGGAAGATCGCCACGAAGTCACCGTCGGTACCGACGTAGTACTGATCCTGGGTCCAGCGGTAGCCGTACCAACCGGCTCCGACGATCAGGCCGAGGATGACCAGCACCGCCAGGATCCGCCGTACCCAGGGGAACCGCTTCGGTGGGCGGGGCGCGTAGCGCAGCTCCTCGGGGTCGAGGGGCGCGCCGCGGCCACCGCCACCGCTGTTGCTGCCGCCGGGGACCAGCGTGGTCGCCTCACCGCGGCCGGTGCCGCCCTGGGCGAGCTCGGCCGCGGCCCCGACCAGCTGCGGGGTGCTCCCGCTGGCCGGCTCGGTCTCGACCACGTCGGCCACCACGCAGGTGATGTTGTCGTTGGAGCCTGCTTCGAGCGCGTGCGTGATCAGCTCGACCACGACCGAGTCCGGCGTACCGTCGGCCATCGAGGCGGCGATCACCTCGGCGGCGACGTAGTCGGGCAGCCCGTCGCTGCACAGCATCAGCCGGTCGCCGGCCTGGACATCGAGGATCTGCAGGTCGGGATCGGAGTCCGGCCGGCCGTCCAGCACCCGCAGGATCAGGTTGCGGTGCGGGTGCGTGAAGGCCTCCTCCTGGGAGATCCGGCCCTCGTCGACCAGCGACTGCACGAAGGTGTGGTCGTGGCTGAGCTGGTAGAGCAGACCGTCGCGCATCCGGTACGCCCGGGAGTCGCCGAGGTGCGCGAGGCCGAGCTGCTGGCCGTCGAACATCAGCGCGGTGACGGTGGAGCCCATGCCCTCGCGCTCGGGGTCCTCCTCGACCAGCTCGGACAGCCGCTCGTTGGCGCGGTGCACGGCACCGGCCAGCGCCTCGATCATGTCCTCGCCGCCGATGGTGGCGGTGTCGAGCCGCCGGATCACCTGGACCGCCGCCGCGCTGGCCACCTCACCGGCTGCCGCGCCACCCATTCCGTCGGCGAGCAGCAGCAGGTGTGGACCGGCGTACGCCGAGTCCTCGTTGTTGCGGCGCACGCGTCCGACATCGGACAGTGCGGCGTAGTCGAGCGACAGGGTCATCGAGGCAGGCCTACTTCGCGATGTTCAGCGTCGTCCGGCCGATCCGGATCGAGCCACCGATCTCGGCCGGCACCGGGCGGGTCACCCGCTGGCCGTCCAGGTACGTCCCGTTGGTCGAGCCGAGGTCCTCGACCCACCACTGACCCTCGGACAGGAACAGTCGCGAGTGCCGGGTGGAGGAGTAGTCGTCGTCGAGCCGGATCTGGCAGTCCGAACCACGGCCGATCACCACGGGCTCCTCGACCAGGGTCGCACCGACCCCGGCCTGCGGGCCGTCGGCGATCGTCACCGATCCGGGCAGCCCCTTGCGCTTCTTCACCGGTTTGGCCGGCTTCGGCGTCCGGGCCGCAGCCGGTACGGCGGCCGCCGCGGCCCGGCTGTCCACCTTCGCCCCGAACAGGTCGGAGCGAATCACGGACAGCACGGCCAGCACGAACATCCACAACAGGGCCAGGAACCCCAGTTTGATCAGGGTCAGCGTCAGTTCCGACATGGTGGTGCGGTCACCACCCGCTGCTCGGCGGCTGAGCCATCGGCTCGTCCGCCAGCCGCAGTGTCATCGTGGTGTTGCCGATCCGTACCGTCGAGCCGTCGACCAGCTCCTGCTCGGTGGCGCGCCGGCCGTTCACCAGCGTGCCGTTGGTCGAGCCGAGGTCGACCAGCACCACCCGGATCCCGCCGTTGCCCTCGGGCATCAGCCGGATCTCCGCGTGCCGCCGGGAGACCCCGGGGTCGTTGATCTGGATGTCCGCGTCGGTACCACGGCCGAGCACGACACCCGGCGGGTTGACCGGGCGGCGCCGCCCGTTGACCTCGAGCATCACCTGCGGGTGGCCGCTGCGGCGTGGCTGCGGTGCGGGCGGTGGGGTGACCGGGGCGCTCTGCAGCACCGTCTGGCCGTCGTTCGGCGGCACGTAGGGCTCCTGCTGGTAGGGCTGCTCGTAGGCTGGGGGGCGCCGTTGCGGTGTCCCGACGGTCGCACTGACCACCCGGAACTTACCGGTCGGGAGGTCGTCCGCCTGCGTCAGCTCGATCTCGATCGGCCCGGAGAACGTGTACCGCTGGATGTCGGCATGGTCCCGCAGCTCGTTGGACAGCTCGTGGTTGAGGGTCCGGCCGTACGCGTTCAGGCGCTCGAAATCGCCCGGGCCCAGTTCGATGGTGAAGTGGTTCGGCACCAGCCGCCGGTCCCGGGACAGGATCCGTGCGGTGTTGTCGATCTCACGCTTGAGCGCCGCAGCCAGCTCGATCGGCTCGACATCGCCCTTGAATGCGCGCGCGAAGACACCGCTCACGATGCCCTCCAGACGTCGCTCGAAGCGCTGCAGCGGTCGCACGCCTCCTCCTCCACGGTCGGTCCCACGGTCCTTGATCCACCGGTCGGGGCGGACACACCGGGTACGACGATCGATCGTATCGGGAGGTTCGACCGAACCCGCAATGTGAAGCGCTCGACATTCCCGTGCTAATGTTTCCACTCGTTGCCAGGGCATCGCCCGAGCAGCAGCGCGCGAGTGGCGGAATGGCAGACGCGCACGGTTCAGGTCCGTGTGCCCGAAAGGGCGTGGGGGTTCAACTCCCCCCTCGCGCACAGCGAATGCCAAGCAGAAGTCCCGGTCGAGAGACCGGGATTTTTTGTTTGTCCGGACGTGTGCTCGCTCACAGGGCGGTTCGGTTGGTGGAGCGGGGGTCGGTGACGGCGCGGGAGCGGTAGATCTCGCCTTTGGTGGCGATCGCGCGCCAGGGGCGGGCGGCGTGCAGGGGGAAGTTCATCGTGGGGTCGTCGCGGTCGATGGTGGCGAAGGCGAGCTGGGACTGGCCGGCCACCTGGGTGGTGTAGAGGCCGGCCGGGGTGATCAGACCGGACGGGGTCGGGTCGTCGGGCAGGGCCGGGAGTGAGGTCGACACCCAGTAGCAGTTGATCGCGGCGTGCGCGGCGGCCTTGGTCTCGAAGGGCTCGTTGGCGCCGTACGACGAGAGCAGCAGGCACTCGACGCCGAGGCGCTCGTACTGCGCGAAGAGCTGCGGGAAGTTGATCTCGATGCAGAGCAGGGTGCCGAAGCGGTAGCCGTCGACGTCGAAGACGACGGGGTCGAAACCGGGCGTGTAGAAGTGCGTGATCTCGGTGTGCGAGCAAAGGCGCTTGTCGTAGCGGTCGACCAGGGCACCGGCGTCGGAGATGACGTACAGGCTGTTGTGCGGGCGGTGTGGCGGGGTCAGCGGGTGAGCCGAGCCGAGCACGACCCAGATCTCCAGCTCGGCGGCCAATGCCATGATCTGCTCGAGCTCGGTGCGGACGGTGGTCCAGTCGACCTGGGACCAGTCGGCGATCTGCGCCTTCGCGTAGCCACTCAGCATGCCTTCGGGGAACTGCACCAGCCGGGCCCGTCCGGCCGCTGCCTTCCGCATCAGCGAACGGACCGTCTTCCCGTTCTCCACCGCGTCCGCGGTGATGGTCGGCTGAGTGATGGCAATGCGAATCCCCGTCATCGCCCTACCGTCTCAGCCCGCGCCGACAGAAGTGGGGACCGGCGCGGGGAATCCGTTGGCTGCAACGACGGGTCAGGAACCTTGGTAGGCAGAATCTCGGTGGGACATGTGCTCTCCTTCGTTCTTCCGTACCATCGCGCAGGAGGTTTGACCGCAACCTTGCGTCAGCCTTGAATCCGCAGGTCAGCGCGCTGGAGGCGGCGATGAAGTACGGCGTTCTGGGGGAGGTCGTGCCGACGTCCTCGGGGCATTTGCGGCAACGTTCGGTGCTGGCGGTGCTGTTGCTCGAGGCCGGTCGCCCAGTGACCGCGGACCAGCTCGTAGAACGGGTCTGGGGTGACAGCGCCCCGCAGCGCGCACGCGAGACGCTCTACGCCTACCTGTCCCGGCTGCGCACTGTCCTGGACGCAGAGCTCGTCCGCCAGTCCAGTGGCTACGTTCTGCAGGTCGACCCGGACCGCGTGGACGTCCACCGCTTCCGGCGCCTGCTCGCGGCGGCCAACGCCGAGCAGTCCGCAGCTCTCTTCGAGGAGGCGCTGGGCCTCTGGCGCGGTGAGGCTCTAGCCGACCTAGACACCCCCTGGTTCGCGGAGCAACGCGAGCGCCTGCACGCGGAACGCTTCGCGGCCGAACTCGACCTGACCGACCTGCAGCTGTCCCAAGGCGAGTACGGCGATCTCCTGCCGGTACTGCGGAGTCGCAGCCAGGCGCATCCGCTCGACGAGCGCGTGGCCGGTCAACTGATGCTGGCCTTGCAGCGAGCTGATCGAGCTGCTGACGCACTGCAGGAGTACGACCGCATCCGCCGCGCACTGGTGGACGAGCTGGCGATCGAACCGTCCGCCCGGCTCCAGCAACTGCAACAGGAGATCCTCGGCACCACCCAGGTCGCCCGCGTGGTGCCACAGCAACTGCCGGCAGCACCGGCCACCTTCGTCGGACGCGACCCAGCACTCAAGCAACTCTCCACCGCACTGGCTGGCGACCACCAGCAGGCGACAGTCGCGGTGTCAGCGGTCGGTGGCGCCGGTGGGATCGGCAAGACCTCACTGGTCCTGCACTGGGCCCATCGCAACCTGGCCCGCTTCCCGGATGGCCAGCTGTTCATCGACCTGCGCGGTTTCGACCCGATAGAACCGCCGCTGCCGGCCGAGACAGCCATGAGCGGTCTCCTGCAAGCTCTCGGTGCCGGGCGTCTTCCACCCGATCCACAGGCCCGGGCCGGTCTGTACCGGACCATGCTGGCGGGCAAGCGGCTGTTGCTGGTGCTGGACAACGCCAAGGAGAGTTCTCAGGTCGCAGCACTGCTGCCCGGTACGGCGGGGTGCACGGTGATCGTGACCAGCCGCAACCGTCTGGGCGGACTGCTCACGCGGCACGGCGCCGTACCGGTGGATCTTGATGTCCTCGATCCCGCCGACGCACGGGACCTCCTGCAGCGACAGATCGGTGCAGACCGGGCGAGTGTGGAGCCGGAAGCCTTTGCGGAGTTGCTGACGCACTGTGCCGGTCTGCCGCTGGCACTGGCGATCTTGGCGGCCCGCATCGCCGGGCGGCCCGACTTCCCGTTGTCGGCCTTTGCGGATGAGCTACGGGACACAGAGGCTCGCCTGGACGCCTTCGAGGCCGGTGAGCTCGACGCGGGGCTCCGCAGTGTCTTCGACTGCTCGTACCGCGCACTCGACCCGGATGCCGCCGCCCTGCTCGCGTTGCTGGCACACGTCCCCGGACAAGACATCAGTACGGCGTCAGTGGCGGCGCTCGTGGACGGGAACCCGCGACGCAGTCTCGCCCGGCTGGAGAGCGCGCACCTGATTCGTCAGCACGCTCCTGGTCGCTACAGCCTGCACGATCTGATCCGCCTGTACGCCCGCGAGCAGAAGGTCGACGACAGCCAGGCGCTGTGGCGACTGGCCGACCACTACCGCCGGGGCGTTGTCGAGGCGGACCGGGTGATCGCTCCGGAGCGCTCGCCGGTGAACGGTGACCAGATTGGTCCGTTGGGTCTGAAGGACCGCGACGAGGCCAGTGCCTGGGTGGATGCCGAGGCCGACAACCTGCTGGCGACCCAGCGGCTGGCCATGGAACGCGGCTGGCCCGACGTCGTCTGGCACCTTGCCTACGGTCTGACGGTCTTCCAAACCTGGCGTGGACAGGACATGGTGTCGGCGGAGATGTGGGCGAACGCGCTGACCGTCGTACCGCACCTGGACGAAGCTGCTGACCAGGCGATGGTCCATCGCTACTACGGCCGCAGCCGCGGCATGCTGGGGAAGCGCGACGAGGCGTTGTCGCACTTGGAGCAGGCGCTGGTCTACGCAGCACGCAGCGGCCGGACAACCGAGCATGCGGCCTGCCTGCAGATGCTGGCCGGCGCACTGGCCAACCAGCAGGATTTCGAGGCCGCACTGCCGTACGGGCTTGCTCAGCTGGAGCTGTACAAGACGCTGGGCAAGCAGCGCTGGCTGGCGGACTCCTACAACGTCGTCGCGTGGATCCAGGCCAAACTCGGCCACTACGACGAAGCGCGCGCAGCCGGTCTGGCGTCCCTCGAGATCTTCGAGCAGACCGGCGACAACGACAGCCGGGGTGACGTCCTGGACTCTCTCGGCGTCGCCGCGCTGGGGGCCGGTCGGTTCGACGAAGCCTTGGCCGCGTTCGAGGAGGCGCTCGCGTCGTACGAACAGATCAGCAACCTGCGCCAGATCGCTGAGACCCGGGACCACATCGGGGACGTGTACTGGGCCCGCGGTGACCTGGCCGAGGCCCGCACGGCATGGCAGGACGCCCTGACGGCGTACAGCGATCAGGGTCGTGAACAGCAGGCCGAGAGCGTGCGAGCGAAGCTGACCGCCCTCGACGCCGACCGCTAGCCGCGGCTGCGCCAGTCAAGATTTGATCAAAGCCGCGCGGAAAACGGTCGCCGTGGGCGTGTCCGGACTGGTTAGCTGGGGTGCGGGAGGTGAATCGATGCAGGACGGTTTGTTGCTCGACGCCGAGGAGGAGCGGGCTTACCGGCTGCTCGTCGGCTTGTCGGCCGCGCGCTCCACCGAGCTGGCCGAGGTTGCCCAGCTGGCGCCTCAGGAGGCCGTGGAGGTGCTGCAGCGGTTGCAGGCGAAGGGCCTGGTCGCGATCAGTCCGTCGGCCGATGAGCCGGTGTTCCGCGCGTTGCCGCCGGACGTTGCGCTCGGCACCACGCTGCTGCGTCGGCAGGAGTCGCTCGAAGCGGCCCGCAAGACGGTGGCTGTGCTGAGCGAGGAGTTCCGGGCCAGCGCGAGCCGTCGGGACGCACACCACCTGGTCGAGGTCGTCGTCGGTGCCGCGGCGCTGCGGGAGCGGCTCCGGGACCTGCAGGAGTCGGCCCGCGAGGAGATCCTCTGGTTCTGCCGAGCGAACCCGCTGGCCATGCAAGGCGCCGAGAACACCGAGGAGTACGGCGCTCTGTCCCGTGGGGTCCGCTATCGCGCCATCTACGAGCGTGCGCTGCTCGAGACACCCGGTGAACTCGACACCATCGCCGAGGGCATCAGCTGGGGTGAGGAGGCCAGGACGCTGCCCACTCTGCCGGTCCGGCTCGCGATCGTGGACCGGGCGACCGCAGTCTGCCCACTGGTCCGGGACGACGAGCTAGGCATCGGCGAACCCACTGCAGCCGTGATCAGCCGCGGCCAGCTGCTCGACGCAGTCCTGGCGCTCTTCGAGAGCCACTGGGAGATGGCCACCCCGGTGACGATGCACTCCGGCGGGGAACCGGCCACCGGGGTTCTCGACGACCATGAACGCTTCCTGCTCTCACTACTCGTTGCCGGCGTCCCCGACAAGTCGATCGCCTCGCAGCTCGGGATCAGCCGCCGTACCGTCCAGCGCCGCCTCGACCGCCTGATGGTGCTTGCCGGTGTGGATACCCGCACCGGCCTGTCCTACCAAGCCGCCCGGCGCAATTGGATCTAGCGCAACTGGATCTAGACCGGCGCACTGAGTGCCTCCGTCGGAGCCAGCCGTGCCGCCTGCACCGCTGGATAAAGCCCGGCCAGCACTCCGATCACCGCAGTGGCCACCAGGCCGCCCAGCAATGCCCACACCGGTACGACGGCCGACCAACCGCGCGTGGTGGCGTAGCCGACAGTGACCAGGGTCCCGAGCAGCGCTCCGCCAAGACCTCCGAGTCCTGACAGCAGCAGCGCCTCGGTCAGGAACTGCGACCGGATCTGATGGCGGGTGGCGCCGAGTGCGCGCCGCAGTCCGATCTCGCCGCGGCGTTCGAGGACCGAGACCACCATGGTGTTCGCGACGCCGACACCACCGGCCAGCAGAGCTACCGCGCCGAGTCCGAGCAGCAGTGCGTCGAGGGTGGCGTCCGCAGCCTGTTGTGCGGCCAGGGCATCCGACGGACGCGACACATCGACCTCGTTCGGCGCCTCCGGCTTGGCCGTCGCCGCCAGGACCTTCTGTACGGCGGTCACGTCGTCCTCGACCGCCCGCGCGTAGATGGTGGTCGGATAGCCGTCGAAGCCGAGGAGCGCTTTGGCCACTGGCCAACCGACGAGAGCGGCATTGTCGAGTTCCGGTGCGAGCGGAGCGGGCCGCAGGAGGCCGACGACTGTGAACCACTGGGTCCCGAGGTAGACCTGCTGTCCCACTACGGCTCCGAGGTGCTGAGCAGCCTGCGCGCCCAGGACAACGGCCGGATACTGCGCAGTGGCGGCGTTGAGGAACGTCCCGGCAGCGGACTCGGCGCCGATCGTCGGCAGCAGATCGATCTGTGCCGCGACCACCTGGATGCCGCCGGTCTGTCCGGGCGGGACCTTGTCCGTCCGGTACACCGAGACCTCCGGCACCGCACCGACTGCCGACACCGCGGTCACAGGCTGGATCCGGTCGACCATGGCGACCGACTCGGTCGGCAGGTGCACGTCCTCACCGAACAGGTTCTGGCCCGGCCCTACCATCAGCAGGTTGGTTCCCAGCGCCTGCAGTTGCCGGTTGAGGTCTGCGCGGCTCGAGGTGGAGATTCCGACCACCGCCACCATGGCGGCGATCCCGATCGCGATGCCGAGCGCGGACAGCACCACCCGGACCGGTCTGGCCCGCAGGCCGGCGAGTCCCACCCGGGCGAGATCGGCTGGTGAGAGCCGTCCGGGTTCGAGGTCAGCCATCGGAACCTGCCTGGATCCGGCCGTCGCGCAGTCTGACCTGGCGGGGCAGTGCGGCGGCGATGTCGTGGTCGTGGGTGATGATCAGCACGGTCGTCCCTTCGGTGTGCAGGGAGCGGAGCAGGGCCATGACGCCGGCACCCGCCACGCTGTCGAGGTTGCCGGTCGGTTCGTCGGCCAGGAGCAGCGGCGGGTGCCCGATCAGAGCGCGGGCGATGGCCACGCGCTGACGTTCACCGCCGGACAGTTGGTGCGGGCGGTGGTCGAGCCGTTGGCCGAGACCCACCTGGTGCAGCACGTCCGCGGCTCGCACCAGACGCTCGGTACGGGGCACACCGGCGTACAGGAGGCCGTCGGCGACGCTGTGCAGCGCCGTGACCCCGGCGGTCAGGTGGAACTGCTGGAACACGAAACCGATCCGCTGTGCGCGCAGGGCCGACACCTGGCGGTCGGACAGACTGCCTACGTCGTGGCCGTCGATCCGGAGGGTGCCGCTGGTCGGCCGGTCCAGGGTGCCGATCAGGTTCAGCAGTGTGGACTTGCCCGACCCGGACGGCCCGACGATCGCGACCAGTTCGCCGCGGCCGATGGTCAGGTCGGCGTCGCGGAGCGCGGCCACGCCACCGGCGTACCGCTTGGTCGCCCGCTCGAGTTCGATCAGGGCGGTCATCCGGCCACACCCACTACGGTCCCAGCGGTGATGCCGGCACCGGTGACCTCCACCTTGCCTCCAGCGAACATCCCGGTCTTCACAGCGACGTACGACGTCGTGCCGGCTGCGACGACCTGGACGCCGTACCCGCCCTCGGCGAGAGCGACCAGCGCAGCGATCGGTACGGCGAGCACGCCGTGCTTCTGCGCCGACACCAGCGCCACGTCGACCGGTGCGGAGTCGAGGCCGCCGGCTGCGGCTGGATCGGCCAGACCGATCACCACCGGCACAGTGGGCGGATCGTCGCTGCCCTCCTCCGGGACTGTGGCTACAGATGAGATAGCGGCCACTGTCCCCGCGACAGCCTTCCCGGTCGGCAACGTGACTGTTGCCTTAAGCCCCTTCTTCACCAGGTGCTGCTTGGCGACGTCCAGTCCGACGACCACCAGCGGAGTGGTGCCGCTGTAGGTCAGGATCTCGTTGTTCGTGTTCGATCCGACCCGATCACCGGGCGCCAGTGTGTGCATCGCGATCCGCAGGCCGCCGTTTCCGGCCAGGTTCGCCGGCGGCCCCAGCTGAGCCAGTACGACGTCATGCGGTTCCACGACGCCGGTCTCGGGCTGGCCGGTCGCCTCCTGCCACGCTGTCACCGCGTTCGCCGTCGCCGTGCCGTACTTCGAGTTGGGTTTCACCTTGAGGTAGCCGAGAGCGGCCAGGTTCTGTTCGGCCAGCAGGACGTCCGCACCCTTGGTGCCGAGCTTCAGTGGACGGTAGAGCGGAGTGCTGCCCTTCCACAGGATCACCGGAACGTTGTCGACCTTGTACACCGGCTGGCCGACCTTCACGGTCGAACCCTCCGGTGCGATCCAGGTGATCGTGCCCGGGTTCGCAGCGACGGTCAGCGGCTGCGGAACGCCGTACGAGAGCGTGCCGCTCACCTGCACGGTCTGCACCAGGTTGGTCTTCACCACGGTCGCTGTCGGCGGTGGTTCGCTGTCGGCGACCACCTCGCTGCCATCGGCGCCGGCAATCACTGCGGTCGCGGCTGCGACCGCCAGCACTGCGGCCCCTGTCACCCAAGTACGTGGCTGCATGCCTCTGCCGCCTTCTTGAACGCAGGGTTGTTCCGGTCGACCGCACCGCCGCCGAACATGCCGTCCTTGCTTCCCGGCTTCGGATCCGGGAAGTCAGGCAGGCCGTTGGAGCGCATGCACTTCGCGAACTCCAGGTACTTCGTCTGGTCGGCCGGTGCCTCGCTGCCGCGGACTCCGCCCGGGATGAGGTCCTTGCACGCGGCCAGTGCAGTTTTGAAGGCCGGTGAGTTCACCAGGGCCGGGTCGATCCCGGCCAGGCCCTTCCCTGGTGCCGGCTCGGAGACCTGGACGCCGTGGTCGGCCATACAAGCGCTGAAGGTTTGTGCGGCCGGAGTGGTCGCGGACGGCGTACTGCTCGCGGTTGCGACTCCGTCGCCGGCCTCGGCACACCCCGCCAGGGCCGCTGTCATCAGTAGTACTGCTGCGATCGTCTTCATACCGAGGAGTGAAGCCAGCAGCGGATAACCAGGGCGTAAACCGGTACGTGGTGGTTATCCCCCGGTTACGCGGCGCCCGGCACGATGGAGCCATGCGGATCCTGGTGGTCGAGGACGAGAGCCTGCTGGCGGACGAAGTCGCGCGCGGACTGCGGCGCGAGTCCTTTGCGGTCGATGTCGTGTACGACGGAGCCGCTGCGCTGGAGCGGATCGGCGTGCACGCGTACGACGTCGTCGTACTGGACCGGGACCTGCCGCTCGTGCACGGTGACGAGGTGTGCCGGCAGATCGTCAGCGGCGAGTCGGCCGCGCGGGTGCTGATGCTGACCGCGTCGACCGCGGTCCGCGATCGAGTGGCCGGACTGGCCATCGGCGCGGATGACTACCTCGGCAAGCCGTTCTCGTTCGCCGAGCTTGCCGCACGGGTGCACGCGTTGGCCCGGCGGTCGCAACCCGCCGTACCGCCGCTTCTGGAGCGTGCTGGAATCAGACTGGACCCCGCGCGGCGTGCAGTGGAGCGGGACGGCCGCCCGATCGCGCTGGCGAACCGGGAGTTCGCAGTACTCGCAGAACTGCTCAGGGCCGAGGGGGCGGTGGTCTCCGCGGAGGAGCTACTGGAGAAGGCGTGGGACGAGCACATCGACCCGTTCAGCAATGTGGTGCGGGTGACGGTGATGAAGCTCCGCCGCAAGCTCGGTGACCCACCACTGGTCGAGACCATGCCCGGCGCGGGCTACCGGCTGCCATGAAGAGCTGGACGCTACGCGCGCGCCTGACCATCCTGTACGGCGGCCTGTTCCTCGTCGCCGGTGCGGTCCTGCTCGGTGTGACCTATCTGCTCGTTCAGAACAGCCTGGCAACCCAGCTGGACGGACCGACCGACGCGCGGATCGCAGCGCTCCGCGTATCTGCGGTCGGGGCGTCCGGGCGGGATGTGGATCAGTTGGTCGCCGAGATCCAGCGTCAGCAGCAGGAGGTGCGGTCCGCGGCCGGTAGGGCGCTGCTGACCCAGGGCGGCATCGCTCTGCTCGGTGTCGGACTGCTGGCCGGTGCCTCGGGCTGGCTACTGGCCGGCCGGGCGCTGCGTCCCGTGCAGCGGATCCGGGAGACTGCGCAGCGGATCGCCGCGGACGGCACCGGGAACGGTCTGCACGAGCGGATTGCCCTGGTCGGTGCCGACGACGACGTGAAGCAGTTGGCCGACAGCTTCGACGAGATGCTGGACCGGCTGGACCGGTCGTTCGACGGACAGCGCCGCTTCGTTGCGAATGCCTCCCACGAGCTGCGGACGCCGCTGGCGATGAACCGGGTGCTGGTCGACGTCGCGCTCGGCGAGCCCGGCGTACCGGACCAGACGAAGGAGTTGGGCGCGTCACTGCTCGCGGTGAACCGGCGGCACGAACAGCTGATCGAAGGGCTGCTGCTGCTGGCGGAGAGCGAGAGCGCGGCGTTCGACACGCAGCCGGTGGACCTGGCCGCGATCGCGGCGGAAGTCGTCGAAGCCACCAGTACCGAGCTGACCTTGAGTACAACGCTGGGCGCCGCTTCGACGATTGGTGACCCGGTCCTGCTCGGCCGCTTGGTCGAGAACCTGGTGGAGAACGCAGTCCGCTACAACGTCCCCGGTGGGTCGGTCGACGTGCGGACCACCCGAGGGCCGGAGCAGGTGGTGCTCACGGTGACCAACACAGGGCCGGTGGTCCTGGACTCCGAAGTCGAGGCGCTGTTCGAGCCCTTCCGCCGGGCGCGCGTCCGGACCGAGCAGAGGGGCTCAGGTCTGGGACTGTCGATCGTCCGGGCTGTTGCGAAGGCGCATGGCGGCGAGGCCGTCGCGCAGGCCAACCCGGACGGTGGTCTCACCGTCCGGGTCAGCCTGCCGACTACTTGACGCCGTACGCGCGGATGACGGTCTGGGTGACCTTGGTGCCGTCGGCACCGGTTGCCTGGACCTTCAGCGAGACGGTGTTGCGGGCGTTGGCCACGATCGCGACGTACTGGCCGAAGGCGCCCACCACGGGGAGCCGCTGCCAGGACTTGCCCTCGTCGTACGACGCCCACGCCTGCAGGCTCTTCGTCTTGGGCGCGTCGAAGCCCAGGACATGTGTGCGCGAGGCGCGGCCGTTCAGATCGGTCGGTGCCTTGTAGCCGACCTGCAGCAGGGACAGCGGGGTTGCCTTGTCCTCTGCGGTCTTGGCCGAGCGGAACTCCCAGCTGGTCTGGGTACGCGTGCCCCAGAGCCATTCGCCTTCCGAGTCGTTCCGTTCGGTGTTGAGGTCCAGCCGGTACGACGCGTCGCCGCTGGTGGTGATCACGTCCTGCCACGCGTTGGGCAGCTCGACGATCGTCGTACCGTTGCGCGACAGCACTGCCGAGGCCGCAGTGGTCTCGCCGATCGTGTAGTGCCCGTTCGAGTCGACGAACGTCGGGATGCGCAGCGAGAGCCGGTCACCTGTCCTCGTGGAGACCACACCAGGTGCAGCGGCCGGCCGGACGACCGGACCGAACCACGTCTCGTTCGACGTACCGGTGCGGTAGCTCTTGGGCTGTTCGGTCATGCCACCGCGCAGCGGGTTCATGGTGTCCCAGGTCCAGAGGTGGTGGACCCGGTGCTGCCAGAGCGAGTCACCAGAGGTCACCCACTCCTCACGGACCTTCGGCGTCTGGACGAACCGCTGGTAGTCGTTCCAGGAGTAGTCCTGCCACGGGCGCCAGCCGAACCGCTGCTCCTTGGCCCAGCCGAAGCCACCGTTGTCGTGGTAGCGCGTGGTGACGCGTGCGGAGTTCTGCGGTGTCACCTTGTAGGTGATCTTGCTGGGGATCGCCCCGGTCGACACCTGCTGCACGTCGTACAGGTAGGGGCTCGACGTCGTCAGCGTGACGTCGATGGTGGCGCGGCCGCTCCGAGCGCGGTCGATCAGCTTCTGGCCGTTGCCGGCGGTGGTCACCATCGCCGGGATGGGTTCCCGGTCTCCCAGCGGTCGCCAGACCGTCCACGCGCCTTGTCCGGCCGGACGGACCAGGATGATCGCAGCGACTCCAGCGGCAGCCGCTGCCGCGATCTGCTCCTCCTCGCTCATGTCCTCCCGAGTGGGCTCAACCAGCAGGGCACCCTTGGCAGCCTTGAGAACGAGCGGGAACCGCCGCTTGCCTTCGTACGACGGCGACTGGTGCAGCAGGTTGATGTCGAGCTCGGGCATCGAGGTCTGGACCAGGGGTGCAACCAGCTGCCAGCGGGACGAGAACTCGAACTTGCCGTCCAGGACCGGCTTGGTCGGCGTCACGTTCACCTGCTCGACGGTGCTGAAGTGCATCACTCCGTGGCTGATCGAGCGGCCGTTGGGGTACTCGCGGTGCACGTAGTAGCTGAGGATCGACTGCTGCTCGGACGGCTTCGGCGTCTCGATGGTGATCGGCACGGCCTTGCGAGCATCGATGACGATTTCCCGGTCCTTGTCGACCACGACGTTCGGATCGGTGAACAGGCTGACCTGCTCGAGCTCCGGGTCGTAGCTCTCGACCAGCGAGTGCAGCAGGTACGTGCCCTCTTCGACCTGAGCCTCGTAGGTCTGACCGTCGCCGATCCACGCCAGTACGTCGGAACGCGAGTTGCTGCCGTAGAGCGAGATGACCGGGACACCGGTCGGCTCGCCGTCCAGTCCGACCGCCCGCAAGGTCACAGTGTGCTTCGGACCCTGCTTGAACGCACCAACTGCAGTGCGGGTGAGCACTCCGTTCGGCCCGGTCGCTGTGACCCAGCCGCTGTGCAGACCGCGCTCAAGCTTCGCCGTGTCCAGCTTGAGTGAGACGTCGGCGCTTCCGTGTGCTGGGACGGTCACGGTGGCGGGGAGGCCGAGGGCATCGGTCTCGGGCTTGCCGTCGTCGAGGTTGGTGACTGCTGTGGACAACGCGAGCGTGATCGGGGCAGCGCTGTCGTTCCGGTAGGTGATGGTCCGGTTGGTCGACGCAGTCGTGGTCTGCAGGCCGAAGTCGGCCACACCGCTGGCATACACCTGCTGGGCAACCGCACGCGTCAGGTCGACCCGGCCGGCGCCTTGCTGGTAGGCAGTCTGGTCTGCCTGAGTCTTCGCGGTGCTGACCAGTGCGTTCTTGAGCTGGTCGGCTTTCCAGTCCGGGTGCTGCTGGGCGAGCAGCGCCGCCGCGCCAGCCACGTGCGGCGTGGCCATCGACGTACCGGAGGCGGCTGTGTAGAGGTTGTCCACCGGATTGCCCATGTCAGTGCCGGCCGCGCGGGCCGCAACGATCTCCACACCCGGTGCGGTGATCTCAGGCTTCAGTCCGCCGTCGCCGATCCGCGGTCCGCGGCTGGAGAAGTCGGCCAGCTGGTCGGCCCGGTCAACGGCTCCGACCGTGAGGGCAGCGGCTGCGGCGCCCGGCGTACCGACCGTCTCGTCGCTCGGGCCGTCGTTGCCGGCTGCGATGACGAACAGCGTGCCGGTCCGCGCGGTGATGTCGTTGACGGCCACGCTCATCGGGTCGGTCCCGTCGGTGGCCCCACCGCCGAGGCTCATGTTGATCACCTTGGCGCCCTTCGCGGCCGCCCACTCCATCCCGGCGATGATCCACGAGTCATACCCGTAGCCGTCGTCGCTGAGTACCTTCCCGATCAGCAGGTCGGCCTGAGGCGCGACACCCTTCCGGGCACCACCTGCACCCGCACCGGTCCCGGCGATCGTCGCCGCGACGTGTGTGCCGTGACCGAAGTGGTCGGCCGGCCCGGTCGCGCTGTTGGAGAAGTCCTGGGACTCCTTCACCTTGCCGGCCAGATCGGGGTGCTGCGCGTCCACACCGGTGTCCAGTACGGCGACCTGTACGCCGGAGCCCTGGTAACCCGCCTTCCACGCATCCGGTGCACCGATCTGCGCCACGCTCTTGTCCAGCGTCGGACGCACCTTGCCGTCCAGCCACACCTTGCTGACTCCGCTGCTCAGCGTTCTGGCACCAGCGAGTGACTTCCACAGCTGCGGGAGCTCACCCTTCGCCGCTGACACCGCTGCGCCGCCGATCGAGTCGAGCTGCCGAGTGGTCGTCGTACCGGCGAGTGCGGTGGAGGTGCGGGCGCCCCCGGCGTACTTCACGATCAGTGGGAGCTGCGGTGCGGCGGAGTCGCCGTACCCGTCCCTGATCAGCTCGTCCACGTCGAACAGGTCGACGTCGAGAACACCGGTGGAGATGTACGGCACGGCGTCACTCGGCAGCACGCGCAGTCCGCCGTCAGCCTCGACGGTGTGGAACGCCACGCGCTCGCGGCCGGGTGCAGGCTGGACGCTGGCCGCCTTCTTGCCGTGACCGGCGTCGGTGACCGAGACGACGTCGCCGGTGATCAGGGTGACGGAGCTGGTGGTGGGCTGGGCACTACCGCGCTGGGGTGGTGACCCCGCGTTGGCAGGCGCCACCGTGACCGCGCCGAGGGTCAGCACCGCGGCGAGGGTGACCGCAGGGATCCGTGGTGAGGGCATGGGCAGTCTCCTCGTTCGGAGTTCAGTAGTTCACAGGCTGGGGGCAGCTCTGTTCCGTTTGAGTTTGCAATCTCGTCACGGTGATCCGCCCTGTCCATCACTGCCGTCCCTGCGACATGGCGCAAGTAGGCCAGCACCGGCACCATCAGCACATGAGTGCGATCGCGGTCCGCAAGTGGGCATGGCTGGGGACGCTGCTGGTTGGGGCGGGGCTGTACTTCGCCGTACTGGCAGTGCTTGCCGACACCAACAATCCGAACCTGTTCCCGACGATGATCCTGCTCGGGGCGCTGGTGGTCCCGCTGACGTTCGTGACGTTCGCGGCGGGCCGGTCCGGGCGGTGGCTGATCGACGGGCCGACGCTGGGCGGGTGTCTGCTGTTCGGCGGAGTGGTGGGCGTCGTGGTCGCCGGACTACTCGAGTACGACGCCATGCGCCGCCTGGGCACGTTGCCGATGCTCGGAGTCGGGCTGATCGAGGAGGCGGCCAAGCTGGTCGTCCCGGCGGTGCTGGTGGTGTTCTTCGGGCACCGCTACCGCAACTCAGTCGGGCGCGGCATCATCATCGGAGTCGCCGTCGGCACCGGGTTCGCCGTACTGGAAACCATGGGCTACGCCTTCGTCGCCCTGCTGCAGTCCGGCGGAAACGTCGGTGCCGCCGAGCAGACCCTGTTCGTCCGCGGCCTCCTGTCCCCAGCCGGCCACGCCGCCTGGACCGGCCTGAGCTGCTGGGGCCTCTGGCGCTTCGTCAGCGCCCCCAGCGGCAAACACCTAGCCGGCTTCATCGGCATGTACGCCCTCGCCGTAGCCCTCCACACCACCTGGGACGGCATCGGCGGCGTAGTCACCTACGCCGTCGTCGGCGCCATCTCCATCACCCTCCTCCTCATCGGCCTCCGCCGCGCCGCACGGGCCGACACCCGCCAGTAAGTACGGGTGCGGTACGGGAAGTGGAGCGTTGCTGGTCGTCTCTAGGGTGCGGATACTGCTGCGCGTCCAGGGGAGGCAACGATGTACCGACGGGTTCTGATGGCGGTGATCCTGATTGCGAGCGTTGGTTTGGCGCCTGTCGCAACCAGGCAGGCAGAGGCGGCGATTTCGGGCACCACGGTTTTCGAGGGCGGTGTCGGCGGCTACGCCTGTTACCGCGTCCCCGCCATCGTGCGCACCACGAAGGGCACCCTGCTCGCGTTCGCCGAGGGTCGCCAAGGCAACTGTCTCGACAACGGCGACCACAACCTCGTTCTGCGCCGGTCGACCGACAACGGCCGCACCTGGGTCCCGGCCGTGACGCAGGCGCCCATCCGGGTGGCCAGCGGTATCCCCGGCGGCGACAAGCATGCGCCGACCACGTGGGGCAATCCGGTCCCGATCGTGGATCAGGAGTCCGAGCGCATCGTCCTGCTGTCCAGGTACAGCCCGGAGATCAGTGACGGGGACCCGACGACACCTGGACCGCCGCGCCTTCCCTACCTGCAGATCAGCATCGACGACGGACTCGAGTGGTCGACACCACGGAACCTGTCGTCAGAAGTAGGCCAGGGGATGCCCGGGCCGGGCCACGGCATCCAGCTCGCCGACGGCCCAGCGGCGACGCGTGGCCGGTTGGTGGCTCCGATGTGGTTCGGTGGGTTCCACCGCACCGCGCTCGTGTACAGCGATGACGGTGGTCTGACGTGGGCCCGGGGTGCCGAGTCGCCGGCCGGAGCCGACCGGATGGCCGGCGAGCCCAACGCCGTCGAACGGGCGAACGGTCAGATCTACGTGCTGGCCAGGGATAACAAGGCGGACTACCCCGGCACATCTGAGCCGTACGACGGCCGGGACAAGGTGTACGCCGTCAGTTCGGACGGTGGCCTGACCTTCGACGCGGAGTTCAAGAAGCTCCCCAACCTCGAGTCGCCGGTCGTCCAGAGCGCCGTACTGCGGCTGCGTTCGACGGCGCACGGCGACAAGTACAACCGGATCCTGCTGTCCTCGCCGTCGGTCAACGCCCGGGAGAGGATGATGATCCGCTCCTCCTTCGACGAAGGCGTCAACTACCAGGACACCTCCGGGGGCACCCTGATCTACTCCGGTCCGTCCGGCTACTCCGACCTGGTCGAGGCGAACAGCGGTCAGATCGGGATGCTGTACGAGCGAGGTGTCAGCAAATATTACGAATCGATCAGATACGCCTCGTTCACCGAAGCGGACCTGGGTCTGCCGGACAGCTACACCGGCGGCGTCGCCACTCCTGATCTGTCCGGCCACGGCAACACGTCGCGCATCCGCGGCGGTGCCACGACCGTCGCCGGACGCTTCGGTCAGGCCGTGCGGCTCGACGGGACCGACGACTACGTCCAGGTGCCGTTCGCCGAGTCCATGGCCGTCAACGCCGGAGACTTCACGCTGGCGGCCTGGGTCAAGTACAGCGCGACCACTGGCAATCACCCGATCTTCTGGGCGTACAACGTGGGTGAGAACTTCTCCCAGGTCTGGCTTCGGGCGGAACCGGAAGGCAACCGCGTCCGCGGGTTCATCAGTCATCAGAACAAGACCGCCGTCGTCCAGACCAGCAACGCCTACAACGACGGGCAATGGCATCACGTCGTCCTGAAACGGGCAGAGGGCGTGCTGTCCCTGTCCGTCGATGGTGTGACGAACCCGAACGTGGCAGCCGCCCCGGCAGGCAGCGTGAGCCCGGGCCGCCCGTTCCACGTTCACATCGGCCGGCGGCTCGACGGTGGTCAGCACTTCGCCGGCGCGCTCGACGAGGTCCGGCTCTACACCCGGGCCCTGTCGGACACGGAACTCAAGTCCATCCGCATTGACAATGCGGCGAACATCCCGGACGCCATCCTGCGACTGCCGCTCGAGCCGCAGTGATCTGTCTGGACAGTTTGTCTAGGATGGACGTATTGTCCGGGCGTGACTCCTGAGCAGTTGGCGCCGGTGGGTGAGGTGTTGGCGCGGTTGTTGTCGCCTCATGCGGAGGTTGTGCTGCATGACTCGGTGACGGATCGGATCGCGATGATCTGGAATCCGTTGTCGGGGCGGGGGCCTGGGGACGCGTCGTTGCTTGGTGAGTTGGATGAGCTGAGCGCGACCGGTCGGGATGCGTATGGGCCGTATCCGAAGGTGCTGCCGGACGGGCGGCGGCTGTCGAGTGTGAGCGCGGTACTGCGGGACGAGGACGGTACGGCTGCGTACGTGCTGTGTGTGAATGTGGATCGGACTGCGTTCGAGACTGCGAGCCGGCTGCTGGCCGCATTTGCTGCGCCGGTGTCGGGCCAGCCGCGGGTGTTCTTTGAGCACGACTGGACCGAGAAGCTGAATGAGCTGGTGGTCGGCTACGTGCAGGAGTGCGGTGTGCCGGTGGAGCGGTTGACCCGGGCGGACCGGGTGGAGTTGCTCAGTCGTCTGGATGCGGCTGGGGTGCTCAGCCAGCGCCGGTCGGTGCCGACGGTGGCGCGTGCGTTGCAGGTGTCGCGGTCTGCGCTCTACCAACTGCTCGCCGAGGCCCGGAAGGAGCCGCATGCCGACCCTGCCTGATTTCCGGCTGGAGACACACTTCGCGCGCTGGGAGTTCACCGCGCGCTACCACCTGACCGCATCGGACGCGCAGACGCTCCCCCTGTCCGAGCTGCTCGCACTGGCTGACGACGACGGCCGCGAGCGCTGGGAGTCGCTGGCCCTCGGCTACACCGAGGTGCGCGGACTGCCTGCGCTGCGGGAGGCCATCGCGGCGACGTACGCGGAGGCGCAGCCTGAGGACATCCTCTGCTTCGCCGGTGCGGAGGAGGGGATCTACCTCGCCATGCGCACCCTGCTCGAGCCGAGCGACCACGTGGTCGTGCTGACGCCGAACTACCAAGCGGCCGAGACCGTGCCGTCGGCCGTCGCGCAGGTCACGGGAGTCGCGCTGCGGCCCGAGGACGGCTGGGCGCTGGATGTGGACGCCATCGAGCGCACACTGCGGCCGAACACCAGGATGGTCTCGGTCAACTTCCCGAACAACCCGACCGGCGCAGTGGCCGCACCTGAGGCCTGGCAGCGACTCGTGGACCTGTGCACCGAGCGCGGCATCCTGCTGTTCTCCGACGAGGTCTACCGCGGACTCGAGCTGAACCGAGATCCGTTGCCCCAGGCAACCGATCTGTCAGGTACGGCGCTCTCCCTGAACGTGATGTCCAAGGCCTACGGGCTCCCCGGCCTGCGGATCGGCTGGATCGCCTGCCGCGACCAAGCCGTACTGGATCGGCTCGAACGTGCCAAGCACTACACGACCATCTGCAACTCGGCGCCCAGTGAGGTGCTTGCGCTGATCGCACTGCGTGCCCGCGACCAGCTGCTCACCCGGAACCGCGGGATCGTCGCGGCGAACCTCCCGCTCTTCACTGCGTTCTTCGACCGCTACCCCGACCTGTTCGAGTTCACCGCGCCGGACGGCGGCTGCGTGACCTATCCGCGCTACCTCGGGCCGGATGGCGTGGAGGCGATGTGCGAGTCGCTGGTGGAACAGGCCGGCGTACTGCTGCTGCCGTCCAGCATCTACAGCTCCACACTCACCGAAACACCCACCGACCGCTTCCGGATAGGCCTCGGTCGTCAGAATCCCGGACCGGCTCTGGCCGCCTGGGCGGACTGGCTGGAACAGCGATGACACTGCCGGTCTTCGGTCTCGACGCCATCAGCCGGGCCGCAACACCGGCGGTGGTCTTCGAGGCGGTGCGCTCGGCGCTGATCGCGCATGCGGAGGGACGGACGTCGGTACCGGCGCCGATGGTGCTCGAGTTCCCGCAGTACGACGGGGACACGCATGTGAAGGCCGGTCACGTGGCTGGTACGCCGTACTTCGTGGTGAAGGTGGCGAGCACCTTCGGCTCGGTCAACAACGGACTGATGCTCGCAGTGGACGCGACCAACGGTCAGCCGGCCGCAGTGCTCGCGGACGAGGGCAAACTGACCGCATGGCGTACGGCGGCGGCCGGGGCGCTGATCACCGATGCGATGACGCCGGTCGGGGTCGATGAGGTCGCCGTACTCGGCACGGGTGAGCAGGCGCTGCTGCAGGTGCTGTGGTTGCGCGAGCTGCGACCGCTGCGCCGAGTGAAGGTCTGGGGGCGTCGACCAGAAGCTGTCGAGCGTCTCTGCAAGGCCATGAGCGCCGAGGGCATCAATGCGACACCTGACGGACTAGATGGTGCGACCTGTGTGATCGCCACGACGGCTGCTCGGGAACCGCTGCCAGCGGACGCGTTCCGGGGAGCCGTGCACATCACCGGGATCGGGACCGACATGCCGGGCAAGGGTGAGCTCCCGCCCGAGGTGTTCGCCGGGGCGTTCGTCGCCACCGACGACCACGCGCAGTGTCTCCATCACGGCGACTTCGGCAACGCGGTCCGGGCCGGCGTGATCGAGGCGGACCACGACGTACCAGTGGGTGCGGTTCTCCGCGACGGGATGCAGCGGGACCGGCAGTCTGTCGCGGATCTCACCGGGGTCGGCGCGATCGACGCGGCCGTCGCCGGTGCCGTTCTGGCCCAACTGGTTCGTTAATTGGCATCAGGAGGTGCGTAAGTGGTTTGGTTGCGCTATGCGCAACGAGCGCTGCGCTACTTGACCGGTTTAGCCACTTATGCATGCGTGATCCAGCGCGGATGCGCTCTCACGGAATAGTAACGGACACTTCTGAACTATTGCCAGGGCGACCCCGGCTGGGCAATTCTCTGGGCCTCTGCAGGAACAGGTTCATACCAGGGGTGATCCATGAAGTTCCGTTCGCTTGCCGTGGCTGCTGTCGCGGCCCTGTCCCTCACCGCCCTCGCGGCGTGTGGGTCGTCCGGCGACAAGAACGACGCAAGTTCCGGTCCGAAGACCATCGACGTGTGGCTGATGAAGGGGAGCGTCTCAGACGACTTCCTGAAGCGGTTCACCGACGACTTCGCCGCGAAGCACACCGACGTCAAGCTGAACGTCCAGATCCAGGAGTGGAACGGGATCGGCCCGAAGATCATCGGCGCGCTGGCCAGCAAGGACGCGCCGGACGTGATCGAGGTCGGCAACACCCAGGTCGCGCAGTACTCGGCCTCCGGCGGGGTCCGCGACCTGACCGACAAGAAGGCCGACCTGCAGGGTGACGACTGGATCGAAGGTCTGGCCGGCCCCGGCAACTACGAGGGCAAGCAGTTCGGGATCCCTTACTACGCGGCGAACCGGGTCGTGGTCTACCGCAAGGACCTGTTCGCGGCGGCCGGGATCACGACCCCGCCGAAGACCCGCGAGGAGTGGCTGGCCGCCACCGCCAAGCTGAACACCGGCGGCAACCAGGGCATCTACCTGCCCGGCCAGAACTTCTACGTGCTGTCCGGCTTCATCTGGGACGAGGGCGGCGACCTCGCGGTCAAGGACGGCGAGAACTGGAAGGGCGCGCTGAGCAGCCCCGAGGCGCTCAAGGGGATGGACTTCTACAAGCAGATCCAGGCGCTCGGCAAGGGCCCGAAGGACTCCGACGAGGCCAAGCCGACCCAGACCGACGTGTTCGCGCAGGGCAAGGTCGCGCAGATGATCGCCGTACCGGGTGCCGCCGAGCTGATCGTCCAGGCGAACCCGGCGCTCAAGGACAAGCTGGGCTTCTTCCCGATCCCGGGCAAGACCGCCGACAAGCCGGGCGCGGTCTTCACCGGTGGCTCGGACCTGATCGTGCCGGAGGCGTCGGACGCCCCGGACGCGGCCTACACCTTCATCAAGGAGCTGGCCGGCGAGAAGTGGCAGGTCGACCTGGCCAAGTCGATGAAGTACGTGCCGAACCGCAAGGCGCTCGCGTCCCAGGTCACCGGTGACGAGGGCACCAGCGCGATGGCGGCCGGTGCGGCCAACGGCAAGGCGACGCCGAACTCGCCGAACTGGGCCGCGGTCGAGGCCAAGAACCCGATCAAGGAGTACCAGACCAAGGTGCTCACCGGCGGTGACCCGGCCGCGGCGGCCCAGGCGGCCGACGCGATCATCACCGAGGCCCTGAACAGCGGAAAGTAGACCGTGGCCCTCGCTCAACTCGAGCGGACCGCCCCCGCCCCCGAGCCGGACCCACCGGCCCGGGCCCGGCGGGGGCGCCCGCGTGTCCTCCCGTATCTGCTCATCGCGCCGACCGTCCTCGGGATGGCGTACCTGCTGATCTACCCGCTGATCCGGAACCTGGTCGTCTCGTTCCAGAAGTTCGGGATCGCGCAGCTGATCCGCGGTGGTGCCGACTTCGTCGGGTTCGACAACTACCGGGCGATCTTCACCGACGACAAGTTCTGGTCGGTGGTCGGCCGCACCTTCGCGTTCACCGCGATCAACGTCGTACTGATCATGGTGCTGTCCACCCTGGTCGCGCTGCTGATCGATGCCCTGGGCAAGTGGATGCGCTTCCTGCTGATGGGTGGCCTGGTGCTGGCCTGGGCAATTCCGGTGCTGGCGGCAACGACCGTGTTCCAATGGTTGTTCCAGTCCCAGCTCGGAGTCGTGAACTGGGTGCTCGTCAAGCTCGGCTTCACCCAGTACGACGGCTATGCGTGGTTCGCGGACGGTACGTCGACGTTCGCGATCATCGTGATCATGATCGTCTGGCAGTCGGTGCCGTTCGCGGCGCTCACCCTCTACGCCGCGATCACGACGGTACCGAAGGAGATCTACGAGTCGGCGTCGATGGACGGGGCCGGTCCGGTCCGGATGTTCGGGCTGATCACGTTCCCGATCCTGCGGCCGATGTTCGGGCTGATCCTGTGCCTGGAGGTGATCTGGGTCTTCAAGAGCTTCGTGCAGATCTGGGTGATCAGCCAGGGCGGACCGGGCGACGCCACGCTGACCCTGCCGGTCTACGCCTACCAGATCGCGCAGTCGCTGAACCGGTACGACCTCGGTGCCGCGATCTCGATGGTCACCGTGCTGCTGCTGACCGTCGTACTGCTCGCCTACTTCCGGCAGCTGTTCAAGGAAGAGGGCGAACTGTGAAGCCAAGGCGGATCGTCCTCAACGTCATCGCGCTGGGAGTCTTCGCGTTCGCGGTCTTCCCGGTCTACTGGATGGTGCTCACCGCGTTCAAGCCGACGAAGGACATCCAGGCCGAGACGCCGTCGTTCTTCCCGGCGAACATCACCTTCAGCCACTTCGGTACGGCGGTCAACGCCGACGGCTTCTGGCTGTTTTGGCGGAACTCGGCGTTCGTCGCGATCACCGGCGTACTGCTCGCTCTGATCGTTGCGTGCCTGGCCGCGTTCGCGGTCGCGCGACTGAAATGGAAGGGCCGGCAGGCGTTCATCGTGATGGTGTTCGTCGCGCAGATGACGCCGTGGGAGGCGTTGCTGATCCCGATGTACGTGATCGCGCGCGACACCGACATGCTGGACAAACTGCCGATGCTGACGCTGATCTACTTCATGATGACGCTGCCGTTCACGATCGTGACACTGCGCGGATTCCTGAACGCGATCCCGGCCGATCTCGAGGAGGCCGCGCAGGTCGACGGGTGCAACCAGTTCCAGGCGTTCCGGCGGATCGTGTTCCCGCTGCTGGCGCCCGGCCTGTTGTCCACGTCGCTGTTCGGGTTCATCACCGCGTGGAACGAGTTCGCGTTCGCGAACCTGCTGATCATCAAGGAGCAGGACCAGCGCACGCTGCCGGTCTGGCTCTCGTCGTTCAGCAACACCTTCGGCACCGACTGGGGCGCGACGATGGCCGCGGCCACGTTGTTCATGCTCCCGGTCCTGCTGATCTTCCTGGTCCTCCAGGGCCGCGTCACCTCCGGCGTCGCCGCCGGCGCGGTCAAGGGTTAGACGGTATGGAGTGACCGCACGGTCTGTGGTCCCGGTTTCCTCGGGCGGTGATTGTGAAGCCGGCGTGCGGGATGGCGTCAACGTCGTTCATGCTCGCTGCGCTGCGCGTGCTCCACGTTGACT
>NZ_SMKA01000529.1 GCF_004348455.1 Kribbella albertanoniae
GTGGTCAACCTCCTCAAACTCCACAACCACACCCTCCACCCAGCAACCTGACCCCGGGGCCACCCAGCCCGACCAGCCCGACAGATTCGATGCCCCGGCCGGCAAAACGCCATTTCGCTACAGGCTCGTATCGGCAGCAAGACTCCGCAAAGCTGCTGGCATTTGGTGGGTAACGCGTCGAGTGAACCCACCGTGCGAATGGCGATCGCGGTGAGCGGACGGCGGACCGCCAGCACTGACCAACTCTGCACCGGTGGCCCGGTTCACGCTCAGCCGGTTCTGCCTGGTCGGCTGAGGAGCAGGTTGGTCAGTGGCACAGGTCCGCCCTCATCGACACCGCCGCCCGCACGAACCTCCCAACGACAGGACGTATACCCCCACTGCATCCCGTTGCCAGGCTCACCATCACCGGCCCGGCAACGCAACAGGCATATACGTCCTGTCCTTCGGCAGATGCGTCGGGAAGGACACGTAGTAGTCGCCTCACGAGACATGCCCACGCCTGCGGAAGACCATCCGGGGCGGTCGACTGGGCACCATTACGTGTCGTTGCCGACATCCAACTGAACGCCGGACTTGGTGACTGCCTGGCGTGGCGCGCGTCGAGCGAAGCCACCGTGCGCGGGGCCACGTCGTACCACCCACGTCGAGCAGGAGGGTCCTGTTGCTGGGTTACCCCAAGGCCGGTCAGGCAGTTCGGTGCGGCGCTCAGGACAGTGCTGGGCGTCGGCGTCGGCGTCGGCGTCGGCGTCGGCGTCGGCGTCGGCGTTGGCGTTGGCGTTGGCGTCGGCGTCGGCGTTGGCGTTGGCGTTGGGGAGCGCTACCCCACCGAAAACGACCGGTAGCGCTCCCCAGCCTTCTCGACCATGGTGAGCGAACCCTCGCCGAACCGGCGTGGCGACCGGGCAGTTGCTCCCCGAACCGGTGTGGCGACAGGGCAGTTGCTCCCCGAACCGGTTTGGGGAGTGGATCGCGGCAGGCCCGGTTGACGTCACCCCGAGTCGCCTGACTAGCCGGCCCTGCGGGCCCCCGCGTGGTGAGTGGGCTGGCTGCATGCGGTTGGCACATCCACCACCAGGTGGACCGGCCCATCAACAGGGGTGATTGCCCCTCGCAACGTCCGAAAGATCCGGAGGCCAGGTGTGCGGGTTCTTCGGGCGTTGCCTGTAGGACTCCCCAGCCACGCCGGACCCGGCAGAAGAGCTCCATTTGATGGGTCAGCCCATCCCGTTGCGGGTGGGCCAGCCGCATGCGGTGGGTAGACCCACAACGCCGTGGGGCAGCCATCACATGGGGGCGTGC
>NZ_SMKA01000530.1 GCF_004348455.1 Kribbella albertanoniae
GCCACCCAGTCATGGGATTCAGTATCGACCTCCCGGGCAGCCGATGTCTCGATGTCGCGATTCTTGGGACATGACGGTAGGGTGTCCTAAGAATAGAGACATTAGGACATTGGGGCGATGGCACTCTTCAAGACACCTGACCTTTCATCCGAGGATGAGCGTGTCCTCCGGCAGATCCACGATTATCGAGCCGAGCTTGCCGACATCCTGCGGATGCCACGGCGCTGGGCCGGCGGGCTCCGGCGCAGCATGCTGGCGCGGGCGATCCAGGGCTCGAACAGTATCGAGGGGTACGACGTCCGGCTCGACGATGCTGTGGCCGCCTTGGACGACGAGGAGGCGATGAGCGCCGACGAGCAGACCTTCGCCGAGATCCGCGGCTACCGGCAGGCGCTCGGCTACGTGCTGGCGATGGCGAAGGACGCGGACTTCCGGCTCGATGTGTCCGCCGTGCGTGGCATGCACTTCATGATGCTCAGCCACGATCTGACGAAGAGTCCGGGCAGCTACCGGCAGGGCACGGTCTACGTGCTGGACGAGACGACCGGCGACACCGTCTACGAAGGTCCGCCGGCCGATCAGGTGCCAGGGCTGGTCGCGGAGTTGATGGACGAGCAGCAGGCCCGCTCCGCGGCGGACCCGTTGGTATGTGCGGCGATGGCCCATCTGAATCTGGTCATGATTCACCCGTTCCGTGACGGCAACGGACGGATGGCGAGAGCGTTGCAGACTCTGGTCCTGTCGCTCGGTGGCATCGCGGAGCCGGCGTTTTCCAGCATAGAGGAGTGGTTGGGCGGCAACACCCAGGACTACTACCGGGTGCTCGCGGCGACTGGTGCGGGTGGCTGGCACCCGGAGCGATCCGCTGCGCTCTGGGTCCAGTTCAACCTCCGGGCGCACCATATCCAGGCGCAGACCCTCCAGCGTCGGTACGACGAAGCGGGCAAACTCTGGGTGGCGTTCGACGACCTTCTCAGCCAGCACGGGTTGGAGGACCGGGTTGCCGACGAGTTGTTCGATGCATCGCTCGGCTTCCGGATCCGCCGATCGACGTACGTCCGGCGAGCGGGAATCGAGGAGCGGACCGCGAGCCGCGACTTCGCGAAGCTGACGGACCTCGGTCTGCTGCGTCCGGTCGGTGAAACCAAGGGACGGCACTACATCATGGGCGACCGCCTCGCAGAGCTCGTCCAGCAGATGCTGTCGACGCGCGAGTCCCTGGTGGATCCGTACCCCTGGATGCGTGAGCGTCTGGCCGCCGTACCTGCTGGTGTTCGGTAGTTGTCGGTGGGG
>NZ_SMKA01000531.1 GCF_004348455.1 Kribbella albertanoniae
CGCTGGGGCGGGTGGCGACGGCGGGTGAGGTTGCTGAGGTCATCTACTTCCTGACGACGCCGGCGGCTGGCTTTGTGACCGGGGCTGATGTGAAGGTCGACGGCGGACTGACTGCGCAGCTGGCTGTGGTGCTGTGAAGATCGTCGACATCCGGGCGACCACGGTGACGGTGCCGCTCGAGGCGCCGCTTCGGCACAGTAACGGCGCGCACTGGGGACGGTTCGTACGGACTGTGGTCGAGGTCGAGGCTGACAACGGTCTGATCGGGCTGGGCGAACTAGGTGGTGGCGGACAGAGCGCAGAGGACGCCATCACTGGGCTGAAGCCGTATCTGGTCGGCCATGACCCCGCACGGACCGAGGCGCTGCGCTGGATGATCGCCAACCCGACTGCGAGCCTCTACAACAACCGCACGCAACTGCTGGCGGCTATTGAGTTCGCCTGCCTCGACCTGCAGGGCCGGGCGCTCGGCGTACCGGTGCACGAGCTCCTGGGCGGCAAGGTGCGTGACCGCGTGCCGTTCGCGAGCTATCTGTTCTTCCGGCACCCGAACGAGGACGGTGCCGGCGAGATCCGGACTGCTGAGCAGTTGGTGGCGCATGCGCGTGAGCTGGTCGATCAGCACGGTTTCAGCGTGCACAAGCTCAAAGGCGGCGTCTTTCCGCCGGACTACGAGCGGGACTGCTTCCGGGCGCTGGCTGAGGAGTTCCCCGGCCACCGGGTGCGTTTCGACCCGAACGGCGCGTACGGCGTCGAGGAGGCGATCCGCTTCGCCCGGGGGATCGAGGACCTCGACAACGACTATCTCGAGGACCCCACCTGGGGTCTGAACGGGATGCGCCGCGTCCGCGCCAACACCCGGATCCCGCTCGCCACCAACACCGTCGTGGTGAACTTCGAGCAGTTGGCGGCCAACGTCCTCAACCCGGCGGTCGACGTGATCCTGCTGGACACCACGTTCTGGGGCGGCATCCGCGCGTGTGTGAAGGCAGCCGGGGTCTGCGAGACCTTCCAGCTCGGCGTCGCCGTCCACTCTTCCGGCGAACTCGGCATCCAGCTGGCGACGATGTTGCAGCTGGGCGCCGTCGTACCGAACCTGTCGTTCGCAGCGGACGCGCACTACCACCACTTGCGCGACGACATCATTGCCGGCGGCAAGCTTCCGTACGCCGACGGCGCGATCGCCGTCCCGGACGGGCCAGGGCTCGGGGTCGAGCTCGACCGCGACAAACTCGCCGAGTACGCCGCCCTGTACGGCGAACTCGGCAACTACCCCTACGAC
>NZ_SMKA01000532.1 GCF_004348455.1 Kribbella albertanoniae
GATGTGGGTGGGGTGAAGGGTGTTGAGGTTCAGGGAGTGACCGGCTTGGCGGGCGTAGTGCTGGGCGGCCTGGACGGGTGGCGGGAAGGTACCGGCGCCTCGGAGGAGGTCGGGGACTACTCGGCCTTCGGCGTGGTGTTTGGCGACCTCGACTGCGCTGGCGGGGGTGACCTGGCCGTAGAAGAGGGCGTGTGGGAGGACGACCACGTTGCCGGCGAACCGGTCGCCGCCGATGTGGCTGCATTCCCAGGTTCGGTCGGGGTAGGCGGCGGTGAGGGCGGCTGCTACCGGGCGCCCGCGGACTGCGCAGCAGGCGTCGTGGCGGCCGTGGGTGCAGACGAGGTAGATCGGTTCCTGGGTTGGGGGTTCGAGACCAGTCCAGGTGTCTGCGTTCAGGACGCTGAGCAGGTCGGCGTCGGCGTCGAACTCGCCCCAACGGGTGGACTCGTGGCCGGGACGGCAGTCGACCAGGGCATAGCGGCGTACGGCGGCGTGCACCGGTCGGCCGTGGCGCCTGATGAGGACTGGGCGGTAGCCGAGTTCCGCGCACCGGCGGGCTACCTCGGCACCGACCTCCGGGAGCGCGCTGAGAGCCTGCTGTGGCCAAGGCGTGCGTGACTCGATCAGGAGCCACCGCTCGGCGGGCGGCGCAGTGGCGATCATGGAATCGCCGCGCTGCAGAGCCATCGCCGCGCACCCGGTGTCGGGGCGGTAGCGGCGGTCGGCCGGAGCCGAGGGCGCCGCGGCGGCAGGATCCAGGGGATTGGTCACGAGTAGAACTCCTCGGCACCAACACTACGTGGGGCCAGGCGGCCCAGGCGGACATGCATCACCCAACAACCCGTGTTTGGGCCACCGACTCTCAGCCTGAACCGCGCCGGCAGGGCGCCGTTGGACGGTGGTGGGCGTCCGCAGGCGTCAGTCGACGACATCAGGCCCCTGGCCGAGGAGGCTTTCACGAGGTGGGGACCAGGACTGCTTCCTTTAGGAGGCGGCGGACGAGTACCAACTGGTCTTCGGTCGGGAGGCCTGGCAGGGTACCCACCTTGTGCTCCTGGCCGTCGAGCAGCTGCATGAGGGCCTGGCTGACTGCGACGGGGAACGTGATGGTTCGGTCCGGGAGCTGGAGCGTGACCGGATCGCCTGAGACCAACCGATGCCGGAGGCCGGCTCGGAGGCGGACCGTGGTCCCCGACGCCAGGGTGGTGAGCGCGGCCGCGTGGGCCAGGGGTGGGATGGGTTCGGGGCGGTTGGCTGACCAGGTACGGCTGCGCA
>NZ_SMKA01000533.1 GCF_004348455.1 Kribbella albertanoniae
ACCTTGAGCACCCACCAACCACCTCCCGGCCGCTCACATGACTGACCCGTGCTCAACGTCGTACCGGCCACTCACCTTGAGCATCCACCAACCACGCGCCCCCCGCCGGAACGGTCGAACCGTGCTCAAGGTCGCCCGGCCGGGGCACCTTGAGCACCCATCAACCACCTCCCGGCCGCCCAGACGACTGAACCGTGCTCAAGGTCGGCGCGACGACCCCCAGCCAACCCACCTTGAGCACCCACCAACCACCTCCCGACCTCCCACACGACTGAACCGCGCCCAACGTCGTACCGGCCCACCCACCTTGAGCACCCACCAACCACCTTCCGGCCTCCCAGACGGCTGAACCGTGCTCAACGTCGCGCCGGCCCCGGGACTGACCCCGGGACTGACCCCGAGACGGCCCCGGCCGACGCGGATACGCAGCTGGCTCAGGACGGCGTGCTGCCACGCCCCCGCTCGGCCGAAATTCGAACGGATATCAGTTGGTGTTGCCCCTTCTCGCGCCGTATACGAGCTGAGGAGGGGCAACGCGGACGGATATCCTCTCCTTTGCTGGATGTGGGTTCCTGTACGGCGGCGCGGTGGTGGCGCGTCGCTCGGAGGCGGCCGGGAACGACCGGCGGTGGCTGCTCGCCGCCGCGGCCGCCTCGACAGAAGGCCGCCGCGGCCGCCTCGACAGAAGCAGGTGTGGCTGGGCTGGCTCTGTGGCCGAGCTGGATGGCGGGTCCATGACCGGCTCCCCGTGGACCACAGCCACCTTGAGCACCCACCAACCACTTTGCACCCGCCGGAACGGTCGAACCGTGCTCAAGGTCGCCCGGCCGGGGCACCTTGAGCACCCATCAACACCTTCCGGCCGCTCCGCATGGCTGACCCGTGCTCAACGTCGTACCGGCCCCCGGGCTGACGTCGTACCGGGTCCCGGGGCTGACGTCGTACCGGGCCTCGGGGCTGACGTCGTACCGGGCCTCGGGGCTGACGACGTATTGGCCTCCCGGGGTTGACCCCGAGACGGCCCGGCCGACGACGAGACACGGCCAGCAGGCTCGGGGCGGCGCCGTACCAGACCCCGCTCCACCGCTCCCGCCTCTCCGTGCCGCCGTCGACGGCAATTCGAGGGGAGATCCCTCCGAATTGCCCCTTCTCCCCTCGTTATTTGGACGGAGAAGGGGCAACTTGAGGGGATCTCCGTTCAAATGGCGCACGGCGGCGGGGCGGGCC
>NZ_SMKA01000534.1 GCF_004348455.1 Kribbella albertanoniae
GGGCTGGGGCGTTGACACGGGGGGCGAGCGGAGGGAGACTGCGGGTGGTTTTAACGTTCAAACGTCCGCGGGAGGGTGCTGTGGCCACGCTGAAGCAGGTTGCTGCGCATGCGGAGGTCTCGGTGCAGACCGTGTCGAACGCGTTGAACGCGCCCCATCGGCTGCGGCCGGACACGCTGGCGCGGGTCAATCGGTCGATCGAGCTGCTCAACTACCGGCCCAATCGTAACGCCCGGAGTTTGCGGACGAGCGCGGTCGAGCTGATCGGGTACTGCGTTCCGAGCTGGCCGAACCGGACTCATTTGGTGATGGACCAGTTCCTGCACGCCTTGTGTGCGGCCGCGGAGAGCACCGGGCGGCACATTCTGCTGTTCACCGCGCCGCCTGGCGTCGACGGCATGCCGGTGTACGACGATCTGCATGCGCGGCGGCTGGTTGACGGGTTCGTGCTGTCGCAGACCGAGACTCGGGATCCGCGGCACGGGTGGTTGAAGGAGAAGCAGATCCCGTTCATCTCGTTCGGGCGGGTCTGGAAAGAGTCCACCCAGCCGGGGTCGTGGGTCGATGTCGACGGCGCGGCCGGCACCGCACTCGCCGTACGGCATCTGCATGAGACCGGGCGGCGGCGGATCGCCTTCATCGGATGGCCGACGACCTCCGGGTTGGCCGAGGACCGTCTGGACGGCTGGCGGACTGCGTGCGAGGCCCTTGACCTGCCAACGAACGGCCTGACCGTGCACTGCCCCGAAGACACCCTCGACGCGGGTGCGCGAGCCGCCGCCCAACTGCTCGACAGCCCGCAACCACCTGACGGAATCGTTGCCCTGAGCGACATTCTCGCGCTCGGCGCACTCCGCGAGCTCACTCGCCGCGGCCACACCCCGGGCGTCGACATCGGCGTCACCGGCTTCGACGACTCCCCCTTGGCCGACGTCGTCTCCCCCGGCCTCACCAGCCTGCGTCAGCCGATGGACGACATCGCCGCCGAGCTGATCACCGTCCTCACCGACCCACCCGCAGGCCCTGTCGAACGCCTGCTGCTCCCCGAACTAATAGTCAGAGGCAGCTCAGCCCCTGGCTGACCCGGTGTCCGACAACGCCGGGAGAAGGAGGAACCGCCATGACTCCCCGACCCTTCGTTCACAGCACCGCCCCACCCCGCACCCACACTGGCAGCCTGCGGCTGACGGGGATCGCCCTGCTC
>NZ_SMKA01000535.1 GCF_004348455.1 Kribbella albertanoniae
GTTACGTGGGGCTGGGTGCGGCGGAGGACTTGGACGACCTGTACGGCGGCGTCGCACGGGCGGCCGGTGATGTCGAACCAGCCGTACCGCAGCGTTGCTTCGCCCCGTAGGGTCGCGCGGTTGTCGCGGTCGAGGTCACGCCACCGCTGGCGCGGTACCAGGTGGAGCCGGCCGTCCAGCTCGACCTGCAATCCCGGGTAGAAGACGTCGGTGAACTCGTGGTCCACCGCGCGCTGCCGTTCGCCGGTCGGTAGACCGTGGCGGCGTTCGACATCGCGCTGATAACGCAGCTCGAGCAGCGAGTGGGATCCGGCCGCCACGTCGGCGATGATCGGTCGCAACGACCCGCGATGCCGCAACCGCGGCCGCTCGTCCAGCGCGGCCAACAGGTCCGCCGCGCTCACTCGGCCGCTCTGGCATGCCTCGGCAACTGCTGCGGCCGCCTGATCCACAGACCGCGATACCGCAACGACGTCCAGTACGGCGTGCGCCGCCGTACGCCGAGGTGGTGAGACCGCAGCGAGACGATCCGCCCAGCGCCTGTCACGGTGAATCACGATCCCGGGCGGGGACTCGATCCGCCGGTGTTCGGGGATCGTCACGTAGACGGGCCGATCGTCACGCGGCTTCATCAGTCCGAGCTGTTCTGCCGCGGTGTAATGGCTCCACGCCGCATTCGGTCCGGCGTAGAGCAGGGCAGCGAGGATGCGGCCGTCGTACCCGATCGGTCCGGTATGGGTGGCGTAGACCGTCGGGTGCACGAACTGCCAGTCGCGCGCGGAGTGGCCGCCTGATTCGCTCCACCGCGTCGGACGCCCTGTGGATAACCAGACGTCTGGCCGTTTTGCGGAGTCCGGCTGCCAGTCCGTGGCAGTGCCGCTCCGCAAAGACGCTCGCGGCCCCGCTCGGGGCAGGCGTTACACCAGCTGCGTGGCGACGGACTTGATGTCGTCCATGTCGCCGGCGTGCGGTTGCCAGGGGAGGACCATCGGGTCGTTGGGGTAGCGGGGGATGACGTGGAGGTGGGTGTGGAAGACGGATTGCCAGGCGTCGGGGCCGATGCAGCTGAGGAGGTTGGCGCCGGTGGCGTCGTCCAGGCGGTCGATGACGCGCGTGATGAGGGACTGGGCGAGGAGGGTCATCGCGGTGAGGTCCTCGGGGGCCGTTTCGCGCAGGTCGGTGGAG
>NZ_SMKA01000536.1 GCF_004348455.1 Kribbella albertanoniae
CAGATGCTTAGGGAATGAATCCGGAGCTGAAGCGGATCGCCGGTCGGCAGGGTGGTGTGTTCAGTCGTCGCCAGGCAAGCGACGCGGGGTACACACCTGCGGAGATGCGCGAGCGGCTTGCGCAAGGCAAGTGGGAGCGAATTCGCTACGGCCAGTACGCCGAACGTACGGACTGGACCGGCATCGCTCCATGGGAGCAGCGGTTGCGTCGGCATCGCCTGTTGATACATGCCGCGATGAACGCGATGCACCGTGGATCGGCCGTGGTGAGTCATCACTCCGCGCTGGTTCTGCACGGCATACCGGTGTGGCAGGCGGACCTCGAGGAGGTGCAGTTGACGCGGGTGAATGCGCGGGCCGGCGTCATGGCCGGCGTCAGACATCACCAGGCGCGGCTGCCACCGGAGGACGTGACGACGGTGGAGCACCTTCCCGCGACCTCGGTCGCGCGTGCGCTGGTCGAGGTCGCGAGTACGGCGACCTTCGCGGCGGCCGTGATCAGCGCCGACGCGGTGCTGCGGCGCCCGGAGGTGACGCCGGCGGATCTTTGGCGGTTGGCGGAAACGACTGAGCACTGGCCGGGGAGTCCGATGATCCGACGGGCCCTCGCCTTCGCGAACCGATTGTCGGAGTCCGTCGGTGAGTCGCGGACTCGGATCCTGATGCGGGACGAGGGATTGCCGCCGCCGCAACTTCAGGTGGAGTTCGCTGACGCTGAGGGATTCATCGGTCGCGTCGACTTCTTCTTCCCCGAGTACGGCACCGTGGTCGAGTTCGACGGTCTCCTGAAGTACGGCGGCAACTCGGCGGATGCGCTCATTCGAGAGAAACTGCGGGAAGACCGCCTGCGCGCACTGGGCCTCGAGGTGGTCCGGATCACCTGGCAGGACCTCGACGATCCCGCGCGCGTGGCAGCCATGATCCGGCGCGCCTTCGCCCGCGGCCGCCGTACCAGCGCCTGACCTCCCGGCGCCCGCCGTACCAGCGCCTGACGTCCCGGCGCCCGCCGTATGTGGCGTGGCTCCACGGGCACCTGATGGGGGAACCCATGAGCTTGTGGGTTCTTGACCCGCATGCGAGTGCAGAACCCACAAGCTGCTGGGGGAACCCATCAGATGGCGGTTGAGGGGCGCGCCGGCAGCCCACTGTTAGGGGCGGGGAG
>NZ_SMKA01000537.1 GCF_004348455.1 Kribbella albertanoniae
TCAGACATGTCCGGCGGCAACAAGAAACCCTGACCACGATCAACCGGCCGATACCCATTCGCCACACCCAATAATCGAACACCTACCGGGTTATACGCACCAGCCACGCCGATTCTGCAACAGCCTCATACCGGCAGCCACACTCCGCAAAGCCACCGCATTTGGTCGTGAGCACCGCCTCCCGAGAACGACCGGTAGAACTCTGGGGTTGACCGCGCAGTAACCGGACGCCCCGCCGAACCTCGTTCACCTCCTGGGGACCCCGGACACCTCACCAGATGTCCCAGGTCCCCACCAGGTGACCGCAGTACACGCCGGCACCCCTGCACGCCGGGCGGCAGAGCGCCGTACCCGCAACGTCCGAAGGAACCGCACACCTGGTCCTCCGGATCGTCGGACGTTAATCACTGCCCGGGCTAACGTCCGAAGGACCCGCGGGCCTGGTGTTCGGATCTTCGGACGTTGTGACGGGCAGGACGGCGAACCCGCACATCGGACGGGAGGACGGATATCCGTTCAATGTGCTGGTTCTCCGGTCAAATAACGAGGGGAGAACCGGCAATCTGAGCGGAGATCCCCTCATTTTCCGCACGGCCAGCACAGGTCGCTGCCGCACTCGGCGACCCGGATCGCCCTGTTCCTCAACAGCAGGGCCAGCACGGCCAGCGCGGCCACCACGGCCAGGGCGGCCCGGAGGGTCATGCGCGCGGATATCCCTTGAGTTGGGGGGTTGCCCATCGAGAATTCCAGGGGGCAACCCCCTGGTTGAGGGGGCAGGCTCCTCGGCGGGTGCAGGCGCGGGAGTTCTCGGTCGGGGACGGGGTCGTGGTTGATCGCCGCTTCCGGCCGACTTCAAAGGCGGGGTCGCCGCGGTGGTTGAGGGGACGGCAGCCGGTGAGCGAGGTGAAGGTTGCCTGGGGCTGGCCGGCTTTGGTTGCGGTCGGCAAGGAGGTCGGCGAGCCGGTGGTGTTGCCTGGGGTTGGTGGGCGTTGGTCGGCAACTTTTCGCGGATAGCGCCTAAAAGTTGCCGGCCAAGGGAGGCCCCGTCGCGCGGCCAGCAAGCGACGTACGGCCGTCGAAGAAAAGAGGGGGGAGAATGCTGCATGGGCATCTTGGAGAAGTTCTCGTTGGCTGGGCGGACGGCGTTGGTGACGGG
>NZ_SMKA01000053.1 GCF_004348455.1 Kribbella albertanoniae
AACCTGAATCGCGTCCTCCCACAGGTCACACCCCCGGCACTCTCGCAGCGCAGCCTCGAGCTTGGGCAGACCGCCCCGAGACGGAACCCATTCGCCGGCACCCACGAACTTCATCCTTCTCCCGTACCCACGCGTTCGGCGGGCAAACTAGTTGCTTGTAGCAACGGTGGCGTCGAGGTCTAGCCAGTACGGGCCGGGCGGGTCTACGGTGGGCGCGCCTGCAGCTGTGACCGCGGGCCTGCATCAAGCGTTTTGTTTGTGCACAAGGGGTTTTGCTCTGGTCCGATTTTCGAGACTATTGAGTCCGCTTCACCGGTTTCAGCCCACCGAACGCGGGTAGGTCGGAGAAGCCAGCTACACCGACTCGGGGACTGGATTGGGAGGGAACCCTTGTCACCACAGCACTTGTCCGGGCCGTCCGTTGCTCTCGAGGAGCTGCCGTTCCGAGCCGGATAGCGAAGCCCGATGGACGCGTATGCCCTGCAACGCAGCTGGGACCAGGTCACCACCCACGGGGACCAGGTTCCGCTGTACTTCTACTCGCACCTGTTCGTGTCTCATCCCGAGGTACGGACGATGTTCCCGCTGTCGATGTCGAACCAGCGGGACAAGTTCGTCGGCGCGCTCGGGCGGATCGTCAGTCACGCCGACCAGATCGAGAAGGATGCCAACTTCCTGCGGCACCTGGGCCGCGATCACCGCAAGTACGCCGTACTGGCGGAGCACTACGACGTGGTCGGCGCTTCGTTGTGCGCAACGCTGATGCACTTCCTCGGGTCCGAGTGGGACGAGGAACTCGCCGGGCACTGGACGGCGGCGTACCAGGTGGTCGCGCGGATCATGGTCGAGGCGGCGGAGATGTCGTCGGAGTCCAGCCCTGACTACTGGGAGGCCGACGTGGTGTCGGCCGAACGGCGGACGATGGACCTCACACTGCTGACAGTCCGCCCGCGAAGCCCGTTCCAGTTCCGGCCTGGTCAGTCGGTGTCGATGGAGGTCCCGCAACGCCCTCGGCAGTGGCGGTACTTCAGTCCGGCCAACGCGCCGCGAGCTGACAACTCCATCGATCTGCATGTCCAGCAGATCGACGGCGGTCAGGTGAGTCCCGCGGTCGTGCGGTCGTTGAAGGCCGGTGACACCGTGAAGCTCGGGGCGCCGGTCGGCGAGCGGCTGACCCGGTGTGAAGGCGATCCGCGGGAGCTGCTGCTGGTCGCCGGCGGGACCGGCCTGGCGCCGCTGCTCGCCGTTCTCGAACAGATCGACAACGAGTGGCAGCGCTCGGGGATCGGGCCGATGGTCCATCTGCTGCACGGCGTCCGGATGCCCTGGCATCTGTACGACCGCCCGCGGCTGCGGCAACTGGCCCAGATCCGGCCGTGGTTCGAGTACACGGAGGTCGTGTCCGACGACGCGTCCTATCCCGGCACCCGCGGCAAGGTCGGCACGGTCGCGGCACGGCAGTTGCTGATCGGCCGGACGGCGATGGTGTGCGGCGGACCGCAGATGGTCGCGCACACGTTAGAACAGCTCGCCGCCGCCGGGATGCAGCCCGAGCACATCCAGTACGAGCACTTCTACTATGCGGCCGCGGGCGAGCACGCCGCGGGTCAGGAGACACCCAGTGACGATCAGCAAGCACAGCCACAGCCGCCACGCATCGCCGTACCAGACGTACCAGACGCCCCGGGCGATCCGGGCCGAGGACTTCCGGCGGCGGATGCGCGGTCTCGACGCGGCCAAGGTCTACGGATACCTCGATCTGCTGGCTGATCAGGTCCAGACCACCGAGCAGGAGCTCAACGACACTCGCGCCAAGAACGAGCGGCTGCTCGCCGAGCTGCAGCGTGGACGGGCCGAGCTGCAGCGCGTCAAGGCGGAGCTGGCCGAGTATGAGGAGGCCGGCAACCGGGTGAACGAGCAGGTCGTCCAGATGTTCAGCCAGGCGCAGCTGGTGGTCGAGGAGATGGTGCAGGACGTCAGCCGGGACACCCGCGAACGCATCGGCCAGGCGCGCGAGCACGAGCGGCAGATCGTCGCACAGGCCATGAATACTGCCGGCCAGCAGGTGCGGACCTACGCCCAGACGGCTCAGGCGCAGATGCAGTCGATCGTGGAGTCGTTCGCGAACGAGGTCGATCACCTCGCCAACACCCCACCGCCCGGTACGCCGGGTGCCGCGGATCGATGACCGTGGTTCGGATCTGGACCGGCCGGCGCCGCGCCCCACGAGCCGGCCGGCTGGCCGCCCCCAGCCCCGGGCGAGTCCAGGCACGCCCCAGACCCGCCGTACAACCGGATGCCGATACTCAAGCGGTCCAAGCTGCGGCCGAGGAGTTCCTGCAGCTCTTCCATACCGAGAATCCCGGGCTCATCGAGCCACGGCTCGCCGCGGTCCGGCGCGAGATCGACCTGACCGGGACCTACTGGCACACCGCCGAGGAGCTGGTCTTCGGCGCCCGGGTCGCCTGGCGCAACAACGCACGCTGCATCGGACGGCTGTACTGGCAAAGCCTGCAGGTGCGCGATCTGCGGACCGTCACCGCCGCCGGCGATGTCGCCGCGCACTGCTTCGACCACCTACGCGTCGCCCACAACGGCGGCAAGATCCGCCCGATGATCAGCGTGTTCGCGCCGGAGACGCCGGGCCGGCCCGCGCCGAGAATCTGGAGCGAGCAACTCATCCGGTACGCCGGTTACGAGCAGCCCGACGGCCGGACCATCGGGGACCCGCGCTACCGCACATTCACCACCGAACTCGTCCAGCGCGGCTGGCGACCACCCGTCGCGCCGGGAGACTTCGACGTACTGCCTCTTGTCGTGGAGACCATCGACGACGGCATCAAGATGTTCGAGCTGCCCGGATCCGCGGTGCATGAGGTACCGCTCGCACATCCCGACCTGCCGTGGTTCGCCGCGCTGGGACTGCGGTGGCATGCGGTCCCGGTGATCAGCAACAACCGGCTGATCATCGGCGGCGTCTCCTACCCGGCTGCGCCCTTCAACGGCTGGTACATGGGCACGGAGATCGGCGCCCGCAACCTCGGTGACAGCGACCGCTACGCGCTGGTCCCCGAGATCGCGGAGCGGATGGGTCTCGACACCTCGACCGAGGCAACCCTGTGGCGCGACCGGGCGTTGGTCGAGCTCAACCGCGCCGTGCTGCATTCGTTTCGTGCCCACGGTGTCAGCATCACCGACCACCACACCGAGTCGCGCCGCTTCCTGATTCACCTGGAGCGCGAAGAACGCGCCGGCCGGACCTGCCCAGCCGACTGGACCTGGATCGTCCCGCCGCTGTCAGGCTCACAGACCCCGGTCTTCCACCGCTACTACGACTCGGAAGACCAGCTACCCAATTTCGTCACCGACGCCGACGCCACCCATCGAGGCCTGTACGGCGGTCCGCCCGCCTTCCGCTGACTACCCGCCGTACCGCAAGGGAGCACGGCGGCCCCCGCGCCGGTGGGACCGCCGTGCGTCTAGGGGGTGGTTAGGCCTTGGCCCAACGTTGGTTGGGGGTGGAGGTGCAGGTTGCGACGGTCGCGGCTGCGCCGTTCGCGGTGCCGTTGGCGGTCAGGCAGAGGCCGCCTTGGGCGCTGGTGATGGTGCCGTTGTCGTTGACGTTCCATTGCTGATTGGCACCGCCGTTGCAGTCCCAGATCCGGGTCGGGGTGCCACTACCGGCGTTGACCGGCGCCTCGAGGCATTTGCCCAGTACCTGCAGGGCTTGACCGCTGCGGGTGAACTGCTGGTTGGCGTTGGTGTGACAGTCCCAGACGATGGTCGCGGTGCCGTTGGCGGAGTTCGCGGCGTTCACGTCGAGGCAGCGGCCGGCCGACTCGCTGCGGAGCCGGAAGGCGGTCGGGGTCGGAGTGGTGTCACCGGTGAAGAACTTCCAGACCTCGTTCTTCACCCAGCTCCTGGCACCGCTCTCGCAGCCGGCGCAGCCGTCGACCGGACCTTGCTGGTGACCACCGTCGAATGCGGCCCAGACCACCGGGTATCCGGCACGGCATCCTGAGTAGGCGGTGGTGATGTGGGTCCGGCTGCCCCCGGCCGGTTCGGGCGGGTTCTGCGCCGTACAGCCGTTGTTCCGGACGAACCTGTCCCGCATTCCGCGGCCGGCGCCGATGTTGTCGTTGATGCCGTGGATCCCCATGTAGGCGAAGGGTTGGGTGCCACCGCTGCACCCGCTGATCCCGCCGGGTGCGGCGATCGCCGCGACCGCGCGGAACGTCGTTGCCCTGGCGCAGGCGAGGGCGTAGCTCATCGCGCCGCCGTAGCTGAAGCCGAGGGCGAACCGCTGCGTCGAGTCGACGCAGAGGTCGTTCTCGATCCGGCGGATCATGTCGTCGGTGAAGGTGACATCCTCGCCGCCGGAGTTGCCCCAACCGTTGTTGAGGCCCTGCGGCGCAACGAAGATCGTCGTGTTGTTCGCCAGCGCCCGAAGGCCGTAGTGGGCGTAGATCTCGCCGTCGCTGCCGCCTCCGGCGACCTGCTGCATCGTGCCACCCAGCCAGTGGAATCCGAAGACCAACCGGTACTGCTGGTTGTTGTTGTAGTTGGCGGGGACGCTCAGGATGAAGCTGCGGTTCTTGCCGTTGCTCTGAATGGTGTGCGTGCCGCTCTGCAGCGTCGGCGCCTTGCCACAACCGGGAGACGCCGCGAGCGGAACCGCCGCCGCGGGTGCAGGCTTGGCTTCCGCCACGCCCGCGCCGCTGAGAATCAGCGCGGCGACGGCGAACGGTGCCAGCCAGCGGCGTACCAGATGTCTTTGCTTCATGAAGTGCTCCTGTTCTCTGCTGTTCATGAGCGGGTCCAGCGTTGGCTCGAGACGTTGCCGCAGCTCGCGACGGACGCGGCCGAGCCGTTCGCGGTGCCGTCCGCGGTCAGGCAGAGACCGCCCTGGGCGCTGGTGATGGTGCCGTTGTCGTTCACGTTCCACTGCTGATTGGCACCGCCGTTGCAGTCCCAGATCCGGGACTTGCTCCCCGGTACGGCGTTCGTCGGCACCTCGAGGCATTTGCCCAGTACCTGCAGGGCCTGGCCGCTGCGGGTGAACTGCTGGTTGGCGTTGCTGTGGCAGTCCCAGACCACCGTCGCCGTACCGTTCGCGGAGTTCGCCCCGGTGACATCCAGACAGCGCCCGGCCGACTCGTTCCGCAACCGGAACGCCGTCGGGGTCGGCGTGGTGTTTCCGGTGAAGAAGTTCCACACCTCTCCGGAAGTCCAGGTCCGCCAGCCCTCGCCACCACCATCGATGGGACCAGGGCCGTGGCCTCCGTCGAACGCGGCCCAAACCACCGGGTACCCGGCACGGCAGCCCGAATAGGTGGTGGTGATGTGCGTGCGGCTACCCACGGCCGGCTCACGCGGACTCTGCGCCGTACAGCCGTTGTTCCGCACGAACGTGTCCCGCAAGGACCGTCCGGCGGAGATGTTGAGCACCGAGTCGTTGATGCCGTGGATCCCCATGTAGGCAACCGGTTGGGTACCGCCGCTGCAGCCGCTCAGTTGTGCGCCGGAGTAGACCGCGACCGCGCGGAAGGTAGTTGCCCGGGCGCAGGCGAGGGCGTAACTCATGCCGCCGCCGTAGCTGAAGCCGAGGGCGAAGCGCTGGGCCGTGTCGACGCAGAGGTCGTTCTCGATCCGGCGCATGATGTCGTCGGTCAGAGTCACGTCCTCGCCACCGGAGTTGGCCCAGCCGTTGCCGATGCCCTGGGGCGCAACGAAGATCGCGGTGTTGTTCGCCAGCCGCCGCTGTCCGTAGTAGGACCAGTTGAAACCGTCGGTCCCGCCCGAGTCGACGTCACCGGCCGTGCCGCCGCGCCAGTGATAGCCGAAGATCAACCGGTACTGCGTGCTGCTGTTGTAGTTGTCGGGCAGTCTGAGGATGAAGGTGCGGTTCTTACCACTGCTCTGAATGGTGTGGGTGCCGCTGGTCAGCGTCGGCGCCTTGCCACAGCCCGCAGACGCGGCGAGCGGCGTAGCTTCCGCAGGTGCCGGTTGAGCCTCAGCGACGCCGGCACCGGTGAAGATCAGCGCCGCGGCGATGATCGGTGTCCACCATCGGGCTGGGGTCTTCTTGGTCATCGACGGGCTCCTCATGGCCGAGTCCAGCGTTGGTTGGTCCCGCCGTGGCAGGTCCAGATGATCAACTGCGTGCCGTTGGCCGTGCTGCCGCCGTTCGCGTCCAGGCACTTGTTCGACTGGGAGTTGACCAGAGCGCCGTTCGCTCCGGCCGTCCAGTTCTGCGCGCCGGTGCCGTTGCAGGTGGACAGTTGCACCTGGGCGCCGTTGGCGGTGCTGCCGCCGGCGACGGACATGCATTTGCCGAGTGCCCGCAACGTGTCGCCGGTGACCGTCCACTGCTGGTTGGTCCCGTTCGTGCAGGTCCAGAGCTGGATCTTGGTGCCGTCGGCAGTACTGCCACCATTGACGTCGGCGCACTTTCCGCCCGGTCCGGTGATCGGTCCGGTGCGTGCGATCGGGCCGCCGAGTTCCTTGATCCGGATGTTGCGGTACGACACGTCGTCACCGGTGCCGTGGTTCTGGATCGCGATGTGGCCTGACGTGAGCGAGCGCACCGGGTCGGTATTGGTGAAGTCGTTGATCTTCACCCCGTTCAGGAACACCTGCAGCCGCTCGCCTTCGACGAGCAGTTCATAGGTGTTCCACTCCCCCGGCGGGTTCAGCGCGGCGTCGCGGGCGGCGAGGTCGGCGGACTTGAACCCGTAGACCGCGCCGGTGGTCTTGTCCGCCGAGTCGGTCGCGTCGATCTGCACCTCATGTCCCTGGCTGAGGGCGGTGTTCGGGTCACTGCCTGCCGGGAACCCGACGATCACTCCGGAGTTGTCGTCACCGGGCATCCGCCAGTCGAGTTTGAGCGAATACGAGCGGAACTCCTTGGCGCCGTACCACAGCATGCCCATCCCGCCGGTGGACGTCAGGGTTCCGTCGCTGTTGGTGAAGCTGCCTGGCCCGGACTGCGACCAGCCGGTGGTGGATCCGTTGTACAGCGTGGTGTAGCCGGTCTCCGGGCGGCAGTCCGCCTTCGTCCGGTTGGCGGCGTACCGGATGCCACCGAGGACCTGCGACCGGAAGGCTGGTTCGGTGTAGCTGGATTGGGTGTGGCCGTTGCCGGTGTAGAAGGACCGACCGGCTTGGATGCTCTTGCACCAGGTGATCGGATGGTCGCCGCCCATGGACCCACCCGAGTACGTCGATTCGTCCAGCGTCGCGAGGACCCTGGCCGACGAGCGGGGGTTGGTGCGGAAGTTGTACCACTCGTCGGTGCGCACCCAGGACGGCGTGAGGTGCTGCGTGGACTGATGTGCCCGGTTCTCGACTCGCACGGTCGCCTGCTGGATCGCCGGGTGCGAGGCGAACTGCGCGCCGACCAGCTCGCCGTAGAACGGCCAGTCGTGCTCGGTGTCCGCGGCCGAGTGGATGCCGACGTACCCGCCGCCGCCCCGGATGTAGGACTCGAACGCGCCTTGCTGGGTGGCGTTGAGCACGTCGCCGGTGGTGTTGAGGAAGACCACCGATTCGTACTGCGCCAGGTTCGAGGCGTTGAACGCGTTCGCGTCCTCGGTCGCGGTGACCGTGAAGCTGTTGGCTGCGCCCAGGTCCCGGATCAGCTGGAGGCCTTGCGGGATGGAGTCGTGCCGGAAGCCGGCGGTCTTGGAGAACACCAGTACGTCGTACGGCGGATCGGCCGCGCTGGCCGGCGGACCGGTGGTGACCGCGAAGACGGCGGCTGCCGTGACGGCCAGACCGAGTACGCGTCGACTGAAGGAACTCATCTCAACTCACCATGCTTCCTGCTGCAGGAACCCAGCGCTGGTTGGTGCCACCACCGCAGGTCCAGATGATCAACTGGGTGCCGTCGGCGGAGCTGGCTCCGTTGGCGTCGAGGCACTTGGTGCCGTTGCGGATCGTGCCGTCGGCCTGCACAGACCAGTTCTGCGCCGCGGAACCGTTGCAGGTAAGCAACTGCACCGGGGTTCCGTCAGCGGTGGCACCGCCGGTGACGTCCATGCACTTGCCCAGTGCCTGGAACGTGTTGCCGGTGCGGGTCCACTGCTGGTTGGCGCCGCCGTGGCAGGTCCACAGCTGGAGTTTGGCTCCATCGGTGGACGTGGCTCCGTTGACGTCGATGCACTTGCCACCGATCCCGGTGATCTGGCCGGCACCACCACTTGTCGCCGCACCGAAGGTGAAGGCGTCCAGGTCGAACAGGTAGCCGGTGCCGCTACCCGCGAACGTCAGGTAGAGCGTGCTGGTGCCGGCTGGGACGTTGGACAGCGTGGTCGAGACGTTGGTGAAGGTTTCCCAGCCACCAGTGTTCGGAACTGTCACCGTCCCGAGTACGGCGCCGGTTGGGGAACCGGTCCGCACGGACAGCGTGCCGCCCGAGCCACCGGAGGAAACCCTGGCCGAGAACCGACTCTCACCGGCGAGGTTGTACGGCTGGAACGCGATCCAGTCACCGTTGTGGATATCGCCGACCGTCTTACCGCCTTCGGCGACCGCCTTGTCGTACAGGGCTGTGCCTGACTGGGTGCCGAAGTGCTCGGCCTGGCGATGCCGGAGCTGCAGGACGTGCTGCGTGTGGGTGGTCACCGGCGGCTGGCCGTTCGAACCCAGGTCGGTGTACTCGGCGTCGAAAACGCCGTACAGGTTGGCTGCGGTGTCGTGCTCACCGTCCGCTGGAATCGGCAGGGTGCCCGTGCAGCCGTTCCGGGATGTGATGAGGTGCGCGTGGCTGTCATGACCCACCAGGTAGCTCAGCTTCACGCGACTGCAGTCGATCGTGCCGTCCTCCGGGTCGGTCACCGTGATCGTGTAGTTCTTGGTGTCCCCGAAGCTGAACAGGCTTCCGTTCGAGGGTGTGGTCAACGTGACTGTCGGGGCGGTGTTGCCCACGGAGATGATCACGCTGGCATTGCCGGGGCGGCCGGCTGGATCGGTCACGGTGAGCGTGGCCGTGTACTGACCGTTCGCGGTGTAGGTGTGGCTCGGGTTCGCCGCCGTGGAGGTTCCTCCGTCACCGAAGTTCCAGGCGTAGGTCAACGCACCGCCTTCGGGATCGCTGGAGCCGGCCGACGAGAACGTCACGGCCAGCGGCGCAGCGCCGGACGTGCGATTGGCAGCGGCCCGCGCGACCGGCGCCTGATTGCCCGCCGGGTTGTACTCGATGCGGTAGAGCGCCGAGCTCGCGTCACCACTTCCCCAGCCGGTGCCGTAGTCGAGGACGTACAGTGCGCCGTCCGGGCCGAAGGCCGAATCCATGACCTGGGTGCCACGCCACGGGAACGGGTTGATCTGCCCGGCCGTTCCGTCGGAGTTCACGTCGATGACCTTGATCCAGCGTCGGCCGAACTCACCGGCGAACACGTGGCCGTCCAGGGCCGGCGGGAACTTCACCGACGACGGGTTGGCCGCGTCGTACCGATACACCGGTGCGCTCATCGGCGACTCGGACCCGCAGCCGAACGCCGCGAGCGAGCAGTTGTCGTACTTGATCCAGGCCGGGCGCGCCGCGGGCAGGTTGGTCAGCCCGGTGTTGTTGGGCGAGTTGTTGACCGGCGCGGCGCAGTTGAACCGCGCCCCCGACGGCCCGGACGGGAACGCGTAGTCCACATAGGTCTCGTTGGTGGTGTTGGAGCCGGTGCAGTAGGGCCAGCCGTAGTTCCCGGCCGAGGTGATCCGGTTGAACTCGACCTGCCCGGCCGGCCCGCGGCTGGAACTCGTCGTACCGGCGTCCGGTCCGTAGTCGCCGAGGTAGACCACGCCGGTGGCCTTGTCCACGTTCATCCGGAACGGGTTCCGGAAGCCCATCGCGTAGATCTCCGGGCGGGTCTGTGCGGTGCCCGGCGCGAACAGGTTGCCGGCTGGGATCGAGTACGTCCCGTTGGCGTTGACCTTGATCCGGAGGACTTTGCCGCGCAGATCGTTGGTGTTGCCCGAGCTGCGCTGCGCGTCGAACGCGGGGTTACGGTTGGTCCGCTCGTCGATCGGGGTGTAACCGGCCGAGGCGAACGGGTTCGAGTCGTCCCCGGTGGACAGATACAGGTTGCCTGCGGCATCGAAGTCGATGTCACCGCCGACATGGCAGCACATCCCCCGGCTGGTCGCCACGTCCAGCACGGTCACCTGGCTGGCCGTGTTCAGGGTGAAGTCGGCGTTCAGGGTGAAGCGTGACAGCCGGTTCACGCCGTTCCACGCCGCCATGTTCGTCCGGTCCTCCGGGGCGTCACCGCCCGGCGTGGACAGTGGTGGCGAGTAGTACAGGTAGATGAACCGGTTGGTGGCGAAGTTCGGGTCGGCCGCGATGCCCTGCAGGCCTTCCTCGTCGTGCGAGTAGACGGGCACCGAGCCGATGGCGTTGGTCGCCCCGGCGGCCGTCGTACGGCGAATTGTCCCGTTGCGGGCGGTGTGCAGGACCGAGCGGTCCGGCAGCACCGCCAGCGACATCGGTTCGCCCATCTCAGCCACCCCGCGCGCCAGCTCGACCTGCTGGAAATCAGCGGGGTTGACCGCATGCGCGGCGGCCTCAGGCGCCGAGCTGATCACGTTCGCCGTCGTACCGGCGGCTATCAGGAGGGCGGCGGAGATCGCCGCTCTGAATTTGAATCGCATAGCAGGTCACACCCTTTTGATCTGAGTCAGGCGGGAGCGGGGTGGGTCAGCAGGTCAGCAGGTTGAGTTCGTCTGCGTGAGCAGGCCCATCCGCCAAGGCAGCTTGAGATAGTCGCCGCCGGCGCCGGGGTCCTGGCCCTGGTAGATGAACTGCAGGTTGCAGGGATTGATCGTCAGCGTCTGGTCGTTGCTGGCCCGGACCAGCTCGCCGTGACTGATGTCCTGCGTCCACGCACCGTTGGGGAACGTGACGTTGTTGCGGCCGGCGAAGGGCTGGCTCTCCGTTGCGGCCAACGGCGTCCAGTTACCGGTCAGGCTGGTGGACGTGAAGGACCGGAAGTACCGCCGGCCGGTGCCGCCGATCGCCTCCTGCATCAGCAGGTACTGATTAGACCCCGACACCTTGTACACGTTGGTCGCTTCGAACAGTGCGAACTTGGAGTCCGACAGCACGATCTGGGTGTTGCCGAACCCGTTGGGGTAGTTGGCCAACGTGGTCTGGGCGCGGTAGATGTGCCCGTTGTCGTCGCTGAAGAACAGGAAGCAGTTCGCGGTGTCACAGATGACCCAGAAGTCGATCCAGGTCCCGTCGCCCTTGTTCTGCCGGACGATCTCGGGTTCCTGGGCGATGAACGTCTTCGGCGCCGACCACGACCGCGGATCGGCCGGGTTGGTGCTGGTCGAGTACGTCGGTGGCGCGGTCTGGTACACCAGATACCAGAGGTTCTGTGGCGCGAAGTGGAACAACTGCGGCGCGGCCCGGTAGCCCGGCCCGATCGCTGATGCCGTGTCCAGGTAGGTGTGCGGCGCGGCCGCCGCCTGTGACCAGTCGCTGAAGTTGAAGTTCACCAGACCCCAACCATTCGCCCCGGCCGTGGTGGCGTAGACCAGCCACTGGTTGTTGTGGCGGACCACCGAGAAGTCCTTGACGGAGTACCGATTCGGGTGCTGCGCGTCAGCCTTCGGCCCGGCGAGCACTCCACTGGACGACCACTGGAAGGTGGACGGCAGCGGACCGCTGGGGTTGCTGTCGAGGCGAACCAGCTGCCACTGCTGATTGGTTGCGCCGCTGTCGGAGCGCTGCGCGATCGTGGCCCCGTTCGCGGTCGAACCACTCGGGATCTCGAGTGTCTTGTTGCTGGTGCGGTTGATCAGCCGGACGTAGCCGTCGGGCGAGTCGGCCAGCCGGAACTGCTGGTTCCCGCCGTTGTGTTCGGTCCACTGCACGATCGCAGCGCCGTCGGCGGTCGAGGCGTTGAAGACATCCAGCGCCTTGGCCGAATGCCGTGCCCGCAGCTTGTAGTACCCACCACCGGAATCCACGAACTGGAACTGCTGGTTGGTGCCGTCGTGCCGCGTCCATTGCTGGGCCGCTGCGCCGTCGGCAGTACTCGCACCTGAGATGTCCACGGCCTTGCCGCTGGCCCGATTGACCAGGACGTACCAGGCGTTCGGATCGACGGTGGCCGCATGGGCGGGGATCGCACTGATGGCTGCCACCAGGCCGGCCACCAGTGCGAGCGCCATCGCCAGCACGATCGCTTTTGTTCGATGCATGTCCGTCTCCTTCTAGAGGCGCTGGAGCTGGAAGCGCTGGTTGGCGTTGCCGCTGGGGGTCCACTGCGAGATGCGCGCGCCATCGGCGGTCGATGCCGCCCACACGTCCAGGGCCAAGCCGCTCTGCCGGTTGATCAGGCTCACCACGCCGCTGCCGTGATCGGTGGCCTGCCATTGCTGAGCCGCGGTGTTCGTGTCCGGCTGCTGTGTCACATCAGCGCCGGTGCCGGACCCCGAGACCTGCAGGACGAGGCCGCTGTGCCGTGCGCGGATCCGGTAGTAGCCACCGCCGGCATCGAGGAAGTCGAACTGCTGGTTGGTCCCACCACTTGACGCCCATTGCTGCAACCCTGCGCCAGCAACCGTGGAGGCATTGGCGATGTCAGCGGCCTTGTTGCTGTGCTGGGCCACCAGCCGGTAGTTGACGCCGACCTGGATCGGGCTGCCGGTCGGCGTGCCGTTCAGCACCGTGAGGACGGCGTCGTACGCCGGCTTCTTGTTGCCGCTGCGGTCGAACAGCAACGGGTTGTCGTTCCCACGCCAGGAGTCGCTGTCGCGGACGCCCCACGTGGTGATACCGGTGCACCGCGCGACGTTCATGCACGCCCGGACCGTGGTGGCATAGGCGGTCGGCGATGCCTGGGAGATGTCCAGCTCGGTGAGCTGGACGTCGACGCCGAGGGCGGCGAAGCTCGCGACCGTGGTCTGGAAGCTGCCGGGCGGGTTGTTTCCGAAGTGGGACTGCAGCCCGACACAGTCGATCGGGACGCCGCGGGCCTTGAAGTCGCGGACCAGCCGATAGACACCCTGTGTCTTGGCCGCGTTCCAGTCCTCGATGTTGTAGTCGTTGTAGCAGAGTTTGGCGGCGGGATCCGCAGTGCGGGCGGTCCGGAACGCCTCCTCGAGGAACCCGGTGCCGAGGACGTTGCGGAACACCGAGGAACGAAGCGCGCCACTGCCGCCGTCCTCGAAGGCCTCGTTCACCACGTCCCAGGAATGGATCTGGCCGCGGTACCGACCGGCCACCTGGTTGATGTGGTTGTTCATCACGCTGCGCAGGGTGTTCGCGTCCCCGATGGCCTTGACCCAGTCGGGCAGCTGCGAGTGCCAGACCAGGGTGTGACCACGCAACTGCTTGCCCTGGCTGCGTGCATGGTTGGCGATCCGGTCGGCCGAACCGAAGGTGAAGTTGTTGCGGGACGGCTCGGTGTGGTCCCACTTCATCTCGTTCTCGGCGGTGATCGAGTTGAACTCGCGGTTGAGGATCGTCGTGTACTGCGAGTCGCCCAGCTTGCCGCCGGCGACCGCGGCACCGAAGTACCGGCCGGACTGCGCCGCCGCGGCCCCGAGGGTGCTGGCTGCCTCGGCCGCGTCAACGGTCGCGGACGCGTTCGGAACGAGCGCGAAAGCGGTGGTGGCGGCCAGCGCGCCGGCCGCGAAGCGGCGCCACCATCGAGCGGAATCGATCTGCGGTTTCATTCTTCCTCCTGGGTCAGTGAGGGCGTACGGTGCTGACGGGAGCGCTCCCACGCTCACGTAGCAGAAGGCCAGGACGTCAGCGGCATGGCTGATCAGTCCCGTGCTGGAGGCGAGAGCGTGCGGCCGGCGGCGAAGGCGCCAGTAGCAGCGGTTGGCGGTTGAACCATGGGGACTCCCGGGGCGGTGGGTGTCGATCCGGTCGATCAGTTGCAGACCGTACGGGACGTATCACAGCCTGCGCAATGCTTCAGTCTTATCCAGTTCCCTACTTAAATGATTCAGTCTCATCCAGGACCATGTTCGAGTCTGAACGTTCGTGTCCATGGGTGATCGGCGCATGGACACCGCTCGGCCCGAGGCCGATATTTCTTGCACATATCGCAACCCTCGAACCGCTCAGAAGGGGCGAGAACATGATCCGAAGAATGCTGAACCTCCTGGTGGTGACAGCACTCGGGCTCACTGGCGTGGTCGTCACGTCGGCACCGGCCAGTGCTGCCACCAACCAGTTCCGTGGCATGAACTGGGCTGTCCTGGGTGACAACTTCAGTCGCAGTCCGCTCGTCATCTCTGGCCTGAGTTCGACCGACAGCAATGCGACCGTGCGAGCCAAGGCCAACGCCCTGTACGACGACATGGCGGCGATCGGGGTGAACGCCGTACGGCTGCCGATCAACACCCACACCGTCGGAACGGCCTGGTGGGAGGCCTACCGGGGCGCCATCGACGCGGCGACCGCGCGCGGCTTCAAAGTCATCCTCGCCTACTGGGAGGACGGCGCCGCTTCAGGCGGCAAAGTCACGAACTATGCCGCATGGAACACGATGTGGTCGCGCGTGACCAGCCTCTACGGTTCCAACACCAACGTGTACTTCGAGCCGATGAACGAGCCGCATGGCTATAGCTCGGCGGACTGGCGAAACGTCGCCGCCGAGTGGCTCAGGTATCACTACTCGGCCGTGCCCAGCCGAGTGCTCATCGGCGGTACCGGCTTCAGCCAGGACCTCCGCGACATCTGCAACGACAGCCGCTTCAACGGCACGCTGATGTCATTCCACACCTACACCTTCTTCACCGGCCCGATGACGTACGACGGCTGGCGAAGCCACATGCAGACGCGGCTGGGTAATTGCGCCTCGCGCGCGGTGATGACCGAATACGGCTCACCGATGTCCAACGGCCTGAACTACGCCAATGCGTCCAGCACCGACAATTTCGTCCGCTATCTCCGCGCCGCCACCCAGGTGATGCGCGACAACCAGATGGGTGGTACCTACTGGCCCGCACTCGGTGGCAAGCGCACCGACGGCGGCGGTTACGACTGGTACTCGATGTTCGCTCTGAGCGGCAGCGGTACCAATCTCAACCTGGCCGTCCGCAATACCTCCGGCCGCGACCGGATCAGGTACGGCTGGGGTTTGTAGACGGTATTTGTTAGATAGGCAGTACGACATTCAGATCAAGGGCAGGTCGGCGAAAGCCGATCTGCCCTTTCGGTTTCGCCCCGAACCAGGAGGTCGTCATGTATGACCAGCTCACTCCCGCCGATCGAATTCTCTTCCAGCATTACGGATCCGGCCGCGTCGAGCGGCCGGACTTCGATCGCATCCACCACGCCGTCGAGGCGCAGGCGCGCCGTCATCCGCGGCTGACCGCGGTCGAGCACCTCGGTGTTCGCCTCACGTACCAGGAACTCGACCAGCAGGCCGAACACCTCGCCAACCGGCTCGCCGTACTGGGCGTCCGGGCCGGTGACCGGGTCGGTCTCTTCCTCACCCGATCACCGGAGATGGTCGTCGGGATCCTCGCGATCCTGAAGGCCGGTGCTGCCTACGTACCGCAGGACATCCGGATCACTCCCCCACATCACCTGCGGCACGTCGTCAGCACGGCCGGCATCCGGGTCATCCTCACCACCAGCCAGTACGACGTTCCCGCCGACCTCGGCCAAGTCGTCGCGATCGATACCGTGGCAGCCGAGGCCGACCCACCTCGAGCCGAGCAGGACGGCAACGCGGCCGTGGTGATCTTCACCTCCGGCACCACCGGAGTGCCGAACGGCGTCCAGGTGACCCATGCGAACCTGTGCAACGTCCTGCTCACCGAGCCGGGCTCCCTGGGCATCCGGCCCGGTGACCGGGTCGGGCAGTTGCTGAACATCGCCTTCGACCTGGCCGCCTGGGAGATCCTCGGCACCCTCGCCCACGGCGGCACCTTGGTTGTCCGAGGCAACGATCTGGCGCGGACCGCGGAGAGTCTGAACGTCGTCATCGCCACGCCGAGCATCCTGTCCACGCTGGATCCCGACGCCTGCCCGGCGATCCGGACGGTCGCCGTCGCCGGAGAGCGATGCCCGCAGAGTCTGGCCGCGACCTGGTCACGCCGAGCGGCCTTCCACAACTGCTGTGGCCCGACCGAGGTCACCATCGTCAACACCGTGCAACGCTACGACGGCGCGCTGACCATCGGCCGGCCGATCCCCAACACGACGGTCTACATCCTGGACGACGACCTGCAACCATGTCCGATCGGAGAGATCGGCGAGATGTGGGCCGGCGGCGCCTGTGTCTCCGACGGGTACCTGGGTAACGAGGCGCTGACCGCCGAGCGCTACCGGCCGGATCCGTTCCTCGGTGGTGCCAACAGGATGTTCCGCACCCGGGACCTGGCCCGCTGGACCGCGGACGGACAGCTCGAACATCACGGCCGGACCGACGACCAGGTGAAGCTCCGGGGATTCCGGATCGAACTGGACTCGGTCACCTCGGCACTCGAGCAGACTCCGGGCTGCGCCCGCGCCGCCGCGGTGCTGCACGAGGACCGGCTGGTCGGCTTCGTCAGCCCGGCGACCGTCCAGCCGGAGGTGGCCCGGCGAGTCGTCGAGGAGCTGTTGCCCTACTACTGTTCCCCGACGCTGATCGTCGCGGTCGACAAGCTGCCGGTCACCGAGCGCGGCAAGATCGACCGGCGTGCGCTGGTCTCCCGGTTGGACACAGTGGCATGACCACACAGCTCAGTCTCCCCGCGCCGGGCCGGTCGTTGCGCGCACGCGTCAAGCGCCGTCCGTTCACCCATCACAACCGGCTCGCCGCAGCCGTCGTACTGATCAATGTGGTGTCGATTCCGATCGCCGACCCATCGTCGATGGTGCTCGCCAACTTCGCTCTGGCGGTGCTGATCCGTCAGCAGTACGTGATCAATCTGCTGTTCTGGCTGGCGACCCGGGTGCCCACGCACTGGCCGCTGCGGATCCGGTGGACGATGGGTAAGGTCTACCACTTCGGTGGACTGCATGTCGGGGCCTCGATCTGCGCCACCGCTTGGTTCCCCTTCACCGCGCCCTCTCTCGCTCTCACCTGGGTGATCCTGGCGCTGCTGCTCGGGATGATCGTGCTCGCACTGCCGGTACTACGGGCCCGGCAGCACAACTGGTTCGAACGAGCCCACCGTTTCGGCGGATGGTCCGTTCTGGCTCTGTTCGCACTCCATGCGGCAGCGACGACCAGTACGGCGAGTCTCTGGGTGCTCGCGGTCGTCACCTTCAGCGTGCTCCTGCCGTGGCTGCGGTTGCGCCGGGTGCCGGTCCGGATCGACCGGCCGTCCCGGCACGTCGCGCTCGTCCGGTTCGGTTACGGGGTGACACCGTTCGCCGGATCGTCGACCGCGGTGAGCCGGAATCCCTTGCTGGAATGGCATTCCTTCGCGAACGTGCCGACGCCCGGACAGCCCGGGTTCCGGCTGACGATCTCGCGGGCGGGCGACTGGACAGGCGCTCTCATCGACGACGCACCGCCGTACCTGTGGGTCAAGGGCATCCCGACCGCCGGGGTCGGCAACATCGACAAGTTGTTCCGCAAGGTCGTCTGGGTCGCGACCGGCAGTGGCATCGGCCCCTGCCTGCCGCATCTGCTCGCCGGTGAAACACCGTCCCTGCTCGTCTGGTCGACCAGGCACCCACGCCAGACGTACGGCGAGGCGCTCGTCAACGAGATCCTCGCCGTACAACCGGATGCGGTCATCTGGGACACCGACTCAGGCGGTAAACCCGACCTGCTCGCGTTGACCTATCAGGCCTATGTGGAGTCCGGCGCCGAGGCCGTGATCTGCATCTCCAACAAGTCAACCACCTGGCAGATAGTCGAAGAGCTGGAGTTGCGCGGGATCCCGGCCTTCGGCGCGATCTGGGATTCCTGACCGACTAGTGGATCTGCTGCGGCGGGCTCAGGACAGCGCCCACTGCTGGTTGCCGCCGCCGTGGCAGGTCCACAGGTGAACCTTGGCGCCATTGCCGGTGCCCGCACCACTCACGTCCAGACAGAGCCTGGACTGGACACCGGTAATGGTCCCATTGGTGTTGAACTGCCACTGCTGGTTGGCCGCGCCGGTGCACTGCGAGATCACGACCTGGGTGCCGTTGGTGGTCTGGCTGTTCAAGGCTGTCGCGCACCGGGTGTTGCCGCCGGTGTAGACGGTCAGCTGTCCCGTGGAGGTGCGGGTCCAGGTCTTGTTCGCGGCAGCGGAGCATCCCCAGATCTGGACCTGGGTTCCCGGAGTGGTGCTGTTGTTCGGAACATCCAGGCACTTGCCCGCGGCCAGCGCGAAGAGCTCACCGGTGCGGGGACGCAGGGCGGGTTCGATCCCTGCTTGCGCCATCACCTGCTGCGCGGCCGTCGGCCAGGAGCCGCTGACCTGAACGTTGCCCCGGACAACGTTGTTGTGCGGCGGCCCGGTCGCCACATTGGTCGCGCCGGCGTTGTACCAGTTGTCGGCGAAGACGTTGTCGTTGGTGTTGTTGGTGGAGCTGGCGTTGGTGAAGGCGAAGACTCCGCTGTCGATCACCACGTTGTTCGTCACCGAGACGTACCGCGAGCCTTCGTCCAGGTACAGGCCGACGGTACTGCGATTGTCGTAGACGAGGTTGTGGTCGAACGAGCCGCCGGGGTTCGCGGACAGGTTGTAGAGGCTACCGCCGTCGTGCAGCGACTTCTTGGTGCCGTGGACGACGTTGTACCTGACGATCGTGTCCCGCAGGGTCGTCGGAGTCGTGTACACCGGCTGGTAGTTGTAGAGCCCGCGGTTGCGGTAGTCCTGGCTGCCACCGGCGTCGTTGGCGCCCCAGCCCCAGCCGATGTCGATCCCGTCGTACGCGAGATTGGAGACCTCGTTGTGCTCGATGACCGCGCGGGTCGTGTACGTCGACAGGATGCCGGCCATGTCCTTGTAGTCCTTCGCGACATCCGTCACCAGGTTGTTCTTGACCAGGATGTCGCGGTTGACCATCGCGGGATTGGACGGATGGTGCGCGTCCGGCCGCACTCCGCCGATCAGGATCCCGCCGCCGGAGAGGTTCGTGAAGGTGTTCTGGGTGACGGTGATGTTCGATGCGCCGAGGCCGACACCCGACTGGTGCGCGTTCGCGTCGTTGCCGATCCCGAGACCGACCTGACCGAGGTGGCGGAAGGTGTTGTTGGTGAAGGTGATCCCGGTGGCGGCAGAGACCTGTACGGCGGCCGGTACCTGACCCCAGCCGTTACGAGTGGCCTCGAACTGCTGGCAACCCGACTGGCAGGAGGTCAGGAAGTCACCGGGCATCTGATAGCCGGCCGGGATGAACGCGCCACTCTGCTGGTTCGCGTACCCGATCGACGTACCGGGCTGGAGCCAGGTGGTGTGCTCGAAGACCATGTCCCGCATGGTGATGTCGCGGACCGGGTTCGCGAGCGTGCCGCTCATCTGGACCAGCGAGGTCAGGCGTGGCAACACGATGTCGCGACCGACGGGCGACTGGCCGGATGCCGTCTTGTAGTAGAGCTTGCCGGCCTGCGGATCCAGATACCACTGGCCGGCAGTGCGGAGGAACGAGTAGGCGTTGTGAAGCGTGAGGCCGCCGCCGGCGAACGGCCTGGCGAGCGTGTCGTAACCCCAGTTGTTGTTGTTCCAGGCGGGTTGCTGCATCGTGATCGCCGTACCGCTGATGCTTTGCACCGGGGCGTACCGGTCGGTGAACGAGTTCAGGCTCTCCAGCTCGATCCGGTTCTGCTGCGGCAGCGTGGCGAGGTAGTTGAGTGCGGAGTTGAGGATCGTCATCCCGCTGTTGGTGATCCGCACATCGTTGCGCGAAATGGGGATCGAGGCACGCGGTGCCAGTGTTCCGTCGACGTAGAGCTGCCGGGAGTCGATCCCCTGCGGTACCGACGCGACCCAGATGTTCGCGCCCGCGTCGTGTTGGGTCCAGCCGGTCACCGGTTGACCGCCGGAGACCGTGGGCGCTGCGCCAGGACTGGCCTGCCAGGTGACGGTGTGGCCGTTGCGCCCGGAGTCGGCGCTGGTGAACTTCAGCGGTTCGGTCAGTCGGTGGACGCCACCTGCGAGCTCGACGACGACATCGGCCTCACCGGAGTGGGCACGCGCCAGCTCTTGTGCCTTGGCGAGCGAACCGACTGGACTATTGGTGGACCCTAGGTTGCGGTCGTTGCCGTTGGGAGCGACGACGATCCGCACTACTGGGGATTCTGCAGCTTGTGCTGGAACGCCGGTCAACATCGGGCTGATGAGGGCGGTTGACGCCGCAATGATCGCGGCAATCAACGGGCGGGGGCCTGGTTGCATGGGTGTTTCACCTTTCCGGAGGGGCGGGATTCATTCCGAAGGGGGTGCGGTAGGAGGGCGGCTGGTCGCGCAGGTCGAGGCGGAGCGTCAGGCGAACGCTGGTTGAGGCAGGCAGCTCGACCCCGAGCCAAGGGCCGTCGCCTTGGATGAGTTGTGACGTCACCGCGGGCTGACCGTGTCCGTAGTCGTAGAGGTCGCCGAGCCAGCTCGAGTCCTCACAGACGGTGTAGTGCACCGAGCGGATGGAGTGCTCGGCGAACGCACCGGCCTGCACGACAACGGAGCGCGCTTCTTCCGGATCGAGATTGACCAGGTCGACGATGGTTGCCTCGGGCTCGATACTCGACACCAGCGCGGCCACGGACGGTGGCAGGCCGGGTCGTCGGGTCTGGGCGTCGTAGTACCGCACGCGGGCCTGCTGCAGACCGCCGTTGTAGATGACCTGCGGCCCGCCCCAGGTGAGCTGCACCAGCGCCTCGGTGACGACGGGATTCGACTGTTGCCACAGGTGGATGTCGGCTTCGGCGACCTCGTCGCGCCGGTACCGCTCCATCCGGGCCAGGCGGTGCCGCACCTGAGCCTGCGCGGCGGCCAGGATCTGCTCCGGGTACGCCGGATTGTCACCGGCCAGGAAGGCGAGCCAGGGCTCCTCGTGTCCCGCCTCTTCCTTGGCCCGGAACGGGCGCACGATCCGCCAGTCGTGACCGCTGGCGGAGCGCAGGCCTTCGATGCGCTCGCGATCGGCAACGGCGGCAGAGTGATGCCACAGTGCGGTGGGAACCGCCATCAGCATCGGGTTGTAGTCGAACCAGCCGCGGTCGTCGTACCGGAACGGGACGTGCAGAGTGGGAGTGCCGACGTCGTCGCCGAGTTGCACGGTCCACCGCGATCGGAGGCTGGAGTCCGCCTCCGTGAACGCCATCGTCTTACCCCGGCGAATGACCTCGTCGAGGGCCGGCCGGACGAGGTCGAGGTACGACTCGTCGTTGGTCGCCGCGACCGCCGCGAGCGCGGCGATCATCGCGGCCTGCCCAACGCTGTACCAGCCGTGCGGCCAGGACCAGCCGTAGTGACCGCCGTACCAGCGGCCCTCGAGGAGGCCGCCCACCACGCCGTCCGGCGAGACGTTGTCCGGAATGACGCCGCCGTTGCCGGCTGCCCGCTCGCGCCACGCCCCGACGTACTGGCTGATCCAGCTCCGGTAGCGCTCGTTCCCGGACAGCAGCAACGCGTTGAGGACGAGTCCGGAGGCGGCCAGGTTGACCGCGGTATCCCCCACTCCGGTCCGGCGTCGCATCTCTTCGCCCAGTCGTGGGTCGAGCTCCCGGTCCGGTTCGCCCGAGCCGGGAGGTAGTAACCATTCCAGCGGGAAGCCGTACAGCTGGGCTTCCTGCGGTAGCCAGGGGTAGGACTTGCCGTCGAACAAGCCCTCCCGCTGTGCGTCGCTGCCGTTGTGCGGCCGGCGGATGATCCGGTGTTCGGGGTCGTAGTTGCCGTGCACCGGGTCGACGTAGAGCTCGGCGAAACGCAGGGCCCGCTCGGCCCAGCGATCGGGAGCGGCCATGCAGAGGAAGTAGAAGAGCAGCAGGCTCTCGCCCTGATGGAACCAGTCGTACCCGCGCTCGTAGTCGTCGTCGAGCATGCCGAGTTCGGTGAGCTGATCGGTGACACCTGCCCAGTGCCGCTCGGACGCGGCGAGCAGGTCGTCGGCCCCGCCCAGCAGATAGAGCTGCGGCCAGTTGAAGAACGTCTCGTAGAAGTCGTCCACGCCGTCGCGCGAGGTGAGTCCGTCACCGTAGTTCAGCCGCCCGTCGGGACCGGTGAAGTCGCGTTCGAACCGGCGCCAGGCGTGGTCGAGCAGCTGGAACAGTTCGCGTTGCGCGATCGCCCACTGCGGCGGTTCGAGCAGCGGCACCGAGGCGGTGATGACGGGATACATCCGAGAACCTCCGGAATGTGTCGTACTCATTTGAGCCATGACAGCGGTCAGCCCTCGGCCCGTCAAGAGATGAGACTGACTAATCATCCGATCGTCGGACCTCGGTGACGACGGCTGGCTGTATTCTCGGGACCGGCGTCCGCAATCAGCCGTACTCTTTCTGGCGGTCCCTACTGGATGGAGGCAGGCAGGTGGACAGCGTGTCCGTTCCGGCCGGGTCGTACCGACCGGGTTACGAGCTGGTGGCCGAGCAGATTCTGCAGCTCATCGCGGAGCTGGGGCTGCGCCCGGGCGACCGGATGCCGACCGAGAACGAACTGGCCACCCAGCTGGGTTCCAGTCGGACGGTGGTGCGCGAAGCGGTCAAGATCCTGTCGGCCATCGGGCGGGTCCGGGCCCAGAAGGGGCGCGGGCTCTACGTCTCCGACGACGACGGGATGCTGGGTTCCGGACGCTGGGGAGGGTTCTTCCATCCCACCGATCTCGACCACGTCTACATGCTGTTCGAGTTCCGCCGCGTCCAGGAGACCGCGGCCAGCCGGCTGGCTGCGACCCGCGCGACCCCGGCCGAACTGCGCACGATCGAAACCGCCGCCGAGACCTGCCGGCAGGGTCACCTGACCGGGCAGTCCGCCCTCTTCGATCGCGGCGACGACGACTTCCACCTCGGCATCGCCACGGCATCGCACAACAGCTTCCTGGTCGCCTCGGTGCGCGAGGCCCGCCGCCTTCAGTACCAGTCCGCCGCGATCGGCCTGCATGGCACCGTCGGTGGCCACGCCCAGGAGGCCACCGAGGAACACGCCGCCATCTACCAGGCGATCCGGGACGGCGACCCGGAAGCAGCAGCGCGCGCCACCGCCGTCCACCTCGACAACACCCTCGAGGACTACCGCCGCGAGATCCAGCGGCGGGTCTTCGGCTGAACGATCACCCGAGCAGTTCAGCCAGCCGCGCGCCGAGCTGCACGTCGTCCCCGTCGACCTCGACCAGCTTGTCGCGACTCGTTGCCCCATGCACCAAAGTCACCGCCGACCGCCGCACCCCGAACGCCGTCGCCACCGCATCCAGCACGGCCTTCGTCGCCTGCCCCTCCACCGCCCGAGCCCCCACCGCGACAATCAGCCCAGGACCGGCACCACCGTCGTACTGGCCTCCGACCGCAGTCCGCGACGCTCCCGGCTTCACCCGCAGCAAGACCCTCATCAACAGCCCAACCTACCCTCGCCCGGCCCGAGCGGCGCCCCAGCTCCCCGCACCCGCCACCATTTGATGGGTTCCCCCATGAGGTTGCGGGTTCCCCACCCGCATGCGCGTACAGAACCCACCAACTGGTGGGGCAACCCACCGGCTGCTCGCTCTCCGCACAAGCCGGTGCGACGTTGAGCCACAACCCGGCAGCCCCAGACAGCATGGCTGAGCGCAGCGGCGGCTGAGGTAGATGGCGAGGTCCGGTGACCGGGCTCGCGTTGCCTGGAGTTGCCGGGCCATGGATGCGGTACGGAAATTGAGGGGATCTCCGTTCAAGTGCACCCTTCTCCCCTCAAAAAATGGGCAGAGAACGGACCATTCGAACGGATATCCGGCCAAATGGCGGCTGGCGGCTGGCGGCTGGCGGCTGGCGGCTGGCGGCTGGCGGCTGGGGAGGATCTTCGCCCCGGCCGGGATGTGGGGAGGATCCACCCCCAGAATCCGTCGCGGATCCTCCCCGAACCGTTAGCGGGGAGCCGGAGCTAACGTCCGACGATCCGGAGACCACGCCTGCGGGTTGTTCGGACGTTGTGGGTTTTGTGAGCAATGTGGGCGGGTGGTGGTCAGTCCGAGAGGCGATGACAACGATGTATTGACAGGGTGTGACTGACTGCTCACAGTGGGGCGCACACCGCCCCAAGTGTGAGGACTGCTCATGCGTAGAACACCTGCTGCCATCGCGGCTGCCGCCCTGCTGGTCACCTGCACCGCACTCCCTGCCCAGGCCTTCGAGGCCACCCCAGAATCGAGAACCGAGGCCAGGACGCTCACGGCAGCAGACAGTCAGATGCTCGCCCAACGGCCACTGGTCGAGGCCGCCGATCGGCTCGCTGCGGTCGCCGAATCGCCAAGCCTGCAAGGGTACGCCGGTATCACGCTCGCCGAGGACGCCGTCGTGCTCTGGTGGAAAGGTACGCCGCCTCTCCAGATCAAGCAGGCCGTCACCTCCGAGCGCGCGCCAGTCCGAATCGCGAAGGCGGTCCACTCCAAGGCCGACCTCGACCGAGCCGCCCGGTCGATCGCGACCTGGCAGCAGCAGAACCCGGATCACGGCATCGACGCGATCAAGAACCCCGGCGACGGCAGCGGCCTGGTCCTGGGCGTCCGGCCATCACAGCGGACCGCACAGGCGCTCGGGTCGACCCTGCAACGCCGTACCGGCGTCCCGGTCCGCGTCGTCGCGGAGGAACCGCTCCAGCCGGCATCACGGGACGACGACTGGTCACCCTGGATCGGCGGTGCGCGGCTCTGGAACCAGTCCGCGGGTGCCATCTGCACGACGGGCTTCGGAGTGAAGGACGGGCAGGGCCGTCCGTACATTCTCACCGCCGGCCACTGCGGCCAGCCGGGTCAGCAGTTCGCCGACGGGCGAGGTGAATACATCGGCAACATGGGCGCCAAGAACGGCGACCACGACGTCGCGCTGATCCCCACCAACGCCGTCGACTTCCAGGCCTACGTCGGCAACAGCACCGACAACCTGATCGAGAACGTCCCGTTCTGGGGCCACGTCTACGTCGGCCAGTTCCTCTGCCAGAGCGGCCAGACCAGCGCCGGCGTGGTCGGTGGACCGGTCTGCAACATCAAGGTCCTCTTCTTCTACAACGACCGCGAAGACCTCGTCGAAGGCGAGCAGATGAACGGCCAGCCCGCCGCCCGCGGCGGAGACTCCGGCGGCCCCGTCTACTCCCGCGGCTCCGCCGGCCTGATCGCCAACGGCACCGTCACCCGCACCGCCGGCGCCCGCATAGGCTTCCAAGACTTCGCCACCGCCAACCGAGACTTCGGCATCAGCATCCCGTGACAGTGATTCGCTGACCCACCTCATCGCCAGGAGTGACTAGGCTCCTGGCGATGAACCTGGACCAGTTCGATCTCGGTGAGTTCATGCAGGACGTCGGCCGGGCCGGCTTCACCATGATGCTCAAGATCGATCACGAGCGGCTGCGGGACCGCAGCAAGCCCTGGACGGTTCTCCTGTCTGCGCCACATCCGGGAGGCACGGTCGTCATGCGTGGGGATTTGCGGACCCTTGAGGAATGCCTCCGTGCGGTCATCAGCCACATGGAATCAGTCCTTGAGGACCGTGAGTGGCTGGAGCTCTACCGATGAGCCCGAGCGCCGCTGAGGTCGAAGAGCTCCTCGAGCGGCTCGGAAGGGCGGGTGTGACCTTGCTGATCCAAATCGACGAGCCACGCGTCGCGGCCGGTGACGCCCCATGGATCGCAATGGCATCGGGACCGGGCGCGCCCACTGGCGGTTTTCAGGTTCGGGGCTGCGAGACGCTCGAGGATTGCCTGGTGAAGGTATCGGCTGACCTCCCCCAGGACGACCGGCATGCCTGAAGCTGTTCCTGACAGTGGAATCTGGCTGGCCATCCACGATGGCAGCGCCGAGATCAGCATCGACCGGCGCGATGCCCGCAACAGCCTTGATAGTCGGGCACTTGTGGGGCTCGCGACCGCGTTGCAGTTGGTGGAAGCGGACGTTGGGGTGCATTCCGCTGTGTTGCGGTCTGGGGTTGAGGGGGTGTTTTGTTCGGGTGGGAACTATGCGGATCCGGATCGGCCGGGGCGGGCGTCGGTGGAGTATGCGCCCAGTCTTGCTGCCTGTTTCGAGGCTTGGACTTCGCGGAGTTTTCCGGTGATCGCGCTTGTTGACGGGACGGCGCGGGCGTTTGGTACGGCGCTTGCGCTGACCAGTGATCTGGTGGTCGCGAGCCCGCGGGCTTCGTTCGGGTTGCCGGAGTTGAGTCGGGGCGTGGTGCCGTCGTACGCGATTGCGTTGTTGCGGACTCGGCACAGCTCGCAGTTTGTGCGGGAGTTCGTGTTGACGACTGAGGCGATTACGGCCCGGAGCGGGTTTGCGACTGTCAGCAGTGAGCCTGAGGAGGTTGTGCGGGCTCAGGTTGCGCGGTTCGCCGCTATTGGTGTGGAGGCGGTCCGGGGTGCGCAGCGCTTGCTGACGGCAATCGATGCAACGCTTGATCTGCGGGCCGCTCAGCAGTTGGCCGCTGACGGGGTTGCGGAACAGCTGCGCCGGTACGACGAAGGGCGGACGGACCAGACGTATTTGGGGTTGTGAGGTCTGGCCCACTTGCGGGATTGGGCTTAGATTCGGCTCAGGCAGGCACCGTGGGGGTGCCGGCCGGTACGTCGTTCCGAGGGGGGCTCGGGTGCGCGGCGATCTGGGGGGTCACGCGTTGTCTTGCTCGCGGTGACGGCGTCATCTGCCTTCACGGGAGGCCACCGCATGAGGTCACGGATTCACAGAAGACGCACCACCACGGCCGTTCTGTCCGCCGGTCTGCTGTTCGCCGCCACCTTGACTCCGGGCGGCGCGGCTGCTGCCGACCCACCACCAGGTGGCCGGGCGTGGACCGCTACGCCGTTGCAGGTCGCTGACACGGTCAGCGGCGCGAAGTCACCCAGCGGGCAGCTCGCCAAGAGTGATCCCGCACTGATCAACAGCACGTCGGCCAAGCAGGTTCGCGTCGTCGTCAAGCTGGACTACGACTCGCTCGCCGCGTACCGCGGTGGTCTGAAGGGCCTGCCGGGCACCAGCCCCGCGGTCACCGGGAAGCGTCTCGACCCCAAGGGTGCGAACGCGACCAAATACCTCAAGCACGTGACCGCGCTGGAGAACGACTTCCTCGCGGCCATGCAGAGCAAGGTTCCGAGCGCCCGGGCCGGGCAGAAGCTGCGCACCGTGTACGGCGGTATCGCGCTCAGCGTGCCGGCGAACCAGGCTCGTGAGCTGCTCAAACTGCCCGGTGTCGCAGCGGTCCAGCAGGACGATCCGCAGAAGCTGCTGACCGACTCGAGTGGCGAGTTCATCGGCGCTCCGACGATCTACAACCAGCTCGGTGGATCGGCTTCCTCGGGCAAGGGCGTGATCGTCGGCATCCTCGACAGCGGTTCGTGGCCCGAGCATCCGTCGTACGCCGATCCTGGCACTCTGCCCGCTCCCCCAGCGACCGCCGACGGCACCCCGCGGGTCTGTGACTTCGGGGACAACCCGCTGACCCCGGCAAGCGACGAGTTCGTCTGCAACCGGAAGCTGATCGGCGGCCGGCCGTTCCTCGAAACGTACAACGCGGTGATCGGCGGCGACGTCTACCCCGATTCCGCCCGCGACTCGAACGGTCACGGCACCCACACGTCGACGACCTCGGCCGGTGGTCCGGTCGCCAACGCGAACCCGCTGGGCATCAACCGTGGCCCGATCCGCGGGATCGCGCCGGCCGCGGCTGTCTCGGTCTACAAGGTCTGCGGTGCTCAAGGCTGCTTCCCGTCCGACTCGGTGGGGGCTGTCGCGCGCGCCATCCTGGACGGTGTCCGGGTGATCAACTTCTCGATCTCCGGTGGTAACGACCCCTACAGCGACCCGGTCGAACTCGCCTTCCTGGACGCGTACGCCGCGGGTGTCTTCGTGGCGGCGTCGGCCGGCAACTCCGGTCCGGGCGCGAACACGACCAACCACCGCAGCCCGTGGGTCACCACGGTCGCGGCCTCCACCCAGGCCCGCACCTTCCGCTCGACGATCACCTTGGAAGGCGGTGGCGCGACCGCCACGATCTCCGGCGCGTCGGTTACCGGCGGGATCAGCACGGCGACGCCCGTCGTACTGGCCGGGTCCACGCCTGGCTACACGGACGCGACTTGTAATACCCCGGCACCGGCCGGCACGTTCACCGGCAAGATCGTGGCCTGTCAGTTCACGGCGGGCCGGGTGATGAAGGGGTTCAACGTCCAGCAGGGCGGCGCGGTCGGCATGCTGATGTACAACACGACCTTCCCGTCCGACGTCTTCACCGACAACCACTGGCTGCCGAGCGCGCAACTGGAGAAGCCTGACGCCGACGCGCTGCTCGCGTTCCTGGCCGCGCATCCGGGCGCCACGGCCAAGATGACCCAAGGAAACAAGACCACCTGGCAAGGCGACGTGATCACGAACTTCTCGTCGCGTGGTCCCGGTGGTGACTTCCTCAAGCCCGACGTCACCGCACCTGGTCTCCACATCCTCGCCGGTCAGACACCGACTCCGGAGGCACCGTCCGGCGGTCCTGCCGGAAACCTGTACCAAGTGATCGCCGGTACGTCGATGTCCTCGCCGCACGTGGCCGGAGCAGCGGCACTGTTGTTCGCGCTGCACCCGTCGTGGACACCGGGCCAGGTCAAGTCCGCACTGGAGACAACCGGCAAGACGAACGTCAAGAAGTCTGACCGGGTCACCCCGGCCGACCCGTTCGATCATGGCGGCGGCCGGATCGACCTGACCAAGGCCGGCGACCCCGGTCTGACCCTCGACGAGTCGGCAGCGAACTACGTGCTCTCGGCGACCGATGCGCTGAACCGGATCGACCTCAACCTGCCGTCGGTGAACGCACCGACCATGCCGGGCGTGATCACGGCCACCCGCGTCGTCAAGAACGTCACCAACCAGACGCTCAACTTCAGCGCCTCCGGCACGACCGTCAGTGGCGCGAACATCGCCGTCATGCCGCCTGCGTTCTCACTGAAGCCGGGCAAGACGCAGAAGCTGACGATCGCGATCACCGCGCCCGACCTGCCCGACGGCCAGTACTTCGGTCAGGTCAATCTGAAGCAGCTGGCCGGCAACCGGTCCCTGCATCTGCCGGTCGCGTTCTTCCGTCAGGAAGGCGTCGTACCGATCGATCAGACCTGTACGCCGAGCACGATCGCCCGCAACACGGGTGCGTCGACGTGCACGGTGACCGTGCAGAACAACAGTCTGCAGGCCACCGACGTGACGGCCGTCAGCACGCTGAGTTCGCAACTGCGGCTGAACAGCGTGAGCGGGGCGACCCAGGTCGGTACTCAAATGGCAACCAAGACCGCAACGCTGGCCGGACGCCAGCCCGACAAGCCGGTCATCGCTCCGGGTTCGCTGTTCGGCTACCTCCCGCTGGATGCGTTCGGGGTCGCGCCGATCCCGATCGGCGACGAGCAGGCGCTGAACTTCAACGTCCCGCCCTACGTGTTCGCCGGGCAGACCTACACCCGGATCGGTGTGGTCTCCAACGGGTACACGGTCGCGGGCGGCACCTCGAGCGGGGAGGACGTCCAGTTCGCCCCGCAGAACCTGCCCGATACCGCGCGGCCGAACAACGTGCTGGCGCCGTACTGGACCGACCTCGACGGCACCGGCCGGCCAGGCGTCTACGCGACCACCCTGACCGACGGGGTGAACACGTGGCTGGTCATCGAATGGCGGGTCAACCTGTTCGGCACGACCAACCTGAAGGTGTTCCAGCAGTGGATCGGCATCGACGGCACCGAGGACATCACCTACGCCTTCGATCCGGCCAACCTGCCTGGCGATACGCCGGGGGGCTACGGCCTCACGGTCGGGGCCGAGAACGCCGACGGAACCGCCGGTAGCCAGATCACCGGTCCTCCGGTCCAGGACTACCGGATCGCGAGCACGCCGGGCGCTCCCGGTGGCTCGATGACGTACTCGATGAACGTCAGGGGTGTGCAGAAGGGCACCGGCTCGGTCACGACCGGGACCTCCACGCCACTCGTCAAGGGCATCACTGTCGAGGTCGACAAGATCATCGTCAACTAGTGAACTGATCGGTCCGGGCCGGGTCCACGTGGATCCGGCCCGGACTACTGTCGGAGCATGACCGAACTGGTGCTTGCTGCTCCGATCGTGGCCGTCGCTGTCTACCCCGACCGCGCCCGGGTGACCCGGCGCGGCCGGCTTACGCTCCCCGCCGGCGATCAGACCGTGTACGTCGACTCGCTGCCGCTGGGGTTGCAGGACGATTCGGTCCGGGTCGCTGGTCGCGGGCCGGCGACCGTGCTCGGCGTGGACCTCGCCGTACGGCATCATCCGCAGGCGCCGGACGAGACCGTCACCGAGCTGGAACGCCAACGCCGGCAGGCGGCGAACGAGGTCGCGAGTCTCGCGGATGCCGATGAGGTTCAGGGCCAGCTCGACCTGTTCCTGACCCAGCTGGGAAAGCGGGCCGGTGGCACCTTCGCCCGCACTCTTGCGGCTGGTGAGACCGGCGCTGACCTGGGCGAGTTCACCGAATCGCTGGCGACCCGGCTGACCGCCGTACGGTCGAAGCGGCGTGAGCTCGCCGATCAGCGGGAGGACGCCGAGGAGCGGCTCGCGGCGATCGACCGCCGGCTGGCCGAGGTGGCGCAGCAGCGCGTCCCGGACCGCCGCTCGGTAGCGGTCGCGCTGAACCTCGAGGCCGAGGCCGAGGTGGAGATCGAGCTCTCGTACGTCGTCCCCGGGGCCGGCTGGAGGAGCACGTACGACGTCCGCCTGTCCGGCGACCGGTTGACGCTGGGCTGGTTCGGTCTGATCACCCAGTACACAGGTGAGGACTGGCCCGAGTGCGAGCTCACGCTGTCGACCGCGCGGCCCGCGGTGAACGCGAAGGTGCCGGAACTCGACCCCTGGTACCTCGACCGCCGTCGCCCGCCCGTCCCCGTCCCGGCAGCACCGGCCAGCTTCGCCATGGCCCGGACGGAAGCGGCGTACGGCGGTGCTCCCCAGCCCGCGGGCGCCGCCCCCGAATTGGTCGAGCGGGGCGCCACCGTCGAGCAGGGCCTGACGGCTGCGACCTACACGCCGCCACGACCGGTCGCCGTACCGGCCGATGGCGCCGCCCACCGCGCGACGATCGCCTCCATCGAGCTCGACTCCGAGCTGGACTACATCACCGCACCGCTCCGCTCGACCGACGTCCACCTCCGGGCCACCGTCGCCAACTCCAGCACCCACACACTGCCCGCCGGCAAGGCAGCCGTCTTCCACGACGCCGACTTCGTCGGCTCGGCCGCTCTCCCCTTGTGGGCGCCCGGTGAAGAGGTCGAGCTGGCCCTCGGTCTCGACGACCGTATCCGCGTCGAGCGCGAGCTGGTACGCCGTACTGCCAGCAAGGCGACCCTCGGATCAACCCGGCGTCGTGAGGTCGAGTACGCAACCCGCATCGAGAACCACACGCCGCGGGCGGCCCGCATCACCGTCCTCGACCAGCTACCGGTCCCCCGCGACCACGAGATCACCGTCAAACCCATCACCGCCAGCCCGGAGCCGGCCGAGACCACCGAGCTCGGCATCATCACCTGGCAGCTCGACCTCCCACCGGGTGAGCAGACCACGATCAATCTCGCCTTCCGCGTCGAAAGCGCCAAGTCCGTCGACCTCACGGGCTGGCGTGAGTAGCTAGGCCCTCGTGTCTCCCGCTGGCCTGCCTACACGGATTTCGGGGTTGGCGATCGCGCGAGTTTCTCCTTGTGGACAAGGGATTCCGGATGCACCTCGATTTGCGCGAGGGGTGGCGGGGGTGTATTCTCGAACACATGTTCGAGGGAGATCTGGCCACGCGGTCGACACGCGACCTAGTCACCCCGGTGATCGGCAGCCTCGGAGGAGGGCGGTGCCGAGGGCGGTTAGGGAGTGCCAGACAGACAGGCCTTGGCGTTCGGTGGTGATCAGGCCGGCGCCGCGGAGGACGGTGGCGTGTTCGCTGGCTGTTGAGCGGGAGATGCTCAGGGCGGCGGCCAGCTCCGAGGTGGTGCAGCCGTTGGCGATTGCCTCCAGGCCGGCGGCGCGGGTGCTGCCGATGAGGTCGGCGAGGCCCTTGCCTGGGGCAACTGATTGTGGGACACAACCGAGCCGTCCGGACGGGTAGATGACCACGGGCGGCAGCTCCGGGTCGTACATCGTCATCGGGTTGTGCCAGTTGAAGTACGACGGGATCAGCGTCAGCCCGCGGCCGTTCAGGTGGATGTCCCGGCTGGTGGGTCCGTTGACTTCGAGGACTGGCGGTTCCCAGCGCAGCGCCGGACGCAGGCTGCCGAGCAGGCCGGAGATGCCCTCGTCACTGTGCAGCCGCGTGCGGAGTAGGTACTCCGCGCGGACGCGGGCTCGGATCGTTGGCCAGTACGGTGCGAGGGCGCGGTCGTAGTACGTCTGCATGGCGGTGCCGAGGGTGGCGATGTCAGCCGGTCGCCCGTTGGCCAGCGCTGCGATCCAGGCCGCCGATCCGCGGGGCGGGGTGACGAGGTCGAGTTCGCGACGCATCCGCTGGCGAGGCGTGCTCAGCACGGTTTCGAGGCCGACCGAGAATCCGGCCAGCCCCTCGATCGGTGTCATGAAGTCGGGGAAGTACGCCCCCGCCGGCGCGGCCGGAGCGAGCGTCGTACGGATCATCTGCCGGAAGCCCTCGTCACTCGGCAGACTCGCGCGCCACTGGGCGAAGTACTGCGGCTGCCTGGGCTTCTCGCCCTGCAGCAGATGCAGGCTCAGCATCAGCTCCCACAGCGGATCCGGCTCCGGCGCAATGTGCGTCCGGGCCAGATCCGCCGCAGTGAAATGAATCCGTACAGTCCCCATCGCTGGCGCGCCTCCCCTGCGGCACGCAGCAGGGCGGAAGCCGGCGCGCCGAGGTCCCATGATGCAGGCTCGGCCGGTGAGCTGGGAAGGATCGATCGGTGCCGAAAGGAATCAGACGCCCCGGCACTCGTAGTTGCGGATGTAGGCGACGTCGTCGGTGTCGATCTTGTACCAGCCGGCGCCCTGCACCTTCGTTCCCTCCCAGCCCCAGAAGTTCTTGATGTCGACCCAGAACGTGCACCGATACGGAATCTCGTACGCGTCGACGTCGCCCCACCCATCGGTGGTGCTGTGTGGGCTGAGCCCACGGATCCCGCTCGGGCACGACGATCCGAGCGGCTCGTACCGGTCGTCCTCACTGCACCAGCCCATCGCGACCCGCATCCCGAGGCTGGTCTGGTTGACCACGGTGCCGCACATCGACCCGACACATGATCCGGCGCTCGCGGCCGGCGCACCGGACAGAGTGGCCGCAGCCAGGACCACCAGAGCGGCAGCCGAGCGCAGCAGTGCCTTCTTCATGACAGTTCTCCCTTGTTTTATTGGCCTGATTGGAGGGCGGTCCAGGTCTGGGGGCCGACTTCGCCGTCGACCGGTAGGCCGCGGGTGGTTTGGTAGTCGCGGACGGCTTGCTCGGTGCCGGAGCCGAAGTCGCCGTCGATGCCGATCGAGCGGCCGAGGGCGGCGGTCAGGGCGCGTTGTAGCCGGCGGACCTCGAGGCCGGTTGATCCGCGGGCAAGGTTCGGTTGCCAGCCCGCCGACAACAGCGCAGTCCAGGTACGGCGGCCGACCTCGCCGTCCGCGCCCAGACCACGAGCTGACTGGAACGCCCGTACGGCGGTATCGGTGCGACTGCCGAAGTTACCGTCGACCGTTCCCGCGTCCCGGCCGTCGTCCTTCAGCAGGTACTGCAGGGCGCTCACCGCCGGACCGTTCGCGCCGCTGCTGACGGTCGGATAGGTGGTGAAGTCCCGGTTCACCGGCGGCTGTACGTCGACCTGGTTGCTGTCGATGTTGATCGTGCGACCGCCGTGCGTCTCGTTGTGGTCACCGGCGTACTGGTGGATCCGCTGATGGTTCGACCAGTACGTCGAAGGCACGTACGAACCCGCGTCGGTGTCCGCCTTGCCGTTCCACCACGCGAAGTCGATGAAGTCCGGCCGCGCGTACGTCGTTGACCGGTAGACATTGGCGAGATCTCGGATGCCTGATGCTGCACCGGAGTAGACCCCGGAGAAGTACGACGACTCGTGCAGCCGCTCGGTCCATCCGGTCAGATAGCTGAGCACTGCGGTCCGGCAGGCCGTGTTCGAGCTGTCGTAGTGCTCCATGTCGTTGTAGAGAACCGCGTTGAGCCCGAGACTCCCAGCCTTCGCGACCGCATCGCCGCCTTCGGCACGACCTTGAGAGCGTGCCACCGACGGGTCGGCCGACATCTTGAACGACTGGGTGGTCGTGCACGGCGCCTGGCGACCGACGTACAGCGGAAGCAGGTGCCAACCCTCGGAGACCTGCTCGCTGACCCAGGCCGCGGTCAGGTTCGCCTGCGTCTTGCACCCGCGCCCGTCACCGCCGAAGTACACACCGACCGACCGGTACGGCGACGAAAGCCAGGCCTGCATCGTCGCCGACGACGGCGTGTCACAGGTGTCGAACGCCTTACCTGCAAAGGATGTCGGGCTTGCCCAGGATACGGTCGGGAACAGCACCAGAGTTGCCAGGCTCACTGCTGCGATACGCACGCCTCGCATGTCAGTAGAAACAGCCGGTCGTGGGCAGGCTCGACACCGGCGGTGGGACCGCACCGTCGTACAGAGCGATCATGAACTTCTGCGGGCAGCGCCGGACGCCGCTCACCTTGATGTGAACGTGCAGGTGCGGCCCGGTCGAGTTGCCGGTGTTGCCCGTCGTCCCGATGCGCTGGCCGGCGCTGACCTGTTGCCCGTTGCTGATGGAGATCGCCGAGAAGTGGCAGTACGTGTAGCGAACGCTGCCGACATCGATGTTCACGCCGTACCCACAACCGGACGGCTCGTCGATCCGGCTCGCGGTACCGGCCACGACCGCGTAGGCCGGCACGGACTGCACCGGCAGGTCGATAGCCGGGTAGTCATGGTGCGGATCGTCGTACTCGCTCCGGGGCAGCGCACCCCGGTTGAGCGGCAAGCTGTAGCCGGATGGGTACCCGGGGAAGTCACCGACCAGCGTCTGCCAGGTGAGCGGCCCGACCTGGCCGTTCGCGTCGAGACCGCGCGACGTCTGGAACGCCCGTACGGCGGTATCGGTGTTGCCGCCGAAGTCACCATCGACCGTCAGGCCGTGCCCGTACCGGTTGAGTTCGACCTGCAGAGCCTTGACAGCCTCGCCGTTCGAACCGCGTTGCACGGTGACGATCAGCTTGCCCCAGGTGTTCGAACCGATCTGACCGTCGGACCCCAAGCCGTTGGCCGACTGGAACGCCTTCGCCGCGGCTTCGGTCCCGCCGCCGAAGTCCGCGTCCGCGCTGATGTCCTGGCCGTGGTGCCGGAGCAGGTACTGCGCCGTCGTCACGATCGGGCCCCACTGGCCTTTGACGAGGTTCGGCCAAGCCGGCAAAGCAGCAGCGGAGGTGGCCGGCAGTACAAGGCCGGCGGCAACAGTGAGCACAGCCGCGATCAGGCCGAGCAATGTGGTGGTGCGTCTGGTCACAGGACAATCCCTTTCAGCAGGAGTAGTTAGCGTTCGTATGGACGGATTCGCAGTAGCGGACATGCAGGTGGTCATCGTGGTTGTCCTGCGACTGGGCCAGTCCTTCGCCGATCAGGACGGGGTCGTTGAAGAAGATGACCTTCACCCGGCCGGTGGCCCGGATCGCCTGAATCAGTTGCCGCGTCGCCGTACGGCTGTACTGCGCGTCGAACCGGCTGATCCGGCTGATCCCGGTGCACTGGGCACGGTCGTTGCGCATCAGCTGGATGTCGGCATCGAGGCCGACCTCATGGCTGCTGTGGTCGGGGATGTTGCCGCCGTGCTCGAAGCTCAGATCCCGTACGGCGACCGGTCCGTATCCGCTCGAGTTGACGCGCTCGGCCGCGACCGCCAGCTGCCCGACGGCTGCCGCCGTACCCCAATGCGCGCTGTCCCCGTTCACATCGGACGCCTTCGTGCAGACCGCCGCCAGATCAGGACGATCGACGAGCTGGAAGTGCCAGATCAGGTTCCGCCAGGTGATCGGTCCGACCTCACCGTTGGCCTCAATCCCCGCGTGCCGCTGAAAGTCGACGACGGCGGCATGGGTGGCCGGCCCGAACGAACCATCCACCCCGAGACTCAAGCCACGCTTCAGATTGAGCTGGCGCTGCAGAGCCCGTACGGCGTTGTTGTTGTCACCCTGCCGCACCGAGACTGCCAGCGCGCCCCAGGTGTTCGGTCCGACCCGGCCGTCGGACCCAAGCCCATGAGCCGCCTGGAAGGTGCGGACCGCAGCCTCCGTGCCGGAACCGAAATCGCCGTCAACGGCGACTGTCTGTCCGGCGTGCACAAGGAGCTGCTGGATGGCCTCCACGTCCGCACCGCGGCTGCCCTTGCTCTGCGTCGGCCACGCGGCCTGCGGGAAGGCGTGGGCGGTGAGGCTGGTCGCGGTCAGGCACAGGAGGACCAGCCCGAGGGATAGGACACTGCGTACTCTCGACATGGCGTCAGCGTGGCTACCACGCGCAGCACTCCGCCAAGGCATTCGCCGACCGCCGAAACCCTTCGGCGGTGGGAATCAGGGCTTGGGTTGTTTCGTCTTCTTCGGTTTCTTGGGCTTCTTGTCCGCGGTGGGCTCGGCCTTTTGAACGGTCACGCTCGTCTTCGGAGCGATGGCTTTCGTTCGGACCGGTACGGCGGCGGTCGGCGGCGGCTGGCTGGTCGTGGTGCGCGGCGCGACCGTGGGGGTCTGTTGCGGCGCGAGGTTGGCTGGGGCCGGGGTGACGGCGCCGCGGAGGGCGATGCCGGCGCCTACTGAGCCTGTGAGGACGACCAGCGCAAGGCCTACGGGGACGAGGAGCTTGGGGCTCGATCGGCGGGCGGGCTGGACCCTCGTCGCGACGATGTCCGGGTCCACGCGGTCGCGGGCCGGTGGCTGGGCACCGGTC
>NZ_SMKA01000538.1 GCF_004348455.1 Kribbella albertanoniae
CCCCTAGAGACGCCCCCATCCACCGATTAGTTGGATCACAGAAAAATCACGAAGCTCGGGCCGATAGATGCTCTCGGCAACATCCGGTGTGGAGCCGCCGGCGTACCTTGAGTTGTTGACCTGGACGGGATTGGGGATGGGCGTGGAGAGTATTGCCGGGTTGCTTGTGGGCACGGCCGGAGCGTCGGTCACGCGTACGCTGAACATGGGCGAGGTGGCGTTTCACCGGTCTGACGGTGATGAGATCATGCTCCATCTGCAGTGTCCGTTTCGGGTACTGCACGCTGAGACGATGCTCCTGGGGTCGGGGGACATGCTGTTCGCGGAGACTGACGATCCGAATGAGGCGTTCGTCCGGTACTCGACGGTCTTTGATACTCGCGCCAAGGTGTTGACGGGAATCCTGAAGTCGAAGTCACCGGAAGTGCTGGGCGTCGAGGTGGGTGTGTCGGGACGCTTGTGTGTGCGATTGCTGGGGGACTTCGTGGTTGAGGTCTTCCCGGACTGTTCTGGCCGGGGCGAGGCATGGCGGGTGTTCAGGAGAAGTGGAGGAAAGCATCTTGGGTATCCAGCGGGTGCTGTCTAGGCGATGAGAGTTGTTGTGCACGAGGAGCCGGTGGGGCGGGGGGAGACGAACTGGATCGCGCGGATTGCGTTGGAGCCGTTCGGGTTCGAGGGGCTTTGGGAGCAGGTCTGGCTTCGGCGGACTCGGGACGATCTGGCGGAGTTGTGTTGCATTCCGTTGCGCGCGTAGGGCGTTGCACTGGGGGGATGTGGTTCGGATCTGTGCGGATGGTTCGACGGTGACCGAGGTGGTGGAGCGATCGGGGCGCCATGTGTTTCGGGCGCTTCTGACCATTGAGCGGGAGGAAGAGGTCGCGGCGATTGCGGCGGAGGTCAATGCGATCTGCGCGCGAACCGGGGTGCTGCTCGAGTGGAGCGAGGTTCGGCTGGTGGCGATCGACGTTTCAGATGGAGCTGATACGGCCGATGTTCTTGGGTACTTGGCTGGACTCGCCGAGGCTGGTCGGCTGGAGTGGGAGTGGAGCGACATCGGGCCGTTCGAGGCCTAGGCGAGTCACGGAAGCCGGATCGATGGATGACGGTCGTGCGTACCGACGGACGGGTAGTGGTGGGGGTTTGACGGGGGTC
>NZ_SMKA01000539.1 GCF_004348455.1 Kribbella albertanoniae
CAGCCCCGACGGCTCCCGAGCCGACCGCCTCGGAGACCGCGGCATCCGAGCCGACCGCCGCCGAGTCCGCGGCTTCAGGCTCCGCGGCGCGCAAGGCATCCGCCTCCAAGCCGCAGACGTCCGGCGCCACAGCACCCGGCCCCACGGCACCCGGCCGCACCGCCGGTTCAACGACGTCCGCGCCGACTGGCTCGGAGGCTGCTGCGCCCACGGCACACGAGCCCAGCGCTGATCCGGCATCCGAGGCGTCCGACTGCACGGCGCCCGGCTCAACGGCTTCCGCGACGGCCGCCTCGGAGACTGCGCCCACGGCGTACGAGCCCAGCGCTGATCCCACATCCGCGGCGCCCACGGATCCCGCCTGCGCTGATTCTGCCCCAGCGGATCTCGCGACCGACGCAACCGATCCTGATCCTGGTGCTCACCCCGTGCGCGGGGACGAGGGCGACGTGCCGCTGCCCGATACCGCTGCCTGCCCTTCCGAGGCGCCCGCGGATGCCAAGTCCGCCGAACCAGCGATCGCACGCGATCAGCGGAATGCAGAGCAGCGAAGGGCTGATGCAGTGGCCGACCTGTTCGGCCACATAGTGCACAACGGTCTTGACTGGCTCGGACGACGTCTGCCGGATCAGCACCGCCGCCGCCCGCATATCGAGGTGCTGATCCCCATAGGCACCCTGCTCGGCCTCGACGACGATCCGTGCGAACTGACCGGATACGGCCCGATCCCCGCCGAGCTGGCACGCCGGATCGTCGCAGACGGGACGTTGCGGCGTCTACTCACCGACCCGGCGACCGGTGCCGTCCTGGAAGCGTCGACCACCCGACACGACCCCAGCACGCTGGTCAGCGAGACGCTGCTTGCGCGGCACCCGGTCTGCGCCTGGCCCGGCTGCAACCGACCATCCCGCGAATGCGATCGCGACCACGGCACCCCGTTCGCAGTGACGGGCCGAACCAGCCTGGCCGGACTCGCGCCGTTCTGCGAGTACCACCATGTCATTAAAGACACCCCACGCTGGGGCTGGAAGACCGAGAACCACCCGGACGGCTCCGTCACCCTGATCACCCCCACCGGCCACCGCTACACCACCGTCCCACCAG
>NZ_SMKA01000540.1 GCF_004348455.1 Kribbella albertanoniae
ACCAACACCCCACCACCTCCGCCTCCCCCACCGCCGAAGGACGACGGCGACATGGACAGCAACGAGCTGCAGCTGTTCAACAAGATCAACAACGCCCGCGCGGATAACGGCTGCGCACCGCTCAAACGCAGTACCAGTCTGACCCGCAGCTCAGAGGCGGAGGCCAAGCAGCGCGCGGCGGACGACACCCTTGACGACGGCAACACCAGCTCGAAGGCCGCTGCTGGTGGCGACAACTGGTCGGCAGACAGGGCCTTCGACCGGATGATGTCGCAGAACAAGCCCACCCTGCTCAACTGCGGACTCACCACCATGTCCGTCGGAAGGGGCACGGCGACGTACGAGCGCTGCACCTTGTTCCTGATCTGCTCCGACCGCACCCGAGTCGGCTGGGTAGCAACCTTCCGCTAGGCGGCGGCCCGGCGATCACCCGAACGACAGGACGTATACGTCTGCTGCGCGCCCGCCCAGGCGGGCGTAAGCGGGCGCGAACCCGTCGTACACCTATACGTCCTGTCCCTCCGCCGACAACCGCCCCTCGAGCCGCTACGACCTTGAGCACGGCTCAACCATCCGAGCGCGGCGCACGTGGTCGATGGGCGCCCAAGGTGCCGCGGCCCGGGGGCCTTGAGCACGGCTCGACCATCCCAGCGCGGCGCACGTGGTCGATGGGCGCCCAAGGTGCCGCGGCCCGGGGGCCTTGAGCACCGCTCAACCATCCCAGCGCGGCGCACGTGGTTGATAGGTGCCCAAGGTGCCGCGGCCCGGGGCCTTGAGCACGGCTCAACCATCCCAGCGCGGCGCACGTGGTTGATAGGTGCCCAAGGTGCCGCGGCCCGGGGCCTTGGTTGATGGGTGCCCAAGGTGCGGCGGGCGGGGGCCTTGGGCACGGCTCGACCATTCCGGCGCGGGCACGTGGTTGATGGGCGCCCAAGGTGCCGCGGCCGGTGGCCTTGAGCACGGCTCGACCAATCCAGAGCGGGACACGTGGTTGATGGGCGCCCAAGGTGCCGCGGCCGGTGGCCTTGAGCACGGCTCGACCAATCTAGAGCGGGACACGTGGTTGAGGGGTGCTCAAGGTGGGGC
>NZ_SMKA01000541.1 GCF_004348455.1 Kribbella albertanoniae
GGGTTTGGCGGGTGGGTTGATCTCGGTCCAGACCTCGTCGAGGGAGAGGCCGAGGACGTCGGCGATGGCGGCGATGGTGGGGAAGGCCGGGGTGGCGACGCGGCCGGACTCGATCTTGCGGAGGGTCTCCGGGGAGACGCCGGCGTCGAGTGCGGTGTCGAGGATGGAACGATCACCTCGGGCTCGGCGCAGCAATGCGCCGAGACGCTGTCCGCGCTCGATCTCGGTGGGGGTGAGGGGTAGCCGGACCATGATTCGGATTATAGTACCGGTATAGTTTGGCCGGTATAGTTATTGGTTCGTGAGAGGGACGCCCGCATGATCGAGATCCTGAGCTCCACCGAGCTCACCCAAGCGACGAAGACCGGCGCGCTGGTCGGCACCATCCTGCAGACCCTGAAGAGCCGGACCGCGGTCGGTACCAACCTGCTCGACATCGACCAGTGGACCAAGGCGATGATCGCCGACGCGGGCGCCCAGTCCTGCTACGTCGACTACGAGGCATCCTTCGGCCGAGGTCCCTTCGGCCACTACATCTGCACGGCCGTCAACGACGCCGTACTGCACGGCAAACCCTCGAACTACACCCTCGCCGACGGCGACCTCCTGACCCTCGACCTCGCCGTACTGCAAGGTGGCGTGGCCGCCGACGCCGCCATCAGCTTCGTCGTCGGCGACTCCCAGCCCGCCGAGAGCCTGGCCCTGATCGCCGCCACCGAGCGCGCCCTCGCCGCAGGCATCGCCGCTGCCCAGCCCGGCGCCCACATCGGCGACATCTCGCACGCCATCGGCACCGTCCTCACCGCCGCCGGATACCCCGTCAACACCGACTTCGGCGGCCACGGCATCGGCTCGACCATGCACCAGGACCCCCACGTCCCCAACACCGGCCGCCCCGGCCGAGGCTACAAACTCCGCCCCGGCCTCCTCCTCGCCCTCGAACCCTGGGTCATGCAAGACACCGCCGACCTCGTCACAGACCCCGACGGCTGGACCCTCCGCAGCGCCACCGGCGCCCGCACAGCCCACACCGAACACACCATCGCCATCACCCCCCAAGGC
>NZ_SMKA01000542.1 GCF_004348455.1 Kribbella albertanoniae
GCTGATGCTTGGGGGGTGAACTCGAAGCTGAAGCTGCTCGCAGAAGGGCAGAACGGGGTGTTCAGTCGCGGGCAGGCCGCGGACTGCGGCTATACGCCTGGCCAGATCCGCGACCGGATCCGGGACCGTCGGTGGGTGCGGATCCGCCACGGTCAGTACGCCGAAGCGGTCGATCTGAGCCACCTGCCGCCCTGGGAGCAACTCCTCCTGAGTCATCGGAGGCTCGTCCACGCGGTCATGAACTCGATGGGTGCGGACACCGTTGCCGTGAGCCACCAGTCGGCGCTCGCTCTGCACGGCGTGCCGCTCTGGGGGCCGGATCTGACCGAGGTGCAGGTCAGCCGGATGGACACACACCGCGGCGGCCGGATCGGCGGCGTACGCCATCATCGCGGCAGGCTGACCGAGGCGGACCTGACCGTGGTGAGTGGTCTGACCGCCACAACGGTGTCCCGAGCCCTGCTCGAATTGGCCTGTACGACGTCCTTCGAAGCGGCCGTGGTGAGCGCGGACGCCGTACGGCGTGATTTTCCTGTCAGCCCGGATGAGTGGCAACGTCTGCAGGCGGCGACCGAGTTCTGGCCCGGAAGTGCGACCGCGAGGGCAGCGCTGGCCTTCAGCAATCCGTTGTCGGAGTCGGTCGGCGAGTCACGGCTCCGGGTGCTGGCGCATAGCCACGGGCTGCCAGCTCCGGTGCTTCAGGCCGAGTTCGCCGATGCACTTGGGTTCATCGGCCGGGTCGATTTCTACTTCGCCGGCTACCGGACCGTCGTCGAGTTCGACGGGATGGTCAAGTACGCCGGCAACACGCGTGAGCGCCTGATCCAGGAGAAGCTCCGGGAGGACCGCCTGCGTGCACTCGGACTGCAGGTCGTGCGGATCACCTGGGCCGACCTCGCGGACCCTGCCCGGGTCGTTGCCCTCATCCGCGCAGCATTCGCCCGGGCCTGACAATCCGGGCCCAACAACCACGGCTGGCCCGTCGAACTGGAGGGTTGCCCCCTGAAATTTTCGATGGGCAACCCCCCAACTCGGGGGATATCCACTGAGTTGGGG
>NZ_SMKA01000543.1 GCF_004348455.1 Kribbella albertanoniae
CCGAGCATCAAAGAAACCTTGTCGTCCCACGGCGAAAAACCCAAAACGAGACGAGTGCTCTTAGCCTTACCCATAACAACCTCCCCAGAGACTCAACGATGTCACGTAGGGAGTCTGTTCGGCTAGCTGACCGTGGTCGTCTTGCCGGCGCCGTTCGGGCCGATGAAACCGACCACCTCACCTTTGGCGATCGTGAAGGACACCTGGTCGAGCGCCTGCACCGTCTTGTACTCGCGGCGCACCAGCGACCCCAGCGCCGCCCGCAGCCCGCCCTTGCGCACGGGAGCTCGATAGGACATGGCGAGCTCATCTACTTCGACAACAGTCATCCCGCGACCGTAAGAACAAAACACCACACTTGATGTCTTATTTAGCTGGCATAGTTCTTCGCATGCGCGCCGAGCGGCTCCTTCGCCTCCTGCTCCAGCTGCAGACGCGCGGCCGTTGCACGGTCGCCGAGCTGGCCGCTGCCCTCGAGGTGTCGCACCGCACGGTCCAGCGCGACCTCGACGCCCTCAGCCTGGCCGGCGTCCCCGTCTACTCCACCCGCGGCCGCGGCGGCGGCTGGTCCCTGCTCCCCGACTACCGCAGCCGCCTCACCGGCCTCACGCCGTCCGAAGTCATGTCCGTCTTCGTCGGCGCCACCGCCCACGTCCTCGCCGACCTGGGCCTTGACGCCTCCTCCGACCAAGCCGTCCTGAAGCTCATCGCCACCCTCCCCGACGCCTCCCGCCGCGACGCCGAGTACGCCCGCCAGCGCCTCCTCATCGACCACGCCGGCTGGGACGACCACCGCGAGACGCCGCGCTGGCTGGACCTCTGCCGCCAAGCCGTCTGGGAAGAACGCACCCTGGAAATCACCTACGCCGACGGCACGACGCCCTTCCCCATCGCCCCACTCGGCCTGGTCGCCAAAACCCGCACCTGGTACGTCGTTGCCGCCCGCCCCGCCGGCCACCTCCGCACCTACCGCCTAGGCCGCCTGACCTCAGCCACCTTGTCCGGGGCGACCTTCACCCGCCCACCCGACTTCGACCTCGCCACCTACTGGCACC
>NZ_SMKA01000544.1 GCF_004348455.1 Kribbella albertanoniae
GTGGTGTAGGCGTCCAGGAGGTGGCCGGCGGCGGTGACTGAGCCGACCAGGGGGTGCCAGGCGAAGGCTCGGAGGGCGGCGGAGCGGGAGGCGGTGGTGGCGGCTTCGATCGTGGAGCGTTCGACGGCTTTGACCGCGGTGACGAGGCCGGCCTGGTGGTCGGTGAGCTGGGAGACGGCGAGCGGGAGGGCGCCGTTGGCGTCGACCGTGCACGGGATCTCGACCACGGCGTCGTCGTCGAGGTGGTGCAGGATGCCGCGGTTGCGGACGTTGAGGATGAGGGAGGCGCGTTCGTTGTGGGCGATGGCGCGCATCAGGGACAGGGCGACCTGTTCGTAGCCGCCGGCTGCCATGTCGCGTTCGTCGCGTTCGCCGGCGTCGGCGACCTCGCGGCTCTCCACCATGTACGTCGATTCGCGCTCGGCGCGGGTCTTCTGCCACAGCTCGAGCGCCTGGTCGGGGTGCTGGGTCGTCTCGGCGTAGAACGCGGACTGCTGCTCGAGGAGGAACGTGCCGCGGGTCTGCCGGACAGCCTGTACGGCGGCCAGCGTCTCCCGCGCGAAGTAGTAGTAGTGCAGGTACTCGTTCGGGATCGAGCCGAGCGACCGCAGCCAGTCCACCCCGAACAGCCGCCCTTCCTCGAAGGAGGTGAGCTCCTCGGTGGATGTCAGGAGTTCGGGGAGCCGGTCGACCCCACCGGACCGCAGACCGCGCAGCCAGCCGAGGTGGTTGAGCCCGGCGTAGTCGTAGAACGCGGTCGCCGGGTCGACGCCGAGCGCGAGCGCTGCGCGGCGGCCGAGGCCTGAGGGTGAGTCGCAGATGCCGATCACGCGGTCGCCCAGGTACGGGATCATCGCCTCGGTCACCATCCCGGCCGGGTTGGTGAAGTTGATGACCCAGGCCTCCGGAGCGAGCGCCGCAATCCGCTGCGCGATCGCCGCCGCCACCGGAATCGTCCGCAGCCCATAAGCGATCCCGCCGGCGCCCACGGTCTCCTGACCCAGTACGCCGAGGTCGAGCGCCACCCGCTCGTCGACAGTC
>NZ_SMKA01000545.1 GCF_004348455.1 Kribbella albertanoniae
TATAAGAGACAGGTACCGGCGCGTGCACCCGCCGCCCGCCGTACCGGCATCCGCGCCCCCGGCTCGTCGTACCGGCGCCCGCGCGCACCGCCCACCGCCCGTCGTACCGGCATCCGCGCCCACCGCCCGTCGTACCAGCGCGTCGTGTTCGGCACGTCCGGCCATGGGCGGTGGGTGCGCACACTCGCCGGCGGGTTTGAACAGGTAATGCCTTGTCCCAGCCCACCAGTTCCTGTTCACGCCCCCGGCAGTCGCCCACTCCAGCGAGGGCAACGCCCCCCTGCCGCCCAAGGCCGGTTAGCTAGGGGCTCCCCACACGAGCCGGTACGACGTTGAGCACGGTTCAACCACGTGCACGGTCAGCAAGTGGTTGAGGGGTGCTCAAGGTGCGCCGGCCGGGCGACCTTGAGCACGGTTCGACCATTCCGACGATCCCCAGATGGTTGGTGGATGCTCAAAGTGACTCTCGGCCGCAGGCATCACGTACCTCAGCCACAGCCCGTCAGCCCCAGGCACCTGGAACCGCGGTCGCCGACCTCGCCATCCGGCCCAGCCATCTGTGTGGCGCGCCCTCTGGATTCAGTCAGCCGCCTTTGGCGGTCGAGGGGATAGGTCCGAAGGGACTCGGCTGGGCGCGTGCGCTGTGGTTGATCCCCGCGTCCGGCTGATCTGAAAACAGCGTGGCTGGGTGCCGCGGTGGATGGCGAGGCCGGCGATCGCGGCTCTACGTTGCCGGGGTTGCCTGGCGGGGGACGTTGAGTTCCCGTCGCCTGACAAGTGACGGCTGCAGGTGGCCGGCGGTTGGGTTGGATGTTCGGCCGGCCCATGTTCCTCCCCAAACCGGTTTGGGGCAGGGGGTTCGGCCACCCGTTGGCTGCGGATTCTCTAACGTCCGAGAACACGCCGACCACGCCGACCGAGTCTTCGGATGTTGGCTGGGTGGGCGTTTGCGCGGGAAGATCGCCACTGGTCGATGGTGGGGCGGGTTCGGGAAGTAGGGTGTGGCGCGTCGGGGGTTGGTGTCGTGGAAGGGTTTGCGT
>NZ_SMKA01000546.1 GCF_004348455.1 Kribbella albertanoniae
CCCCGAATGCATGCGCAGCCAACTCCTGGCCGCCACCCCCTGGGACCGCCACACCGACCTCCACCAACTGAACCTCCCCACCCTCGTCCTGCACGGCCGCGAGGACCGCCTCGTCCCCCTCTCAGCCGGCAAAGCCCTGGCCGCCGCCATCCCCAACGCCGACCTGGTAGTCATCAACAACGCCGGCCACCGACTCTTCACCGACCAAACCACCCCCGCCACCCAAGCCATCACCGCCTTCCTCCAAACCCGATCCCCGCAACGACAGGACGTATAGCCCCACTGGGCCTGAGCACCACGCTCACCGCTGCCGCCCAGGCAGGGCAACCGGCGTATACGTCCTGTCCGTCGGAGGATCTGCCCGACCGGGGATCGTCGGGAACGACACGTAGTAGTCGGGCCGCCGGGCAAGCTCACGCCTGCAGCCAGCCACGAGATCGCCTGCGGCGGCACCACCACGTGTCCTTACCTACGCGCTCGGGCGCCGAACCACAGTTGCCTGCAGGTGCTCCACGACCGCAGTTGCTCGCCGGATGCCGCAGGCGGGACTGCGTGAGGCGGGTGCGCCGCAGGCGCCAAAGGTCTGCCGCCGGAGGCGGTGTCTTGCCAGGCACGGCGGCCGGCGTATAGGTCCTGTCCGTTGGAGGGACTGCGCGGCGGGAGATGGTTGGGAACGACATGTAGTGGTCGGGGCCGCCGGGCTGGGGCACGCCTGGCGCCAGCGTGCGCCGCGAGTGAGCCCGTCGGCAACAGTTCGGCGGGTGAAGGTGTACGGACCAACGGGTAGTGGTCACTGCGGGTCGGTGCCTGGGAGCGTGAGCACGCCGGTGGTTCGTGCTGTTCTGCCGACCACTACCCGTTCTTCGGTACACCTCAAGTTCCGGAACCGGGGAGGGGGTGTGCATGCGCATTCCGGCGCGTAGGGTTCGCGGCTAGTAAGCGCTTGCTGGGATGGTGGGAGGACGTTGTGAGGCGACGGGTTGGGGTTGCGGTTTCGGTGGCTGCGTTGGGGGTGGGGC
>NZ_SMKA01000054.1 GCF_004348455.1 Kribbella albertanoniae
ACGCAGTCGCTCCTCCGTCGCGCCAGCTACGCGCGCACCCGCCCACCCTTAGCCTCCTCCCGGGCTGCCGCCCGGAACCTGCGGGCTACCGCCCGCGCCGGACTCCTCGTGGCCAGCGTCGCCTGCCCACGCCCGCCATCACGCCGACCGCACCCGGTGACCGACCGCGGCGATCGGATTGAGATCGGGAACCTCCGCACCCGCGACCCACCCTCGGACGCTGAGTCCAACGCATCACTCGGCACGTGGCCAAGGCCGTGGACGAATCCGGACAGGCCCCTACGTCCAGGAGGAACCGTCGGGATCCCAGCGGCCACCGGTTCGTCGTCCATCAAGGACCTCGTTCAGACATTTCCCGCAGAACTCCAGCGCAGCGGTCAGATCCCAGAACTCTCGCGGGTACTCCGCGTACCCCGCAGCTGCTCGGGGGAAGCCGGTCACCCATTCAGCACTCGGAGCCTCAAACATTAACGGCAGCCTCATCCGGCGCCGACCTGTCTCCTGCTCGAGAACGAGTGTGAGCCGTGCGGCGTCGAACGAGATCGCCGCGACGATGCGCACGATATCGGCCAGGTCGCGATGGCGGGTCGACGCCTTTGCCCCGCCGGCGCCGTGCTGCTCGTACAGTGCACAGATCTTGTCGGCCAGGTGATTCTCGATCGGCGTCGTCGGGACCGCAGGCAGCTCTTCGAGGGTCTCGTGCTCGATGATCGGTTTCAGCGCGACCGCGTCAACCGCACCATCCACGTGTCTGCGAGTCGTCAGGTCGATGCTGAATGGCTCGAACTCCCGACCCGCCAGCAACGCCCTCGCTTTCACCTTAGCGGTCTCCGCGCCGTATCCGTACGGATCCGCCTCTGCATGAATCTCGGCCGAGTGCAGATCGAATTCGAACGGATCGTCGCGGTGCGGACGGCTGGATAGCAGCCGAAGCTCAGCTACGGCATCGTCCAGGCTGGTCCACGGCGTTTCCCGCGCTAGGTCGACATCCTGGGTGAACCGGCCGCCGCCGATCCGGATCAGGAGCGCATTGCCACCCAGCAACACCCATGGAGCGGCGTCATCTTGGAAGATGCGGCTGAGGAAGATCGTGAAGATGTACTGCTTGCGCACCACGTCCGCGGTCACCCCGCGGCGACGGGCCTCATTAGCCAGCTTCGCCCCTAGAGATGCCCTGAGCCGGCTCGCCTCGAGCACCGTCATCGGATGTGCCATCGTCGGGATCCTTGTCCTGCCGGGCCGCGGCATCTAGTGCTTCAGTGGTCCGTGCCGTTGGCTCGCCCAGCGATGGCCGACGCTGAGGTGGCTCAGTCAAAGCACGGGCAAGAGCGGTTGTGTCAGGAACAGCCGCTCGGAGCACTCGCTGGGCAGCCTCTGTTGCAGCGAAGGACGGCGCAAGCTGGCGGAGCTGTTCGGCAAAAGCGTGCGTCATGACGTCTCGGAGCTGGGGTACCAGCTGCGCGAGAAGCCTTTCTTGCAACTCGGGAACCATCAGCTCCAGCACCCCAGGCGGCGGCCGGTATCCAGATGCCTTGAGCGCCGCATTCAGCACCGCGCTTCCGTCTGAAGACCCAGACCTGCTGCCTGCTGGTTCATGCGCACGAACCAGGTCGACGGACGCCGCATCGCTCATACTCACAGCATCGCGAACCGCGACCGACAGGTGGTCGAAATCCGTACCACCAGCCGCCAGGTCTTTGAGCGTTCGGGCAACGGTTGTCACCGGCAGCCCGTCGACCCAGGTGACGTCCTCATCCGGCAGATCACGCTTGCGGTAGCGGGTATCCGCCTGCGTCGTCTGCCGACGTGCTGCAGAGCTGAACTCATACTTCGAGGGCAACAGGTCGCCAAGACCGTGAACAGCCGCTGCGGACTCACCAGAAACGACCGCCAGCGGCTGGTTCCCCACAGGCCGGCTACCGGTCGCAAGCCACGCGGCGCGCAGCCCCTGTAAGGAGCCCGGGTCAGCTGAAGGAAGTGCGTAGACGCCATGCCGCACCCGCTGCAACGTGCCGCGCTCAGCAAGACGCGACAGCTGCATTTTCGATACGCCAGCCTCTTGCGCCTGACTGGTGGTCACCAGCCCCCACTGGCCGGAGCCAAGAAGATCCAGCGACTCCAATGCGTCCAATGCCTGCACAACATCACCTCCCTCGATGCTTTGATAGTAACGTCTAGGTGGTTACTTTAGAAGTAATCTCGGCCTAAGAGAGTTACTTCAAAAGTATTCTAGCCGTACCACGTGAGGGAGGCACCACGCCGACCTGGCCTGAGATCATCTAGGCGGGCCGTAGTTAGAACTTGCTGCGGGTAGTTGATCCCGAGGTGTGGAGCATCGGTGTTCGCCCGGAACTTGGCGGCGCCGGCCGGAGTCAGGAGTGATCGAACAGAGTGACGACGCTTTGCGGTGCTTCCCGGCCGAAGAAGTTCTTCAGGTTCTTCGCCGAGCGACCGGCGGCGTCGCTGCTTCGCGGGAACAGTTGCGCTTCGTAGGCGGTGAGCGCGAGCTCGGTGTCGGGCTGCTCAACCAGCATGCCCGCCAGGTCGGCGCCGTCGTACATGGCGAGGTTCGCGCCCTCGCCGGCGAAGGGTGACATCAGATGCGCGGCGTCGCCGACGAGCGTCGCGCCCGGCACCCTGTCCCAGGTGAGCCCGACAGGCAGGGCATAGATGGGTCGGAGCCACGGTTCCGCGACGCTCTGTGTCACGAAGGCGGTAAGCAGCTGCGACCAGTCAGCGAACTCATCGGCAAGTTGACGCAGGCCCGCGGACGGGTCGCCGAAGTCGATCGATCTCATCCACTCCTCGGGCTTGTTCAGCGCCACGTATCCGAGCACGCGCCCATCGGCGTAGCGATGGACGATGATGCCTTTACCCGGCGCGACCGCCATCAACGTGCCACTCCCGATCGCGGCCATGCTCGCCTGACGATCCTGGCCGCCCAAGGGCAGGGCGATCTCGATGAAGCAGGTTCCGGTGTAGGCAGGCTCGGCCGGGGTGAGCAGCGACGCACCTTCGACCAGGCACCCTCCGCGCCGATGACGATGTCGGCCCGTACGGCGGAATCGTCCGCGAAGGTGAGTTCGTAGCCGCCCTCCACGCGGTGCCGGATCGAGGCGAGCTTGTGACCCCACCGGATTGTCCCGGGCGCCAGCGAGTCGATGAGCAGGCGCCTGAGTTCGCCACGATCCACCTCGGGACGGGCCGAACCGGGCTCCGCCGGCCTGTCGAGCAGGATCGTGCCGTGGCGGTCGACGACGCGCTTGGCGTCCTCGCCCGGGCGGACCAGAGCGCGGAACTCGTCGTACAGACCGGCTGCGCGAAGCGCGACCTGCCCGGTCTCTTCGTGAATGTCGAGCAGGCCGCCCTGCGCACGGGTCGCCGCCGAAGTCTCAGCTTCGTAGATGGTCGCGGCGACACCGTGAGCCTGAAGCACCCGGGCGAGCGTCAGCCCGCCCAATCCCGCTCCGGCGATGGCAATGGCGATGGTCTTCTGCATGCTGCGCTCCCGATGAGTGCGCCGGCACCTGCCGGCGGTGATCAGAGCCCAGAGCGGACGGGATGCCCGATCTCGGCAAAGGAGACGCTCACCAACCAGAACCATCTGCGTCGATGTCTGCGCGACGTCCGCCGGGCAGACCCGGCGAACATCGTTTTTCGCGACCTTGTGACTATAACTCCGCCGAACTCGATTCCACCTAGTAGTGGATACGGGCCCGTACGGCGCGGTGGTCGGAGTAGTTGGCGGGGTTGTCGGAGCCGGTGTAGTGGGCGTCGGCCTGACCGGCTTCTTCGAAGGTGACGGTGTGGACGGCGGTGGTGAGCGGCATGCCGTTGGGCTTCTTGGCCCAGAGGTAGTCGATGCGGTTGCTGCCGCCGATCGTCCAGTTGTTGCCGAGGCACTCGCCGCGCGGAGCAGTCACCTTGCCGCAGTGGTCGTACATCACGTCACGGAAGCCGGCATCGCCGCCGAGGTCGCCGTTCGTCTGCCGGTACCAGGCCTTCCAGTCACCCGGGTTGCCGGCGGTGATGTTCGCGTCGCCGCCCCAGATCATCAGGTCGCCGCCCCAGCCGGAGACCTTCTCGGACGCCTCGCGGGCGTTCTCCGCCGCACACGGGTGGCCGCCGCTGTTGTTGGTCGGCCAGTGCGTCGACGCGACAGTGATGTCCTTCTCGGCGAGGGTGTCGCGGAGCTTGAGCCGCAGCGCCTCCGCCCGGCTCTGGCCGGTGTTCTGGCAACCGTCGGCGCCGTCCCGGTCGGCAAACCAGGTGTCCGCCTGCAGCACGTTGAACCGGTCGGTGTCGAAGATGATCGCCGTGGTCTGCTGCCTCTTCTCGCCATCGCACCGGGCCGGCTGTTCCGGCGGCTCGGGGTTCGCGATCCGGCCGGTGTAGTCGCGACCCAGCTTGGCCTCCATGGTGCTGACCAGCAGGGTCAGCTCCGTGCGGTTGCTGATCTGCTGCACCAGGAAGATGTCCGGGGCGGGATCGGTGCGCTTCATCGCGAAGATGAGGTCCTGCCAGTCCCCCGGACAGTTCGCGTCGATCGTCTTCAGGTTCTCGACGTTGTTCGTGTAAACGTGGACGTAGTCGAGCCGTGGCACCTCCGCAGCAGTCGACGCCCCCGCTGCCGAAAGCAGCACACCGACAGACAGTACGGCGGCGCCCAGCGCGGTGGCGGTCAGACTCCGACGGGAGCGAGGCAGGCGGAACGGAACAGGCATGACGTTCTCCTCGGGGCGGTGTCACGGCTCGGTCCGAGCGGACCGGCCGAGTCTCGTCGAAGATTAACGCCGACCAGGAGTCAGAAGAAGATGCTGCACCGGCGGACGAGCAGCGTAGAGAGGGACTAATATTCGGGCGGTGGGCGCCTCTGGGGAGCCGCCGGGACCTGGCGGTGTGCGAACGCTCGACGAGCTCAGCTTGCGGTTGCGCTCGTTGCAGACATGGTCCGGCCTGTCGTACCGAGAGCTCCATCGTCGCGTGGTGCTGTCCAGGCAGGCTCGCGGTGTCGCGGAACTGCCTGCGTTCAACACCGTCTACCGCTGTCTGGCGCCCGGACGCCGTCGGCTCGATGCCGAACTGGTCGTCGACATCGCTCGTGCCCTGCTCGCCGAGGAGTCACGGGCGGCTGACGAGGCACGGGTCGCGGAATGGCGCCAGGCCTACCAGGTGGTGGCGGGCCTGGCGGCCGAAGCCGCGGTGATCCGGATCGAGGACTCGGTCGAGCCCGAGGCCGACGGCTTCTTCGTCGGTCGATCCGATGCCCTCGACGCCGCGCTGACCGCACTCGACGACCGGACGACTGGCCGGCGGGTGCTACTGATCGAGGGGATGCCTGGCGTTGGTAAGACGACGCTGGCTCGCCGGCTGCTTCGCGGGTTACCGGCCGCCGAGCTGCAGTTGTCTGTGAACCTCCGTGGGTACGACCCGGATCGCCCGCCGGCCGATCCGGCGGCCGTCCTGGAAGGGTTCCTGCGTCGGCTCGGTGTGCCTGGAAGCCGGATCCACGGCCTCGACCTGCCGGCACGATCGGAGCTGTTTCGCGAACTGACCGTCGGCCGCAAGGTCGTCGTACTGCTCGACAACGCGGCGTCCGACGACCAGGTCGAACCGCTGATCGCGGACGGGCCCGGGTGCGTCACGGTGCTGACAAGTCGCCGCAGGCTGACCGGAGCCCGACGGATCTGTCTGGAGGTCTTCGACCCCGAGGAGTCGCTGGCCTATCTCCGGCAGGTGGCCGGCGCGGTCGTGAACGAGGACCACACATCGGCGACTCGTATCGCCGAACTGGTGGGCCACCTGCCGCTCGCACTGGCCGTGCTCGCCGGACGGATCAATTCGCAGGGCGGTTGGACACTCGCAGACCATCTGGAGCGCCTCCTCGAACACCGGGTCAGATTGCGACTCGACAGTGGGGTCGCAGCCTCGCTGGATCTGTCGTACCAGGCACTCCCGATCCCGGCCCGCCGCATGCTCCGGCTGCTGGCATTGCACCCGGGACGCGACTTCGACGCCTACGCCGGTGCTGCACTCGCAGGCGTCCCGCTGAGCGAAGCGGTCGAGGTCATGACGCTTCTGGTCCAGATGCACCTGCTCGAGAACAGCACCGCGGACAGATACGAACTGCACGACCTCGTCCGGGTGCTGGCCAGCGATCAGGCCCGCGACGAAGATCCACCATCAGTACGACGTACTGCGCTCGACGGGTTGTCCGAGTACTACCAGCGCACGGCCGCATCGGCCGCAGTTGCTTATGCACCGCACGACCGGGAACGCGTCGAGCTCACCCAGCAGGCGGGCCTGTCACCAAGGCCCTTCAGCGATCGGGACGAAGGCCGCGGCTGGCTCGATGCCGAGCGCCACAACCTCATCGCTTCGGCCCTCTTTGCGGCTGACCACGGCCGGGGTGACCACGCGGTCGCGTTGTCGAGCCTGCTCATCTACTACCTCGTCACGGCGAACCTGTTCACCGGCGCGGAGACCCTGCACCTGACCGCGATCCGCTGTGCCACCGACGATCGCGAGCGCGGCCGCGCGTACAACTATCTCGGCACGGTGTACTGGCGACTCGGCCGGTACGCCGACGGCCGGGCGGCGTACCAGGAGGCGCTCGAGCTCGCCCGCCGGGCGGGCAACCGGGTCGGTGAGGCGAGCGGCTTGTCGAACGTTGCTCTCGGCCACTATCGGCTCGGCGACTACCAGGCGGCCCTCGACTGTCAGCGGCAGGCCCAGGAGCTGTTCGAAGCCGAAGACAACCTGAACGGCACCACCACCGCGCTGGCCGGTCAGGGCTGGGCGCTGCTTCGCCTCGATCGCCCCGAGGAAGCGCTGGAACGCTTCGAGCTGGGCCTGGAGCTCAGCCACAAACTCGGCACCGAGACCTTCGAGGAGTCGTTCGCGCTCGTCAATGTGGCCTCGGCGCACGAGGCGCTCGGCCGGCTGACCGAGGCCGAGGCCAGTTACCGGCAGGCCCACGGCCTCGCTCAGCGGATCGGTTTCGCCAACAGCGAGAGCGACAGCCTGAACGGGCTCGGCCGGCTGCACCTGGCAGCCGGCCGAGCCGAGCAGGCCATCGAGTTTCACCAGCAGGCGTTGGATCTCGCAGTCCGTCTTGGCAGCCGACCGGTCATCATCGAGATCCGCAACGACTACGGACACGCGCTCCGGGCCGCCGGCCGGCCTGCTGAGGCGATCGAGCAGCACAGCATCGCTCTCCAGGACGCCAAGAACATCGATGACCGTTATGAGCAGGAGCGCGCGTCAGCAGCCCTGGCTGCGATCGACGGCTAGCAGAGCGAGCCGTACTCCGTGCCGTACCACGGCGACCACGCTGTCTCCTTGCGTTTCACGTCGTCCTTGAGTTCGTACAGCCTGAATCGGACGCACTTGCCTTCCTCGTGGTCGAACTTGCAGAGCGCCCAGCCTTCGGCGGCAGGCATCGCCTTGCATTCCACATTCTTGCCGTAGTTCGTCTGCACGTGGACCACCGCCGCCCAGCCGTTGGCCTCGCGATCAATGATCCACTGGTCGTCGCCGACCCACTGGAAGCAGGTGGACGCGTATTCGGAGTTCAGGCACTTCACCTGGCTGTACGGCGGTTCCTCCGCCACAGCCATCGGGGACGCCGAGGCGGCGGTGGCACCGCCGGCAACCAGGATCAAGGAACCGGTGACCGAGGCGAGTGCCGCTGCGAGCCGCCTCATGGCACGATGATGATGCACTCGGTGCCGTCGGCAATGCTGTACGAGCGGGACCAAGCGCTGACCCGGCCGATGTCATTGCCCTTCTGCTCGTACATGTAGAAGCGCACGCACTCGCCCTCCTTGTGGTCGAAGTCGCAGTACCCCCAGCCGTCCGCGGACGGGAGGGACTTGCACTCGCGGATCTTTCCGTAGCCGGTCTCGACGTGGGCGATCACCGCGTAGCCGTTGGCGTCCTTGTCGACGACCCACTGGTTGTCGCCGGCGGGCTTGAAGCAAGTGGCGCCCCAACTGGTGGCGATGCCCACACAGTTGGTCGGCGCCGCGGCGGCCGATGCACTCATCGGGGTGACCTCAGCGGCCGGAGCCGCGGTGGCGGCCGGAACCGCGCCGATCGCGAGCAGAGCGGTTCCGGCGAGCACGCCGAGAGCGCGGGAGAGCAAAGTCATGGAGGAAGAACCTTTCACTGAACGGGGACTCGGCAGGCAGGCAGGGATCAGGCGTCGAAGCCGCATTCGTTGCCGGTGGAGGTGCTGTAGAACAACGACCAGACGGAGATTCGGTTGGTCGAGACGCCCTTGCGCTCCACCAGCCGGAAGCGCACGCACTTCTTCTCCTCGTGGTCGTAGCCGCACTCTCGCCAGCCGTCCGCGGAGGCCGGAGCATCGCACTCACGGAACTTGCCGTAGTTGGTCTCGACCTCGACGACCGTGGTCCAGCCGTTCGCGTCCAGATCCCGCACCCATTGGTCGTCGCCTTCCCACTCGTAGCAGGTCTGCCCGAAGTCGGTGGTGAAGTATCGGCAGCCCGCCGGCGGGCTGCCCGCGGCAGCGGCCGGAGTCGCGGTGACGGCTGCACCGCCGAGCGTGACCAGGGCGAAGGTAACTACGGCAGCAGCGAATCGGAGCATCGACAGTCCTTTCAGCAGGGGGTTATCGCCCGAGGATGACTGCTCCGGGGTGGCCGATGGCCGAATTCGAACGAAGTCGAACAAACCCCGCGTCAGGACCGTGGCTGCGCGACGTGTTTGACCATCCAACGCGAGAGTGGGCGCAATTGGGTGAAGGCTGCGAGAACGTGGTCGGCTGCGGCGGCGGTGTGGATCCAGTCGTCACAGCCGAGTGGCCGGGTCGCGATGACGGATCTGTGCCGTAGCAACGTCATCCGCGGATGATCGGCTGGGTGGCCTCGCAGTGGCCGCTTCAGCATGTCACCCGAAACGACGTACCCCTGCTCCTCCAGAGCCCGGACGATGGCGACGAGTCGTCGGCCGGAACCAGCGGCCGCCACGGCGGCTCGATACCGCTCGATCTGCGGCGGGGGTGCATACCACCACGCCACGCCGACCTCCAGGCCGTCGAGGTCGAAATGGATACTCAGCTCGACGTTGGGGGCCAGCCTGACAATCGCGTGCTGGCGCTGCCAAGCGTGCATGAGGACTTCGCCGTACCCCCAAACCGCGAAGTCCTCGTACGCCGGATCTGCTGCGGCCAGGTCGTTCAGCAGCTCGATCATCGGTCGTCGAACCAGATCCTCGCGATCCTGCCGGCATCGACGCCTGGTATCGGCCGAAGGCTCGCCCTCGAGTTGGAGCAACACGTCGAAGGCTGCCCTCGGCCACCCGTCGAACTCGCCCGTCACCTGGTCGAGCTTAGCGAGCGCGCTATGAAGACAGGATTACGAGGCAGTGCAGGTGAACCCGCTCGGGGTCTGAGCGTCCCCGCCGGGTTTGGTTACCTGGAAGCCGAAGCTGGTGTTCGCGCCGGCGGCCAGCTTGCCGTTGTAGGTCATGTTGGTGGCCGTGATCGTGCCGGTGGTCCCTGACAGTGAGGCGTTCCAGGAACCGGCGATCGCGTGCCCGGCCGGCAGTGTGAACGTCACCTTCCATCCGGTGATCGCCGAGGTCCCGGTGTTGGTCACCGCTACCGGCTGGACGATGTACCCGCCGTCCCATCGGCTCTGCACGGTGGACACGGCCGAGCAGCCGTCACCCGGTCCGCCGCTGCCGGTCGTCGTACCGGTCACCGTTCCCGAAGGCCCGGAGGTGCCGGCCGCATTCGAGGCCGTGACCCGGTAACAGTACGGCGTGTTCGCCGCCAGCCCGGTGTTGGTGAAGGTCGAGGCGGCGGTGCTGCCGACCTGGCTGAAGGCGCTACCCGCAACGCAGGCACCGGCGGCCCGCTGCACCTGGTACTGCGTCGCCACGGACGAGCCTGTCCACGACAGCGAGACCGAGCTCGACGTCGTCCCGGTGACGGCGAGACCGCCGGGCGCGGACGGCGCCGTACCGCCGGGGCCGCAGCCGGAGAACACCGTTGCGCACCGCGAGGTCTCGGAGACGCCGTTCGGTCCCTTGAAGACCCGCAGCCCCCAGGTCGTCAGCTGGGTCGGATCGAAGGCCACCGTCTGATCGAGATAGGGCTCGCTGTTGCCGCTGTACGACCACGCGATCCAGCCGATCCCCCGGGTCCGGGCCTCGGCCATGATGGTGTCCTCGTCGACGTTCGCGCCCTGGTGCTCATGGCCGAACTCACCGACGATCAACGGCAGGCCCGCCTGCGCGAACGCGTCGAAGTAGCTCGTGATCGTGGCCGCGGTTCCGTACACCTGATACATGTGGACGGAGAACAGGGTGTTGCGCTGCGCATCGGCGTTCCAGACTGTCTGCGCGTTGTCGCGCATGGTGTTGCTCCAGTCCTGGCCCCAGTTCGGCGCGTCCACCACGAGTGTGTGCTGGAATCCAAGCGTGCGCATCCGCTGTACGGCGTTCGCCGTGGCGGTCGTCCATTGCCCCGGGTTGGTGTTGCCGATCGGCTCGTTGCCGATGTTGATCAGCACATAAGCCTCCTGGCCGATCAGCACGTCGCGGATGCTGTTCCAGTAGGTGACGGCCTGATCCAGCGTGGCGGCGGCCGCCTCCTCGCCGTACCCGGTCGTGTCGTGCACCTCCAGCACGCAGACCAGCCGATTCGCCTTACACTGGGCGATGACGCTGGCGACGTCGGCAGCAGGGCTGGGCCCCCAGCGCTGGCCGCTGCCGAGCACCACCCGGACGGTGTTGGCACCCAGGCCCGCGATCTCGGCGTACGAATTGGTTTCGCGCTGGTACCAGACGTGTGGGTGGCTGGTGCCGCGCATGACGAACGGGGTGCCGTTGGCGTCCAGCAGATTCCGGTCGCTGATCGTGAAGCCCGCCGCCGCCGGTGCCGGGGCCGGTGCGGCGGGCTCAGCCAGGGCCGGGGACGGAGGAACGGCAAGTAAGGACAGCAGGAGTGCTGGGAGCGCTCCCAGCTTGAGTAACGAGAGTTTCATGATCGATCCCTGGGGGTTGCGGGGCGGATACAACCGAGGGCCACATCTGAACATCGGGAGCCGGTGACTCCTCGCGCGGGCCCGAGAGCCCAGAGTGGCACTTACGCGCTTAAGTGACAAGACCTCACGGCAGTCGTTCCGCAGCTATCAGCTAATACGTAATCGCTTAAGCCACACGCTATTCCCCGGCGGGAATTGAGGCGGGGTGGCGGGTGCTGGAGGATCTTGCGCAGCCGGGAAAATCCTTTGGACCAAGGAGAAATCATGTCGGACAGCAGGACGGCCGAGCTGGTCGCGCGGTACGTCGGAGTCTGGTGCGAAGCGGATGCCGAGCAGCGGCGCAAGACGATCGAGGAGCTGTGGATCGAGGACGGCAAGCACTATCTGGACCCGCCCGCGGAGTTCCGGACTGTGGCCACCGGATTCGGGTTCGGGTTCGCGGCGAGCACCCTGGAGGCGACCGGGTACGACGAGTTGGAGGCTCGGGTCGCGCGCAGTTACGAGGAGTTCGTGGCCGGTGGCGAGTACAAGTTCCGGCCGCGGGACAACGCCGTACGGCTGAAGGATGTCGTCAAGTTCAGCTGGGAGATGGTGGCGACCGCCAGCGGTGAGGTCGTCGGCGAGGGCCTGGAGGTGCTGCAGGTCGATGCCGACGGGCGAATCGTTGCGGACTACCAGTTCCCGAACTGATCAGCTGGTGAGCAGGGCGGCCGTGGCTTCGTCGGCGGGCAGGAAGGCCTCCAGTTTCAGCTCGGCGACAGTGACGTCGAGAGCGGTCGCGAACGTCGTGATGATGGTGGTCAGGTGCAGGTCGCCCCTGGGTGTGCGGAGCTGCATGGGTGCGGCGAAGCCGACGTGCTCGGGTCCTGGTTCGATGTACGGGACGTAGGCGGCCAGCTCGTCGCGGAAGTCGCCGGGCGGCAGCCGGTCGAGGATGTGCTGGGCCCACGATGAGAGGTTGATTATTCGCGGAGCGACCCCGTCGGGATGCAGCGACAAGCGCAGGACGTTGATCGGCGGCTCAAGCAGCTTGCCGGCAACTCCGTCGGTGAACAGGCTGAACGCCTCGTTCGCGAGCACCAGGTCGTGGTTGGCGTCGACCACGATGGCCGGGTACGGCAGATGGCCGGTGAGGATGTGGTCGAGCGCCGAGCGGACATGCTGCAGGGCCGCGTCGCCGATCGCCGTCTGCGGATAGACAGGGGCGAAGCCGGCTATCTGCAGAAGGTCGTTGCGGTCGCGCAAGGACATCTCCATCGCCTCGGCCAGGCGGACGACGAGAGCACGGCCAGGGCTCGAACGGCCGGACTCAAGGAAGCTGACATGTCGCTGTGTGGTCCCAGCGCGCAGAGCAAGCTCGAGCTGGCTGAGGCGCCGACCACGGCGAGCAGTCTTGAGAGCCTGGGAAAAGTCCACGTCCCCAGTCTGCCGTCGAGGACCGACAGTCAGCGTTGACCGCGGCCGGAGCGGAGTCGTTCTACTGCTTTGGTGATGCGGTTGGCGCGGGTTTCTGGCTTCTTGGCTTCTTCGATGCCAAGGACGAACCAGCTGCGCTGGCTGTAGGACAGCGTGTCGAAGAACGCCTTCGCGTTCGGCTCCGCGGCCAGCGCCCTGGCGAAGTCGTCCGGTACGGCGACCTCCCGCGGCTCGGTGTCCAGCCTCAGCTCGACCTGGACCTCGTCGCCCGCGGAGACGCCGGCGGCTGCACGGTTCTTGGCGCTCAGCGAGATCATGTACCGGCCGCCCATCACCGCGACCGTGTTGCGGTACGTGTAGCCGTTGACCGTCACCACAACCGGCGGCTTCTTGCCCTTGCCCAGCTCCTCGATCACCTCTGGCGGTACCACGATCCCCGTCGTCGTCGTTCCCACGAGCGTCGTTGTAAATTTCATCGCATACCCCTTCAGACGGCTGGTGCCTTCAGTCGGCCCTTCACCGCTGCGTCGAGCGGCCAGGCGCCGAATCGACACCCATCAGCAACTCAGTTCCTGTGACAGGCGCTCGCCAAGGTTGTGCCAGTACTGTGGATCCCGTGCAGAGCGGTGTGCTGGGTGACTTCCTGCGGGCACAACGCGCCCGGGTGGAACCCGCGACCGTCGGGCTGCCCGTCGGTGGCGATCGCCGGGTCGCCGGTCTGCGGCGTGAGGAAGTCGCCGTACTGGCCGTGGTCAGTGCGGACTACTACACCCGCCTCGAGCAAGGCCGCGAGCGCAACCCGTCACCGCAGATCCTGAACGGAATCGCACACGCTCTCCGGCTCGACATCGATGCCCGCAACCACCTGTTCCGGCTGGCCGGGCTGACACCAACGCCTGCCCTCGGCGCAGCCCGCCACAGCGTGCATCCGGCTCTACTCCAACTGCTCGACAACTTCCCGGCGGCCGCGGCGTACGTACTCGACCCGGGGTACGAGATCCTTGCGACCAATCGGATCGCCGAGGCGCTGCTTGCGCCGTTCGGGATGACCAACATGCTCCGAATGATGTTTCAGCACCCTGAGGCGGCTCGGATCTTCGGGGACTGGACGGCCGTCGCGACTCGTGCCGTGCATGCCGTCCGGTTCAACGCGGGGACCTTTCCCGACGATCCGGGGATCCGCGCGCTGGTGACCGATCTGCTGGCCACATCACCGGCGTTCGCGGAGATCTGGAACGACCAGACCGCGCGCGGATTCAGCCGGGCGTACAAGATCTTCTTCCACCCGGTCGTCGGCCGCATCGAGCTGACCTATCAAACCTTCGACGTCCGCGCGGCGCCCGGCCTGCAACTCCTGGTCGGCACCGCCGAACCAGGCAGCCCGAGCGCCGAGGCACTCACTCGCCTGGCGACTTCCTGGGAGCCGCGCACCTAGGAAGTCGCGCCCTTCTGGCACGACGGCGAGCGCAGGAGCCTGGGTCCACGGCAACCAAGCCGTCGGACCCGAGGACCACACATGCTCACCTACACCACGTACGTCGCACCGTCGAAGCCCGTCGTCTCGGCGGACCTACCACCGGGCGAGACCCGCAGGATGTGGTCACCGACAAGCGCGACGCTGATCTCCGGAGAGCACGAGGCCGTGCTGGTCGACGCGTTGATGACCCGAGCGGAGGGCCACGACCTCGCCGAATGGATCGCTGCCAAGGGCAAGCAACTCACCACGATCTTCATCACCCACGGCCACGGAGACCACTTCTTCGGCGCAACGGAGGTCCTGGCCCGGTTCCCCGACGCCCGGCTGGTCGCCTCCCCTGCCGTCGTCGACGTCATGCAGCAGCAACTCGAACCACGCTGGTACGACGACTTCTGGCAGCCGCGCTTTCCCGGACAGCTCACCGAGAAGCCCGTGATCGCCGTACCGCTCGACGCCCCACTCACCCTGGAAGGCGAGGAACTCGCCGTCGTCGACCTCGGACACACCGACACCGACAGCACAACCGCCCTGTACGTCGAGTCGCTCGGCCTGGCCGTCGCCGGCGACGCGGTCTACGACAACATCCACCCCTACCTGGCCGAATCCGGCACCGAGGGAATCGACCACTGGCTGGCCGCGCTCGACACCATCTCCGCACTGAACCCGAAGGCGGTCGTCGCAGGCCACAAACCGTCCGACGGCAACGACAGCCCACAATGGATCGACGAAACCCGCAGCTACCTGCAGACCTTCGCCGCAATCGCCGCCGCCACCCACACCACCACGGACCTCTACAACGCAGTCGTCGACGCCTACCCCGACCGACTCAACCGCGGCGTCCTCTGGAACTCCGCCAGAACCCTCAAACCACTGCCCTGAGGATCGAGGAGGAGGCTACTGCGCGGACTCTTTCCTACGGGTGCGGGAGACGCGCAGGTTGTTGATGTTTCCGCAGCTGTGCACGTCATGCCACAGACCGCTGCGATTTCGGGAAGTGTCGTAGAACGCTGACCGGCAGCCCGGTTCGCGGCACACCTTGAGCCGGGCCCAGGTCCCGGTCAGCTGTGCAAGCAGGATCTCCGACCAAACCGCTGACACGAGCCAACCACTGCCCGTGCCGACGGGTTCGATGCCCACTCGTCCTTCCGCGTCGGACAGAAGGTTCGCACCGACCCGCACCTTGATGTTGACGGGTGCGCCTGCGGGACGCTCATCCGCCGGTACGGCGAGTAGGCCAGCCACCGTCGATCGCAGGTCCAGCAACTCCCGCAGGCCGGATTCGTCCAGGACAAGGTCGGGACATTGGAGACCGTGGACCTCGGCCCACTGCTGACCGGCGTTCTGCAGCCATCGCTGCGCTGACGACCGGTCAGCCAGTAGTTCTTCGCCGTCGCGGTCGACCGCGTGCGTGTTGACGAGCTCCTGCACCAGGACCAGACCGGCCGGAGCAGGACGTGCTCTGAATCTCTCGGTCGCCGCCCATGACATAGGTAAACCCTACTTGACTCAGTCAACGGCTGTGACTACTGTCGTGCGACATAGGCAACTGAGCCTTTGACTATGTCAGCTTCAAGGAGATTTGTGATGACCACTGTCAGTGGAGCGACCGTTCTGGTGACCGGCGGGCAACAAGGCCTCGGCAAGGAGATCGTGCGCGAACTGCTCCAGGCAGGAGCCGCGAAGGTCTACGTCACCTCGCGAAACCCAGTGGATCAGGACGACGCGAGAATCGTCCCTGTCAGCTTCGAACTGGCTGATCCGCAGGCCGCCGTCGAGCTTGCACGCGTCGCCAGTGACGTCAGCATCGTCGTGAACAACGCTGGGATCATGACGTTCGGTCCGCTGCTGGACGACGACCAGGACGAGGTCGACCGCGTCTTCGGGATCATCGCCTTCGGACCGCTGCGTGTCGCGAAGGCCTTCGCACCGGTGCTGGCGGCCAACGGCGGAGGCGCGCTGATCAACATCCACTCACTCACTGCGTGGATTGCCGGATTCCCCGGCTCCGGAACGTATGGCGCCGCGAAGGCAGCACTGATCTCGTTCACCAACACCTTGCGCGCGGAGCTGTCCGCGCAAGGCACGCAGGTGCTCGGCGTCCAGCTGGGCCTGACCGACACCGACCTTGTCCGAGAGCTGGATGGGCCGAAGAACAACCCAGCTACCGTGGCCGCGGACATCGTTGCAGCACTGGAGAAGGGAGACCTCGAGCTCCTCGCAGACGACCACAGCCGTCACTTCAAAGGCGCTCTTTCCGGTCCGGTCGAAGCCTTGGACGTTTCCCGTTGACGGTCCCAACCAGGACGCCTCGCGAGCGCCTGCTCGATGCGGCTGGGGAGCTCTTCTACCTCGAGGGCGTGCACATCGGTGTGGATGCGGTGTGCACAGCGGCTGGGGTGTCGAAGAAGTCGATGTATCAGTTGTTCCGGTCCAAGGACGCACTGATCGCGGACAGTCTGACCCGTGTAGGTGTGGAGTTCCTGGCAGCGCTGGCGCCGAGTGGCAACGATGAGCGATCGCCGCGGGAGCGAATCCTGCACCTGTTCGAACGTCAGGACCAGATGTCGAACTTGAAGACCTTCCGGGGCTGCCCATTCGTCAACACCGCGACCGAACTGAAGCAACCCGACCACCCAGGCAGTGTCGTCGCCCGTGCCTTCAAGCAGCAGATGACCGACTTCTTCCACACCGAGACGATCGCTGCCGGAATCCCTGACCCGGACAAGCTCGCCAGCGAGTTGACCATGGTCTTCGACGGTGCAAGCGCCTGGGCTGTCGTCCGCGCGCAGCCGCTCAGAGGGGCCGGCGTGGCCATGGCGTCAGCCCTGCTCAGTGCCTCAGGGCTGGGAACGTCAGTGCTTCACCAGGGGTAGGGCGATGCTGGACGGCCGGCTCGCGTTGTGGTGGACGGTGTGCGTCACCGGTTGGAGGACCGTTGCGGCTCCGGCGGCTTCGCCGGTTCCAGGGTTGCGGGCGAACCGCGGGAATGCGCCGCCCGAGATCTGCAGCCGGATGCGATGCCCGACGTTGAACCGATGTGCCGTGGGGTCGAGCGTGATCGTCACCCTGCGGACTTCTCCGTCCGGCTGAGCGCATCGGACGATCCGGTCCGTGACGTTGATCGAGCGGCCAGCAGGGTCGACGTCGCAGAGGCGGGCGAAGAGGTCGGCGTTGTCGTTGTCGGACGCGAGGTACATCTCAACCACCGGTTGGCCGTGCACCTCGACGGATTCGGTGAGCGGTGCCGTAGTAAAAGTCAGTACGTCGGCGCGCGCCTCCAGCTTGCGGTTGTCGCGAGCTCCGCCGCTGGTTGCCATGATGCGGCCACCGACCGAGGGCGTCGGGTCTGCGGGGTCGTAGTGGAATTGCGTGGTCGTCGCGTCGTCGGAGGGCGATGCCTCGGACAGTTGCTGCGCGTCCTGTAGGTACCAGGTGGTCGTCGTAGTGTCCGGCGGCCAGCTGTGGTGTTCCTGCCACCCTCCGCCGACGAATACCTGGACCGGAGTTTCGCGCTTTCCGGAGACACGGCCCGCGGCGTGGGTGTCGAGCCAGGAGATTGCCTGAGGCATCGAAATCTTGTTGTCGACGGTGAGGTGCGTCCACGGGCCCATGGTCAGTGCGACATCGACATCGCGTGACCGCAAGGTCTGGTACTGCGTCAATGTCTGGTTGAGGAAATAGTCGTGCCACCCGCCGATCAGCAGGGTCGGAACCGTCGTCCGTGCCAGCGCTTCGGTGGCGCGGAACGGCTCCCAGTACGGGGCGTCGACATCGGGGTGGCCGACCCATTCGTCGTACCAGGGAGCGCCCTTGCCGCCCAGGGTGTCCATCGTGCCGCGCAGCGGCAGCCGTTCCAGCGCGCCGCGCAGTCTGCGCTCGGCCCGCATCATTCTGATCAGGCCGGCGATCGAGCCGACGGATTCCTGGTGTGACAGCAGGTCGGACCAGCTGAGCATGTTGAACAGGTCGAGCGGGCCCTGCTGGTAGGCGGCGTCGGCAAGGTCGTGTACGCCGATCATCACCACCATCGCCTTCAATTCGGGCGGCGGGTCCATCGCCAGCGCCCATTGGGTGAAACCGAGGTAGCTGCCGCCGGCCGTCGCGAGGCGTCCGTCGAACCACTCTTGGGTGCGGAGCCACCCGACTGTGTCCTGCCCGTCGTCCGCTTCGCTGACAGCCGGCCGGAACGTGCCACCGGATCCGAAGGTGCCTCGGGTGCTTTGCAGCAGAACGTGATAGCCGCGTTCGGCGTACAGCTGGGCTGACAGAAGGGCATACGGGAACCCTCGGCCGTACGGGCACCGGACCAGGATGGTCGGCACCGGCTCGCTCGTCACCGGGATGTAGTGATCAGCGAGCAGGGTCACGCCATCGCGCATCCGAACCTGGATCGCCCGCTCGACGCGCACGCGGTTGCGCCTGGCCGGCAGCCGCCACTGCCGTCCAGCAGCCGCACCCATCAGGCTCTGGACAGCTCCGAGCGACTTCACACTGCCGCGACTCATGGAATCTCCTTGTTCATTGGACGCGTGCGCATCAGGGAACGGTGTAGCCGCCGTCGATCGGCAGGGCCACCCCAGTGATGAAGCCGGCCTTGTCGGAGCACAGCCAGACCACGGCATCCGCGATCTCGGCGGGTTGGGCAATCCGGCCGATGGGGTGCGCAGCGACTAGTGACTTCATCGGCTCGGTCGCGGGGTCCATGGTTGCGATCATGGGTGTCTCGACCAGCCCTGGGCACAGAGCGTTGACCCGGATTCCCAACGCTGCAACCTCGAGCGCCGAACTCTTCGTCATGCTGATCTCGGCGGCCTTCGTCGCGGTGTACCCGGAGAAGCCGGCCACCCCGACCAGTCCTGCACCAGACGACATGTTCACCACCGCCCCGAAGCCTTGGGCCGTCATCTGCTTCAGCTCGTACTTCATCGACAGGAAGACCCCGCGGATGTTGATCGCGATCATCGTGTCCAGCATCTCGGTCGAGTAGTCGGCGGTCAGTTGGTACTCGCCGTCGTACCCGGCGTTGTTCACAGCGATGTCCAGCCGTCCGGTGTCTCCGATCGCGGCCTGGATCGCGGCTTCGATCGCGGACTCGTCGGACACGTCCGCGACAACGTGGCGGGCTGCTCCGCCGTTGGCCTGCACCAATCGCACGGTCTCTTCCAGGGTGGCCCGAGTACGACCAGCGATAGTCACCATCGCTCCCTCGGCGGCGAGTGCCAGTGCCGTCGCTCGGCCGATGCCGGAGCCGCCGCCGGTGACGAACGCCGTCCTGCCTGCGAACTGCTGTGTCATCGTGTCTCCTAGCGGATCTCGGCGGCGCTGAGCCACGGGGACACCGTCGACGGACGGCCGTCCACGGTGGCTCCTGCGAACTGGATGGTCGGTGCCAGTAGGCGGTTGTTGTCGGCCGGGAAGTTGAGCTTCGGCGTCGATACTTCGTCGAGCCGGCTGCGCTGCTCGTCGGTCAGCGTGACGTCGAGGGCACCCAGGTTGTTCTCGAACTGGTGCATCCGGCGCGCGCCGATCACGATCGAGGTCACCGCGAGCCGACCGGCCAACCAGGCCAGGGCCACTTGGGCGGACGTCACGCCCAGTTCGTCGGCGACGGCCTTGACGGCATCGATGACGACGAAGTCGGCCTCGCTCGGCGCCTGGCCGCGGGTGGTGTCGACGTCGGCTGCGCTGCTACTGGAGTACTTCCCGGACAGGAAGCCGCCACGCAGCGGCGACCACGGCAGCACGCCCATCCCCAGCGACTGCGCCATCGGGATGAGCTCGCCTTCGGAGGTCCGCTCCAGCAGCGAGTACTCCAGTTGGAGCGCGATGATCGGGCTCCACCCGCGCATCCGGGCGATCGTGGCCGCCTCGGCTGTGGCCCAGGCCGGTACGTCGGAAAAGCCGACGTACCGGATCTTGCCTGCGGCAACGAGATCGTCCAGGGCACGCAGGGTCTCCTCGACCGGCGTGACCGGGTCGAAGTTGTGGAGCCAGTACAGGTCGATGTAGTCGGTCTGCAGGCGCCGCAGCGAGTTCTCCAGCTGTTGCACGATCGCCTTACGGCTGGGTCCACCGCCGTTCGGATCGTTCTGGTACAGATTGCCGAAGAACTTGGTCGCGAGCACCAGCCGGTCACGCGCCCCGGGCCGCTCGGCGAGGAAGTCGCCGATGATCTGTTCGGAGTGACCGTTGGTGTAGAGGTTGGCGGTGTCGATCGAGTTTCCGCCCCGGTCCAGGTAGGCGGCGAGGATCTCCTTCGACTCCTCCGGGCTGGATCCCCAGCCCCAATCGTCGCCGAACGTCATCGTGCCCAGGGTGAACGGACTGACCCGCAGGCCCGACCGGCCGAGCGTGACGTAGGAATCGAGAGACACCGTGGACCTCCGAGGGACTGGCTGCGAGACCATCTCGCCTGCAGGTTCAGTCAACTCCCGGCCGGCCCGATCACCTAGACCAATGCGCGCGAGACGTTGCACGATTCGCTCAACTTTGCCCCGATAGTGGTGGTCGCCTGTGGTTCACTTGAGGAGTGAGGCACCTCGAAGAGCTCGGCGAGCGCATCATGCGGTTGGCCGGCGACGACCTGCGCCCGGTCTGGCTGGACGACGTACTGGTGTTCGCCGCCACCCACGTCACCGAAGCCATGAGCGCGGTCACCGAACCCATGCTCGTCCTGGTCGTCCAGGGCGCGAAGCGGTCCACCCTCAACGACCGCGTCTTCGAACACCACCCCGGCCAGGCCGTCGTCTTCACCGTCGACCTGCCGTTGATCTCCCAGATCATCGACGCGAGCCCCCGCAAGCCGTTCCTCACGCTGGGCCTGCGCCTCCGGCCGACGACGATCGCGCAACTGCTGGTCGACGGCGGCCCGATCGCCACCGGGCCGCACGACGGCTCGGGGATGGCGATCAGCAACGCCGACGACGCCCTGCTCGACGCGCTGGTCCGGCTTCTCCGCCTGTACGACGATCCGCGCGACCTGAAAGTCCTGGGAGCCGGCGTACGGCGTGAGATCCATTGGCGGCTGCTGAACGGTCCGCACGCTGCCCTGATGCGACAGGCGGGTATGGCCGACAGCCGCGTCGCCCTCGTTGCCCGCGCGACCGAATGGGTTCGCGAGCGCTACGACCGGGTGATCCGCATCGACGATCTGGCCGCGGATCTCGGTACGAGCGTGTCGTCACTGAACCGGCATTTCCGCATGGTGACCGCGATGAGCCCCCTCCAGTACCAGAAGCAGATCCGCCTGCAGAAGGCCAGGATGGAACTCATCGCCGCACCACACGACGTGGCCGCGATCGGCTACGCGGTCGGTTACGACAGCCCGTCCCAGTTCAGCCGCGAGTACCGTCGGCTGTTCGGCGCCGCACCGGGGCAGGACGCGATCCGCCTCCAATCAGCCGTGATCGTCCGCGAATAACCCCGGCGCGGTGGAGCTCAACCCTCTGCGATCAGGGTGTACGCGAAGGGGAGCCGACGGTCCAGCCAGTCGGCCTTCAGGGTCACGGACTTGGTGCTCTCGGAGAGCATGACGACCTCGTCGCCGGCTCGCCACTCCAGGACCCGGTCCTTGGTGGGCTGGTCTCCGCCTTCGTCGCCCGCGCTGGTGATCGCATCCAGTACGCCGGTGAACAACCGGCCCGCCGCCTTCGCCGCGAGTTCCTTCGGTGAGCCACTGAGCCACTCGGTGCGGCCGACGATCTCCGGGTGGCCTGGCTGGTCCATGCGCCAGGTCGGGCGGAGCATTGGCCTTCCGGACGGGACGCGGGTGATCGTGCCGATCAGTACTGCCTGGCCGTCGCGCACCTCGAAGCTGTTCTCAGCCACCTCGGCAACTGAGCACAGCACCTGCATCTCCTCGGGGTCCAGGGTGAGCCGTCCGCCGGAAGCGACGTACGCGCACGGCGTGAAAACCCGGTCGTCCTTGGACCCCTGAGGCACCCGAATGGCTTTCGGACCCCACTCGATCCGGTTGCGTTTGCGGGTGGCCGGCCGAGCGACCACACCCAGGGTGAACTCGCGGACCTGGTTCCACTCGATCTCAGCCACCGCGCCACCTTAGACCCCAAAGATTTTGAGGGGAGAACCAGCACATTGAGGGGATACCCGGGCACTTTGCTCGGTGTGTGAGTTCTGTACGGCGGCTGTGGTTCGAGGCAGATCGGGAGTGCTGTACGCGGTTGTCCGGCGCAACTGGGGAGTCGTACCACCCGCACGCGGCCCAGGAGAGCGCCGTACCCGCAACGTCCGAAGGATCCGAGGGCATGGTCTCCGGATCTTCGGACGTTAATCGCTGAGCAGCGGTCAGTCGATGCCTTCGACGATGCGGAAGTCGCGCTCGACGCCGTCGGAGAGGGCGGTCAGCGCCTCCTGGTACGCCGGACTCTCGTGCGCTGCGACGGCCTGCTCGAAGCTGTCGAACTCGACCACGACGGTGCGCTCGGCGATTCCGGCGTCGTGCGCCACGACCCGCCCACCGCGGACGATGGTCCGCCCGCCCGCCGGACCGACGGCCAGACCGGCCAACTCGTTGTAAGCAGCCAACTTCTCAGGGTCCGAAATGGCGCGGTAGACGCTGACCCAGTAACCCTTGGGCATGGAACCTCCAGTAGTGGGATAAGTACATCTAGGCGGCTGCAGGCTTGCCAATGGCAACCATTCGCTGGACGGAACGCCTGGCCTGCTCTGCGATTTCGCTCGGTAGCTGGATCTCGTCGCGACCCTCGCGCAGGCATCGGAGCAGCAGGTCCGGGGTGATCATCTTCATGAACCGGCACGACGCCTTCGGGTTCACCGGAACGAAGTTCGTGTGCTGATTCACCTTGCGCAACTGGTGCAGCATGCCGATCTCCGTGGCGACGAGCGCGGTCTCGGCCGTCATGCCGCGGGCACTCTCCAGCATCCCGGCCGTGGAGAGGATGTGGGTCCGCTCGGCCGGCAGGTCGCCCCGCCCGGCCAGCCAGATCGTCGACGACGCACAGCCGCATTCGGGGTGCACAAGGACCTCGGCCGTGGGGTTGGCCGCAACCTGGGCGCGTAGGTCGACCGGGCTGATACCGGCGTGCACATGGCACTCACCCATCCACACCTCGATGTTGTCCCGGCCCGTCTGCCGCCGGACGTGCTCCCCGAGGAACTGGTCGGGCAGGAACAGCACCGGCTGATCGCGGGGGATCGAGTTGACGACCTCCACGGCGTTGGACGAGGTGCAGCAGATGTCGGCCTCCGCCTTGACCGCCGCACTGGTGTTGACGTAGGCAACGACCGCGGCGCCCGGGTGCTGGGCCTTCCAGGCACGCAACTGATCCGCGTCGATGGTGTCCGCCAGGGAACAACCTGCCTGGGCGGTAGGGATCAGCACGGTCTTGTCGGGGCTGAGCAGCTTGGCGGTTTCGGCCATGAAGTGCACGCCGCAGAAGACGATCGTGCCGGCGTCGGTCCCGGCCGCGATCCGGGACAGCGCGAGCGAGTCGCCGACGTGGTCGGCGACATCCTGGATCGCCGGTTCCTGGTAGTTGTGGGCGAGGATCACTGCGTCTCGCTCCTGGGCAAGGCGGCGTACCTCGTCCTGCCAGTGGGTCGATCGGGTCTCGGTAACAGTCACGTCGGTGTCCTTTGGGAGGTTTTCGCTCCAGAGGCGATAACTAGGATCACGGTACCATCGTCGACGTGCCGGCAACCAAGGAAGGTGATCGGGTTAACTTCCCGAGCTATCCCCACGAAGTACTCGCGGTGGTCCTCTCCGTCCGCGACGGCAGGCTCTGCGTCCTACTGTGGAAGCGCGCCCGGAGTCCGCACCGGGACCGGTGGGCCCTTCCCGGCGGCGGTGTCGAGTCCACCGAGAGGTTCCGCGAGGCCATCACCGGGCATCTCGCTGCGAAGGTCGATGTCCGCGACGTCGCGCATCTGGAGCAGCTGGCCACCCACAGTCGCGTCGACCGCGACCCCCGGGCCCGGGTGCTGGCCACGGGCTATCTCGGCCTGGTTCCGTCCGACGTCGAGCCGGACCTTCCGTCGGACACCGCCTGGCACCCGGTCGAGGAGCTGCCGCGGACCGCGTTCGACCATCACCACTTCATCGAGGCTGCGACCGGGCGGCTGCGCGCGAAGCTCTCGTACACGAACATCGGGTTCGCGCTGGCTCCGCTCGAGTTCACCATCGCGGAGCTGCGGGATCTCTTCGGTGCGGCCCTCGGCTACCAGCCCGGCGCCACCAACCTCACCCGCGTCCTGACCCGCCGGCACGTGATCGACCCGACCGATCGACGGGCCAGCTCCGGCCAGTCCGGTGGCCGCCCGGCCACCGTCTACAAGTTCGTCACCCGCGAGCTCACCGTCACAGACCCCTTCGCAGTCCTCCGCCCGCCACGCTGACCGGCAGCTTCGCAGCTCACCTCGTATGGCGTCGACTGGAAGCAATGTGCTGCCGGAGATCGATTTCTAGCGGCAATCCCCTTCCACTCAACGCAGAAGGCCCTCCGCCTGCTCGGCGACTGAACCCACCGTGCTCGCCGGATGTGGGGATGGGCGGCGGGATGCGGGATCGGACTCGGACTCGGACTCGGACTCGGACTCGGGCGAAGTCTGCCGTTCTTCTGAACGGCAGACTGCCTGGGTTCGGTTCAGGGGAGAACGAGAGTTGTCACCGAGCGCGCGGGGAGGGTGAGGGTGGCAGTGCGGTTGGCGACCGTCACTGTGCCGGCCTTGTGCGGGGTGCCCGCTGTGCCAGTGGATTGCCAGACCTGTGCGGTGCCGGTCTGGTAGCCGGTCAGGTTCAGGGTGGTGGTTGTCGCTGTGGTGTCGGCGTTGATCAGGACGATGTTCTTGGCACCATTTGACGCGAAGGCGCGCAGGAGGTTGGTGCTCGATGCGGTGGTGACCATGGTGGTGCCGAAGTGGCGGAACAGGCCTTCGCCGGTGAACATGCCCAGACCGTGGTAGATCGGGGTCGGAGCGCTGACCGGGATGCCGCCTTCGCCTTCGGTGCTGGTGATTCCCAGGCCCGTGTTCTTGGAGGCGCTGCCGTTCTTGTCGCCGTAGAGCAGGGTCGCGACGCCGGACTGCAGCATCGTTCCGAGCGCTGCCGCGCCCCACACGGTGGCGAGGTGCGAGAGCATCAGAGTGCCGTCGGGATCGGAGTAGTCCATGTTCCACTCACCGATCTGGATCGGCACGTCCCGGCCGGCCAGCCTCGCCGTACGGGCCTTGAGATCGGCGATGTCGGAGCGATAGCTGTCGATCACCGTGCTGAGCAGTTCCTCGGGGGTGTACCGCGCGTACCCGGCGCCGTAGTCGTGGTAGTCGATGAAGTCGACGCGACTCCCGGACAACGTCAGGAACGTGTCCATGTACGGCGTTCCGTACTGCGGCTCGTACGCCGCCAGCGCCGGCCCGCCCACCTGGACGGCAGAGTCCAGCACGTGCAACGCGTCGTGCACCTGGTTGTAGCGAGCGCTGTACTCGTCAGCGGTCATCTTCTTCGGGTTGCCGCCGTTGTCGTGCTCGTTGCCGTAGATGAACTTGCGCACCGGCGTCCCGGCCGCCTTGAAGTGGTTGTAGATGTTCTTCGCGTCGGCGAGATCCTCGGCAGCCGACCGGCGTCCGTCCGCGGGGAGAATCAGCATCGGTTCGGCGCCGAGTTGGCGGATCGCCGCGACCCACGCGTCACCCGTGATCGCGGTATCGCAGTACGAACCGCCACACACCAGCCGGCCGGCGGCGTCGTACATGAGTTCCATCCGCAGTACGCCGAAGCCCTGCTTGCGAACGTTTTCTCGGTGGGTGGTGTCGTTGGTGATGTAGTGCTGATTGCCATAGCCGGTGATGTCGAGGCCGTAGTCGTTCGCCTCGAGCGTGGTGACCGGCTTGGTGAAGTCGACCGTGACGGTCGCCGTCGCGGCATGGGCGGGAAGGCTGGGCAGAAGGAGAGAGCCGGCCGTCAGGAGTACGGCAGCCACTGTCGGTTTCATCCGCATGCCGCCCAGCTTCGCAGCTCGATCCCGCCGAACCGCGTCAACTTGTGGCCACTTACCGCAACTGGCCAGATCGGCCTTAGCGGCCGTTCGAACGGGTTCTCCGTCTCAGTTGAGTTGCTGGACGACGGCCGGGACCAAGGATTCGAGCTTGGCCAGCACGGCTGCGTCTTCGGGGGCCGGTGTCGGGCCTTCCCTTGTCGTGTAGAAGTCGTACTCGATGGAGAGCTGACTCTTCTTGCCCAAGCCGATCCGGAAGACGTGGCTGTCGGCGTATCCCCGGCTCTGCTCGGCGGGGTGTCCGGCGATGGTGAGCGCCCGCTCCGGTGCGGGCTGGAGGGTGTCGCCTGAGCTGCTGATCACGACCTTCAGCCGTCCGCCGCCCTCAAGGAAATGGCAGCGGTGCCCGGCGACCACCGGCTTCAGTCGGTCGCCGAACCGCTCCCGCACCGGCTCGACTGCGATCGCGCAGAGCACGTGCGGATCGGCCTGAGCTTTGGAGTGGAGCTCGGCAGCCTTCGGCCTGTCTGCGGAGGTGTATGGCTCGCAGTCCTTGAAGTCGGTACGGAACTCGACGAACGCACATCCGCCGGGTGCGGCCTGCTCCGGCTCGTTCGGGCGAAAGTACAGCGGCGCCTGGACCCGACTGGGTGGTGGCGGCGTACGGAGCAGCTCGACCACAGTGGTGGCGAGCTTCGTCGCTTCCGGGCAGGTCGGAGCTGCCAGGACGATCTGCTGGAACGCCGGACGAGGGTGCCGAAGGCCGGTAGGCCCCTGGTCCATCGTGAGCACGCACTCAGTGCCCGACGACTTCAGTCCAGCGGTCCGGCCGGCAACGGTCACCCGTTCGGGGTGGCCCTTGGGGTCGAACGGGACAACGCCGTACGGCAGCTGAAGCCGGGCCTTGCCGGTCACCTCACACCTGTCCAGCGACTGTGGATACGGCGGCTCCTCCATGCCGAGCGCTCGTCCCAGCAAGCTACACGCATCCCATCGGCCCGGCCCGGTTGCAGACGGTTTCGCGAGCAGCGGAACGGCAGCGGCGGCGAAGGCGCGGAGCTGGCCGCACTTCACCTTGGTGGGCTGCACACCGCGATCTTCGAACCTGATCGCGAACCCGAAGCTGACCGGGACCACCAGTTCGCAGTTACCGTTCTGCAGCAGGTAGCCGACCGCCTCGCCGAAGATCAGCCGCTCGCGGCCCCGCCACCGGTCGTACCCGAGAAAGCGAGTCAGCAGGTCGACCTGCACCGCTCCGACCTGGTCGCCCCGGACCACGCAAGTCGACGGCGCCGGCTGTACGGACGGCTTGTCAACCGTAAAGCCGGGTGCCTTGGCGCGCGCCGGGTCGATCAATGCGCAGGGATCGATGCGGCTCAACGCTGCGACCACCGCACCGAGATCGCGATCCGGATTCGACGGCACCGCGGACCGCGTCGGCCCAGGGTCCGACGTCTCTCCCGTACTGCAACTGCCGACGACGAGCAGTGCCATCACCACAAAGATCCGAGCCAGCGCGCGCATGGCCGCGAACGTAGCAGCGACAGGGGGCTTGTACCATTTCGTCCCGGAGGGATCGACACATGGTGATGGGGAATCAAGACATCAGTTCCTGGGACGCGGAGTTGCACCGTTCCGGCCGAGTAGTCTTCGCGGTCCGGCGCGCGCTGGCCTTCGGCGGGCTGGTCGTCGTACTGCCGCTGACCGGCATCCCGATCGTCTCGGTCATCCGGGATCTCGACACCCGCGACACCTGGTTCACGATCCGGGTGGCCCTCCTCGCCGTACTGCTCGCCGTCGCTGTCGCACTCGCTGCTCTGTTCCTTGCCGGCCATCCGCGCGTGACGGTGAACGCCACTGGCATCCGCTTCGCCTGGTGGCGGCAGATCCCGTGGTCCGAGTTCGAGGGCACCACCCTCGTCACCCCCACCGGCGGCCTCGCCGCTCCCTACCTGACCATCACCTCGACCCGCGGCGCCAAGCTTCACATTCCCCAGACCAACGTCGCAGACTTCCGTGCCTTCGCCGCATGGCTCACCAAACTTCACACCCAGCACCAATTGGCGACCAGCAGCTGAGCGACGTCGTTGACCCTTTCGCGCTTCTATCGTGCGGTCACGTGCGGCTTCGCAGGGAAGCGCACGCTAAGGGGGGCTTCATGTTTACTCGGTACGGAATCGGCCGGTTGACGCGGACGGTGGTGGCGCTCGGCGCTGCCACTGCGCTTACGGTCGGCGGCGCGGTGACCGCGGGGGCCGCGTTGCCGAAGGTCACTGGGCCGACCTTGGTGGGGACCGCCGAGCCGACGTCGGCCAAGTACACGGCGCTCAACGGTGGGGTCACCGACGGCACCTACTGGTACGCCGTCGTCACGGAGCACGCCAAGTCCGGTACGAAGGTCTACGACTCCAACCAGCTGATCAAGACCAAGTTGTACGCGACCAGCCCGGCCAAGATCGCGACCTTCCGGATCCGCTCCGGCAACCACACGAACCTGCTCGGGCACGGCAACGACATCGCCTACAACGCAGACACCAAGCGATTGCTGATCCCCGCCTGGACCAACGACGACTCGGTCCAGGCCACCAACCAGGGACGGGCGATCCGGATCGTCAACCCCAGCACGCTGGCGATCGAGAAGACCGTTCTGTTGCCGCGGACAACGACCGGAATCTGCTACGACGCGGTCAACAACCGGTACGTCGGTGGCACGCTGAACCAGTACTACGCCTACGACAGCGCGTTCAAGCAGACCGGGAAGTCGGCGAAGCTGGCGATGTCCGGGCTCGGGCAGGGCATCGACTGCGACCAGAGCTACGTCTACGTGATCACCAGCCCCAAGGGCACGCAGAAGACCAACCGCATCTTCGTCTACGACTGGTCCTTCAAGCTGGTGCGCACCTACGAGCACGCCTCCGGCTCGGAGAGCGAGCACCTCACCCACCAGCGCGGCACCTACTACCTGGGCTTCAACATCGGCGCCGGCCGGCTCTACCGTCTGGACAACTTCCAGTTCACGGTGACCTACGCCGCCGCGGGCGGCACCGGCTCGATGGCGCCCACCGTGGTGCTCTACGGCCGGTCGACGGCCCTGCGCAAAAACACCTTCGTCCGCTCCGGCTACACCCTCGCTGGCTGGACCGCGAAGCGCTCGTACGACAACAAGACCCGCTACCAGAACCCGAAGGACACCACCAAGACCGGCTGGTACACCACCGGCAAGCAGCCGAGCGGCTGGAAGCCCTACCTCTACAAGAACGGCGCAACCGTGCTCCACACCACCCCCCGCGGAGCCGTAGCCCTCACCGCAACCTGGCGCAAGGCCTAACACCACCCCCCTAACGTCCGAAAGATCGGAGGGCCCCCCTCCGGCTGTTCGGACGTTAGCCCCGACTCCCAGGTAACGTCCGAAAGATCGGAGGGCCCCCCTCCGGTTGTTCGGACGTTAGCCCCGACTCCCAGGTAACGTCCGAAAGATCGGAGGGCCCGCCTCCGGTTGTTCGGACGTTAGGGACCCGCAGCGAACGGGGCGCCGAACCGCCGGGCGGGGTCACCCTGAGCACCCATCGACCACCTGGCGCCCCGCCGAACGGTTGAACCGTGCTCAAGGTCCCGCAGCCGGCTGACCTTGAGCACCCATCAACCACCTCCTGGCGGCGCACATGGTTGACCCGTGCACAACGTCGTGGCCACTGGCGGCAACCTTTTGGGCTTCGGTGGCAACTGGGGGGCATGAGGACAACGAAGCACGGTGGGGCGCAGCTGCCGAGACGGTACGGTCGGATTCCGCTGGCTCTGCTGGCCGTCGGCGTGGTGGTCTGCCTGGCCGTCGCACTCCTTGGCAGGGGCGACGCCGCCCCCGACACCGCCGACGTGTCCGTCACGGCTGCCAAGGCGAGCGTCCCGATTGATGCCGGCACGGCCGACGCCACCACCAGAGCGACGCGGCCGCGGGTCACGAGCCCACCACCGCGTCGTACGGCGGCCGCCGCCAGCAAGCCGCCCGCGGGGACTCGCAGCCCGCGCGTGGCTCCCAGCACTCCCACCCCCAGCCGGCGCGCAACCTCCAGCACCCCGCGTACGACGTACACGGAATCCCTGGCGGGACGGATCAAGCCCGGCGTCCGGTACCGCGGTGTCGCGACCGCCTACGAGGCAGCTGACGGTAACGGGGCCTGTCTCTACGGTCCGGCCGACGACATGATGATCGCGGCGATGAACGAGACCGACTACGAGTCGGCCAAGGCCTGCGGTGCACACGTGCTGGTCCGCGCCGCCAACGGGGCCTCCATCACGGTACGGATCGTCAACGTGTGCCCGTTGCCCTGTGCGCCTGGCCAACTCGACCTCAGCCAGGAAGCCTTCGCCAAGCTTGCCGAACTCTCCGTCGGGCGGCTCCCGATCACCTGGACGCTGCTGAGCCCTGCCGCGTCGGGCACGATCTCGATCCGCTACAAGGACGGGTCCAGTCAGTGGTGGTGTGGCATCCAGGCGATCGGTCACCGTAACCCGTTGGCGACGCTCGAGGTCAGGACTGCCAACGGCTGGCGCAAGCTGCAGCGCACTGGCTACAACTACTTCCTCTCCCCTGACGGCAGCGGCTGCGGCCGAGCGATCAGGATCACCGACATTTACGGTCAGCGGCTGACCATCGACGGGCTCGCGGTCAAACCGGACGTCAAGCAGTCGACCAGGGTCCAGTTCGCCCAGCATTGACCGGTACGCTCGGGCCGCATGTTCACGCGAACACGGCAGGGAGAGGGCGCCCGAAGGAGATGCTCCACGACACGTCCGCGGAGTTTCACGACTTCTTCGAACGCCACTACGCCGAACTGGCTCGGCTCGCGCACCTCCTGACCGGCGAGACCGACGCGGCCGACGACCTTGCCGCCGATGCGCTGGTCGCCCTGTGGCAGCGGTGGGACCGGTTGCAGGCAGCCCAACATCCGGTCGCCTACGCCCGTGGCGTTGTCGCCAATCTCGCGCGGGAACGAATCAGGAGCACGGTCCGCGAGCGACGGCGAGTAGCGCTGTTCTGGTCGCGGAGTACAGAACCGCTGGACGGGCCGGACGTTGCGGTCGTGCTGGACGTCCGGGCCGCACTCACCCGGCTGCCGTTCCGCAAGCGGGCGTGCGTGATCTTGCGGCACGCCTTCGACCTGTCGGAGAAGGACACCGCCGCCGTACTGGGTATTTCGGTCGGCACGGTGAAAAGCCAGACCTCGAAAGGCATGGCCGAGCTGGAACGACTGCTCGGCACAGAAGCAGTCGGCGAGCTGGCGGCAGGGAGGAGGAACCAGTGAACGAGGAGATCAACCGACGGCTGCGGGAAGCCGCCGAGGCCCACGAGCCGGACCGCGCACGCATCCTGGCGCGCGTCGAGCGCGGCCTGGCCGTTCGGCACCGCACCCGTTCGATCACGAGGTCGGGGCCCCGCGCGGCGATCGCCGCTCTCATCGCCGCCGCCACTCTGGCGACCGGTGGTCTCGCCGTTGCCGCCATCGGCGGAGTCCCGTCATCGCCGGCCCCGCGCCCCACACCCGCCGTACCGTCCCCGACAGTCACTCCCACTCCGACACCGTCGGCACGCCCCACCAGCAGTCCGGCCCCGACCACTACCCCGCCCAGCTCGCGCCCGACTCCGCCGGCCGACAGCCGGGTCCAGAACGGGCCGTTGTGGTCCGAAGGTTCGATCGATGCAGACAGCAACATCTACTGGGCGCAGAGCAACCTGATCCTCAAAACCACCCAGCCACTCACCGCGCTCACCGTGGAACTGCGCATCGCCCAGACAGGCGGCGTACAGAAGACCGGCAACTGGCAGACCCTGCCGAACGACGACTTCACCGTCACCGTTGAGGAATCCGGTGGTGCACTGCGCTACCGCTGGACCCTCAAGCCGGGCCGAACCGCTCCGGCCGGACAGCACCAGTTCGCCGCCCAGTACAACCACGCCACCGGCGTCCGCGCGGGCAAGCGGGACAACTACCACGTCCACGCCCAGAGCTCAGCCGGTTCCAGCACAGTCTGGGGAGGCTTCACACAACCCCGGTGAGGGCCGGAGGCAACGGTTCCCCTGGGTACGGGCGGAGTACGGTCAGCGAAATGTCAGAGCTGACCTTTAGGGTCGAGCGCGCCTGCCTCATCAGGATTCGGAACTGAAGCGTCACCACGTGATCAGCGTCGGTGTTACCCCACAAGGAGATTGTGTACATGTTGTTGGCTGTTCGAACGACCCTGGCAGGCGCCGCCTGTGTCCTGGTGGCCCTCACCGGGTGTTCGGCGAGTTTCGGTGAAGCATCCATCTCGAAGGAGAACCTCGAGACGGGCATCATCGACGCGCTGGAGAAGTCGGTGGGCAAGCGGCCCGACTCGGTGACCTGCCCCGGCAAGGTGAAGGCGAAGGTCGGCGAGTCCATCCGCTGCGAGCTGGCGGCCGGCACCTCCAAGTACGGGCTGACCGCAACCATCACGTCGTACGACAAGGAGTCCAAGAACGTGAAGTACGACATCAAGGTGGACCAGAAGCGCGCCAACTAGGCAAAAGCCAGGCGGCCCCGGCACACCAAGTGCCGGGGCCCACCCCGGTGAGCTACTCGTTGTGGAGCACCTGGGCGATCGTGGTGCGGGCTGCTGAGCGGGCCGGCAGGTAGGCACCGGCGGCGGCGATCAGCACGCCGGCGAGCACGAGCAACGCGAGCAGCCCGGCCGGGAACACATCGAGCATGAAGGCCGGCACCTCGATCTGAGCTCCGTTCGCCATCGCCGGTAGCACCAGGCGATGCGCCAGGATTCCCAGCGGGATGCCGAGCAGTCCGCCGATCGCGCCCAGGGCCGTCATCGACGTCACGACCATCACCACAACCTGCGCGGGAGTCATCCCGATCGACTTGAGCATGCCGAGGTCGCGGCGGCGTTCGCGGGTGTTGAGGACGACGGTGTTGAAGACGCCGAGCGCAGCGACCGTACCCAGCATCAGCGTGAGCAGGATGACCGTGGCCAGCACCACCGCGACGAACGTCCCGGCGTCCTGGCCCTCGCCCTCCATCAGGCCGGAGTCCTTCGCCTGGATCGCCTGTACGACGGCATCCAGACCCGTCCCGGGTTTCACGTTGACCTCGTAGATGCTGGCCCGCGCGGCCGGTGCGATCAGCCCGAGCGTCGCCCAGTTGGACAGCACCTCGTCACCCGAGTTGTACATCGCCTTGCCGACGATCTGCGCCCGCACACTCTTCCCCCGGGACTGCAAGGTGATCGTGTCGCCGACTGCGAGCCCACGCTGCCGCAGGAAGCGTTCGGACACGACGACCTGCCCCGGCCCGTCGAACCAGCGCCCCTCCAGCAGCCGATAGCCCACCTGCTGGAAATCACCGCGGTAGAACGACACCCGTACGTCGGTCTGAGCGCCCGCTAGCCGCATCGACAGATCGGCGAGGGCGGCCACCGAAGTCACCCCGGGAGTGGACCGCACCAGCGCCTCGTCCTCCGCGTCACTCAACTTCGCGCGCGGCGGCTCCCCAGGACCGTTCTGGACCGGACCGTTCGGGACCGGACCTTCCGAACCAGGCCCCTCGGCTCCGGGCTCGCTCGGGCCGGCGTACAACGACAGGTCGACCGCACCGGCCCGGCTGGCCGCGGTCTGGTACGTCGTCAACGACTTTCCCAGACCGACAGCCAGCGTCACACTCAGCACTCCGAGTACGACGGCCGCCAGCGTCAACGCCGTACGCCCGGGGCGAGCGAACGGCAGCCCCAGCCCGAGACTGAGCGGCCGCGGCAGGCGACTGCCACTGAGCCAGCGCTGGACCCGTAGCCCTCGGCCGGCCTGCGGCGCGCTGCCCGCGCTGATGGCCTGAGCCGCCGACAGACTCCGCGCCCTCAGAGCCGGTAGCAACGCTGACAGTGCCACCACAGCCGGTACGCCGACCAGCGCCGCGATGTCCACCCAGATCGGTACGCCGACCCCGCCCGCGCCGTAGTTCTCGAAAGCCCTTGTCAGCAAGGAGGTCGCCAACACGTTGCCTATGACAACACCGATGACACAACCGATCACGGCCGGGATCGACACCATTCCCAGGTAGACCATCAGCACCTGAGTCGGCGTGAAGCCCAAGGATTTCAGCACGCCGATGTGCTTGAACCCGGCGACCACAGCACCACTGACGACGTTGGCCACGATCAGTACTGCGACAGCGAGCCCGAGCCACCCGAACACCATCAAGAACGGCACGAACGTGTTGGGTTCAGCGGCCGCCTGCGCCCGCAGCGTCAGATACGACTGCGTCCCGATCAGTGCACCGGACGGCAGGCCGGCGGTCACCGCCTGCTGACCGGCGGCCAGCTCCTCGTTCGTGGCTGCCTGTGCGAACCGGTAGAGCATCTGGGTCGAGGTCGGATTCAACGCGCTCATCTGCTCAGGCGTGACCCACGCACCAGCCGAGTGGCTCACGCTGTACGCGAAACCGACGATGGTGAACGTCCGGCCGCCTAGGCTCATCGTGCTGTTCAACTGTTGCACACCACGCCCTTCTGACGCGGTCGGGTTGCGGTTGAGCACGATCTCGCCAACCTTGTCGGCCCAGCGCCCCTGCCACACGTTGAGCCGGTCGACCGTTCCACCCGGGTCTGAGCGCCCCACCGTGACCAGCGCGTTCTGACGACCCTCGAGAGTGACCTGCGCGAACGGCCCGGCGGTGGCCGCCGCACTCCGCGCCGCCTCTGTCAGCTGAGCGTCGGTGACCTTGGTGCGGTCGTACGACGCGGTCAGCTGGGCGCCACTTTGCTTGGCATACGCGCGGTTGAACGGACCACTCGATGCCGCCAGCAACCCCAGCGCGACCACGATCATCGACGTCGACAGCAGCACGACCACGCCGATGACCACGGTCTGCACGCGGCGTCGCCGTACCGCTGCTCGTGCGACTGGCCAGACGGCGGTCACGGCGTACGCTCCAGCATGCGTTCGTTCGCGACCTGACCGTCGACGAAGTCGATGACCCGGCTGGCGCACCTGGTCGCCAGTTGCTGGTCGTGCGTTACCAGCAGCAGCGTCTGACCGATCTGGTTGAGGTCGAGCAGCAGGTCCATCACCTGCTCGCCGGCTCGGGTGTCCAGCGCACCGGTCGGCTCGTCGGCCAGCAACAGCGCCGGGCGGTTCATCAGAGCGCGTGCGACCGCCACGCGCTGCCGCTCGCCACCGCTCAGCTGCGACGGGTAGACGTTGCGTCGTCCGGCGATGCCCAGCTCCTCGAACAGTTCGAGGGCACGCTTGCGGGCGGGGTTGGCCGCCGTACCGGTCAACTGTGCCGCGAGGGCGACGTTGTCGAGGGCGGACAGGTCGTCCAGCAGGTTGAAGAACTGGAAGATCATCCCGATCCGCCGGCGCCGGAACAGCGCCAGTCCCTTCTCGTCCAGAGCACCCAGGTCCTCGCCGTGCACCACGACGGAGCCTGACGTCGGCCGGTCCAGTCCGGCCACCATGCTGAGCAGCGTCGACTTACCGCTGCCGGACGGTCCCATTACCGCGACGGCCTCACCGGCGTGGATCTCCAGTGACACCCCGTCGAGCGCGACCGATTCGCCGTACTCCTTCCGTACGGCGGTGAGCCGCACGACCGCCTGTCCGCTGTCTGCCTCGTCTGTCATGCTGCTCACGCTATGGCCGGTCAACCGCCGCTGACGTCACCCTGGCGGTGTAACGTCCGCCGGCTGTCATCCTGGAGATGTACGGCGTGCCTCCGTGGGAGGATGCGAATTCGCCAACTGCCCTGAGACAGTGGTTCTCGTGATCATCGTCTGGCTCGTCGTCGCAGCGCTGGCAGTGGCGACCGGCCTCCTCGCCTTCGCGCTCGTCCGGGCGCGACGTGCCCACTCCCGCGCGTTGGAAGAGCGCGGCTGGTTGCTGGAGCGCGAACGAGAGGCAGCAGCTCAGAGCGCGGTGGATGCCGAGCGCGCCCGGATAGCGCACGACCTGCACGACATCGTGAGCCACAACGTCAGCGTGATGGTCATCCAGGCCGGTGCGGCCCGGCAGGTGCTGGCCACCGAACCTGGGCAGGCCGAGGCCGCACTGCTCGCTGTGGAGGCAGCTGGTCGCGACACTATGGCCGAGCTGCGGCACCTGCTCGGGCTGCTCGCACCGAAGGCCGATGGCGCTGACGAAGCGGATGCCTTGTCCCCGCAACCGAGTCTGAGGCGGCTCAGTGCGCTGGTTGACCGCATCGCCTTCGCCGGGTTACCGGTCGACGTACGGATCTCCGGAGAGCCGCGGCCACTGCCGACCGGTGCCGACGTGACGGCGTACCGCATCATTCAGGAGGCACTGACCAATGCGCTCAAGCACGGCGACGGAGTGAAGGCCGAGGTGTCGGTGCGCTACAGCGACCACGCCCTTCGGGTGGAAGTCCTGAACACCGGTCCGAGCGTCCTGAGGGGTGGGGCCCGCACTTCACCGGGGACCAGTGGTGACGGTCGTGGTCTGCTCGGCCTGAAGCAGCGGGTGGCCGTTTATGGCGGTGAGCTCGACGCACGTCGCCGCCTCGGCGGTGGCTTCCGGGTGCGCGCCAAGCTTCCGCTGGACCGCCCGTGACAACCCGAGTCGTGATCGCCGACGATCAAGCGCTGGTGCGGACCGGCTTCCGGATGATTCTGACCGCCCGCGGTATCGAGGTCGTCGGCGAGGCCGCGGACGGCGCCGAGGCAGTAGACGCCGTACGACGCCTTCGCCCTGACGTCGTACTGATGGACATCCGCATGCCCACCATGGACGGCCTGGAGGCGACCCGCCGCATCCTCGCCACCCCCACCGACTGCCGCATCCTGATCCTCACCACCTTCGACGTCGACCGCTACGTGTACGCCGCCCTCGCCGCCGGTGCCAGCGGCTTCCTGCTCAAGGACGTCACCCCCGAACACCTCACCGCCGCCGTCACCCTGGTCGCGACCGGTGATGCTCTCCTGTCCCC
>NZ_SMKA01000547.1 GCF_004348455.1 Kribbella albertanoniae
CCCCCACCTGACCCGGCGGCACCCCATCCCCGCCAACGTCCGAAGGATCGGAGGGCGGGTCTCCGGATGTTCGGACGTTGATCACTGCTCCTCGCTAACGTCCGAAGGATCGGAGGGCGGGTCTCCGGCTGTTCGGACGTTAGGGGAATCTGCGGCGAACGGGTCGCCGGATCTCCCTCCCCAAACCGGTTTGGGGTGGATCCGCGACGGATTTGGGGGGTGGATCCTCCCCGCATCGCCTCGCGGACGGCGCCAGCCCTCCCCGAACCGGTTTGGGGAGGATCGCGGGCCGCCAGTCACCTTGAGCATCCATCAACCATCTGGCACCCGGTGGAACGGTTGAACCGTGCTCAAGGTGGCCGGCCCGCCTACCTTGTGCACGCATCGGCCGTGGTTCGGGTGGGCGCGTGGTTGAACCGTGCTCAAGGTCCGGCGCGCGCACCTTGTGCACCGGTCAACCACGTGATGACCGCTGGCGTGGTTGAGCCGTGCTCAAGGTCGACCGGGCGGCTCACCTTGAGCACCGGTCAGCCATGTGATGACCGCTGGCGTGGTTGAGCCGTGCTCAAGGTCCGGCGGGCGCACCTTGTGCACCGGTCAGCCACGTGGTGACTGCGTGCGTGGTTGGACGCTGCTCAACGTCGTACAGGGTCGGGTGGAGGGGGACGTGATGGAGCCTTCGGGAGGTTAGAGGGTTGCGATGGCTGTGATGCCGGTGGTGATGCCTACGAGGTAGGTGCCTAGGGCTCCTATGTCTCGGAGGGGGCCGTGGGTGGCTAGGGTTTTGGCGGTGAGCATGCCGATGGCGTGGGTGGTTCGGACTGCTAGGGCGGCTATGGCTAGGGCGTTGACCAGCCAGCTGTTGGAGAGGAAGGGCCTTACCCCCGGTTCTTGGACACGGGGGGTGGTGGATTATGCCGCTGAGGGGAGCGTAGCGGCGGTGTTGGTCTCGTAGGTGGCTGGGGGCTGGTAGTGGCACCAGGAGTGCCGGCGGCGGGTG
>NZ_SMKA01000548.1 GCF_004348455.1 Kribbella albertanoniae
CAACCCACCCACGCCGACTAACGGTTATCCACAGGGCGTTCTGCAGGGTCAGGCCGATTGGCTCATGCTGGGGTGGATGGAATGGTGGTGGCACCAACAACTGGCCGACGAAGGAATCCACGACTTGATCCGGTCTCAGGACCGGATCGTGTCACGAGTTCAGCTGCTCGCCGCCGGCTGGTCGAGCGACCGCATCAGGCAGCGGATCCGCAGCCGCCGCTGGCAAACCATCCACCCCGGTGTGTACTCCACCCACAACGGCCCCATCGGGTACGACGAACGCCTGATCGCCGCCCTCCTGCACGCCGGCCCCGACGCCGCCTGGAGCCACTACACCGCAGCCGAACAACTCGGCCTCATCAAGCCCTCCCCCGGTCGCGCAGTGCACGTGACCATTCCCGACCACCGCACCCTCATCCGACGCCCCGGCCTCATCATCCACCGCGACATCCACTGGGCCGACCGACTCGCGCGCGTCATCCCGCCCCGCCGTACCGCCGCCCACGCAGTCCTCGACATCGTCGGAATCACCCGAACCCTCGACGAAGCAGCCGCGGTCATCGCCGAAGCCTGCCAATCCGGCCGAGTACACCCCGCCGCCATCGCCGCGGCCCTGACCACCCGAGGCCGCCTCCGCCACGGCCGTTCCCTCCGCCCGATCCTCACCGACGTAGCCGCCGGATCGCACTCGCTCCTCGAACTTCGCTACTTCCGAGACGTCGAACGCCGCCACGGCCTCCCCACCGGAACCCGCCAACGAGCCGTCGACGGCGAGTTCACCGACGTGTACTACGACGGCTTCGGCCTGGACATCGAACTCGACGGCCGCCTACACCTGATCCCGCACCAGCGCTGGCGAGACCTGGACCGAGACAACCGAGCCACCCTCCGCGCCGAAGCCACCCTGCGCTACGGCTGGTTCGACATCACCACCCGCGCCTGCGCAGCCGCCGTACAAGTCCTCACCATCCTCCGCCGCACCGTCCCAGACC
>NZ_SMKA01000549.1 GCF_004348455.1 Kribbella albertanoniae
TGGGGGCGGGCGTCAGGACGGGGACGGCGTCGAGGGTGCGGCGGATGTCGTGGGGTAGGTCGTCGATGGGGTTCTTGGGGGCGTGCCGGTAGGTGGTGAGGCCGCTGCCTAGTGGGGAGACGGCTTCGATGATCTCGTCGACGTCGGTGACCAGTACGGCGTCGCGCTCGCGGATCAGCACGTGGCTGCCTTCGGACATGTGGGAGGTGATGGGGCCCGGAACGGCCATCACCGGGCGGCCGCACTGCTCGGCCCAGCCTGCGCTGTTCAGGGCGCCGCTGCGGACTGCTGCCTCGACGATCAGCGTGCCTTGGCTGGCGGCCGCGATCAGGCGGTTGCGAGCGAGGAACCGCAGCTTGCTCGGTGAACACCCCGGCGACAACTCACTGATCACCAGTCCCTGCTCGACGATCCGGCTGAACAACGCCGAATTGCTTTGCGGATAGCTCTTGTCCACCCCGCAGGCCAGCACCGCGATGGTCACGCCCGAGGCCGCGAGCGCTCCCCGATGCGCCGCCGCATCGATCCCGTACGCCCCGCCCGACACCACGGCGAACCCCTTCGCCGACAACCCCGCCGCCAACTCACCAGCAACGTGCGACCCGTACGACGAACACGCCCGAGCCCCGACAATCGCCACCGACTGCTCAAGCACCTGCCGCAGATTCGCCGGCCCGCGCACCCACAATCCGAACGGCACTCCAGCCCGCCGCGTCAACTGACCCGCCTCAGCCAGCACCTCCACCTGCTCCGGCCACTCGGCGTCGCCCGGCATCACGAACCGCCCGCCAACAGCAGCCGCTCGCTCCAAATCCCGCTCCGGCTCCACCGTTGCCATCCGTGTCGCCCAACGCTCCGTCCCCACCTCCTTGCGCCGCAACCGCTCCCACATCTCCACCACTCCAACACCCTCGAACACCTTCAGCGCCGTCAGATCCCCCGGCTCGATCACCCGCCCCAGCCC
>NZ_SMKA01000550.1 GCF_004348455.1 Kribbella albertanoniae
ACACCACCACCGGCACCATCACCCGCCACCCCCACCTTGAGCGCCCCTCAACCACGGCTCACCCGCGGAAATGACCGACCCGTGCCCAATGTGGCGCGGCAGGGCGGAGGAGCAGCGCCGGGCAGCCGGGCCGGCCGAGAGGGGCCGGGCCGGGCCGGGCAGCCGGGCCGGGCCGGGCAGCCGAAATTTGAGGGGAGATCCCCTGAATGTGCCCCTTCTCCCCTCGAAATACGAGGGGAGAAGGGGCAACTCGAACGGAGATCCCCTCAAGTGCACCCGGGCAGCGAGCAAGCGGGCGCGGGGCGGCCGCGCGGGGCGGCCGCGCAGGGCGCGAAGGCGCGGGGTGGGGCAACGCCAACGGATATCAGTTGGTGTTGCCCCTTCTCTCGCCGTATACGAGCTGAGGAGGGACAACACGGACGGATATCCGGCTCTCCCGTCCGATGTGTGGGTGATTGCCATCATCTCCGTCACAACGTCCGAAGATCCGCAGACCAGGCGCGCGCGTCCTTCGGACGTTAGCCCCGAGCAGCGTTTAACGTCCGACGATCCGAAGACCAGGTGCGCGGGTCCTTCGGACGTTGCGGGTACGACGCTGTGCTGGCCCGCGTGCAGGCCCCGGCCGAGCCGACAACTGGGGGTGTGAACAGGAACTGGTGGGCGTGAACAGGTCATTACTTGTTAAGCCCACCGCAGGGTGTCCACGCCCCCGGGTGATGTCCGGCGAAACGGCGGGGACGGTCTCCGGATCATCGCAGGCGAGGGATCAGCCCTATCTGCCGCAGGAGACCGGCCGCATCCGAGCGCACCGCCACCACCGCCGCCGTACAGAACCCACACGTCGAGCAAAAGAGCCGGATATCCCCTCGGCTGGGGGGGTTGCCCATCGAAAATCTCAGGGGGCAACCCCCCGACTCGACAGGCAACCCCGCTCGCGGACACGGTGGGTTCAG
>NZ_SMKA01000551.1 GCF_004348455.1 Kribbella albertanoniae
CCCCCGCCACCGCGCACCGCCGGCCACCGCGCACCGCCGGCCACCGCGCACGCCGGCCACCGCGCACGCCGGCCACCGCACACCCCCGCCACCGCGCACCGCCGGCCACCGCGCACGCCGGCCACCGCGCACCGCCGGCACCGTCACCAACCGCGGACCAAGCACACCACGAGACAGCCGCACCCCCTTCGCCACACGGCTCCCTGCTTTCACGTTGCCCGGGGCTGACGGGGCTGTGGCTGAGGTGCGTGATGCTCGAGTTCTGCGCTATCCGATGGATTTTGGGGACTCGGTGACGAAAGCCCATCGGATAACGCATCGGGCATCCCGAGAACCCGGGGAGCGTGGAGCGTGGAGCGGGAGTCACCATGAGACTCCACCAACCATCGGGCACCCCGCCGCCACGGTCGAACCGTGCTCAAGGTCGCCCGACGAACGCACTTTGAGCGTCCCTCGACCACCTTCTGGCCCGTGCGGGTGGTTGACCCGTGCTCAAGGTTGCCCGGCCTACGCACCTTGGGTGCCCGTCGACCACCTTCTGACCCGTGCGGATGGTTGACCCGTGCTCAACGTCGTACCGGCTCGGGTGGGGGAAGCCCTCAACTGACCGGCCTTGGGCAGCTCATCAGACGGGGTGAGACGGAGAGGTGTGCGGATTCGCAGTGGACAGCAGCAGCGCGATCGAGTTGCCGGGCTGTCCGGTGGTGCACTCGCCGTGGAGCTGAGATATCTCGCACAGGCTTGGGGGGTGAGACTGGTCAGCCGGAAGGAGCGCCGCAGAGGCGGTGGCAGTGAGGATCGACCAGCGGTCGGGGTGGGGGTCATGAGTGTGCCGGCCTTGACTGGGAGAGCCGTGGCTGAAGGACCGCAATAGGTGATCCCAGATGGGCGGTGGCCGTGCCAGGACATGGGTAGGTCCGCGGGCCGGCCTGGGTGGCC
>NZ_SMKA01000552.1 GCF_004348455.1 Kribbella albertanoniae
GGGTGGCGGATGGTCCGTTCGCGGCTGAGCAGGCGGCCCGGGTGAGCTCCGAGCAGACCCGGGTGCTGGTGGTGCCGACAGGTGAGTCGTCGAAGTTTCTCGCGCCGCTGAGCGTCGACGTACTCGAGCAGCCAACGCTCACCGGTCTGCTGCGCCGCCTCGGGTTGCGGTCGTTGGGGGCGTTCGCGCAGTTGTCTGCTACCGAGGTGCTGACCCGGTTCGGCCCGGATGGTGCGTTCGCACATCAGTTGGCCCGCGGGGCGGACGACCGGCCGGTGGTGGCGCGGGAGGTGCCGCCGGAGCTCACCCGCACGCTCGAGTTCGAGCCGTCGGTGGATCGGGTCGACCAGGTGGCGTTCGCGGTCCGGTCGGTGGCCGACGAGCTGGTCGACCGGCTGACCGAGCTCGGCGGGGTGTGTACGACGCTGCGGGTCGAGGTCGGGACCGAGTCCGGGCGGATCCACGAGCGCGAGTGGCTGCACCCACGCTGGTTCACCGCGGCCGATGTGGTCGACCGGGTCCGCTGGCAACTCCAAGGCAGCGGTACGGCGACCAGTGACCTGACCTCACCGGTCACCCGGATCCGGCTCGTCCCGGAGCAGGTGGACCCGGTCGGTGCCCAGGCCGACGGCCTGTGGGGTGGCGGGCCGGACGAGCGGATCCACCGCGCACTGTCCCGGGTCCAGAGCATGCTCGGCCACGGCGCTGTCGTGTCGGTGGTGGTCGGCGGCGGCCGCGGCTTCGCGGAGCGCCAGACCCTGGTCCCGTGGGGCGACCGCCCGGTTCCCGCCCATTCACCCGACCAGCCCTGGCCCGGCGCGATCACCGCACTCGCCCCCACCACAGTCTTCTCCGAGCCGCTCCCGGCCCAGGTCTACGCCGCCGACGGCACCCAGGTCTCGGTCACCGCCCGCGGCGACCTCTCCGC
>NZ_SMKA01000553.1 GCF_004348455.1 Kribbella albertanoniae
AGGTGAACGAGGCCTGGGGCTGACGGGCTTTGGTTGCTGCCGACGGTGACGCGGCTTTTCTGCTGACCCGCCGAGGTGGTTCGACTCAGATCGGGCTGGTTGGAGGTGCTGGACGCGGTTGTCCGGTGAGGCTGGGGAGCCGTACCACCCGAAAATGACGGGTAGAACTCCCCAGCCAGCGCAGTAACCAGCTGAAACGGCCGAACCGCGTACACCTACTGGGGACCCCGGACACACGACCAGATGTCCGAGCTCCCCAGTAGGTGTGACCGCAGTACACCCGGCTCAGCTACACGCGGCGCAGCAGAGCGCCGAAATTTGAAGGGCTATCCATTCGAGTTGCCGGTTCTCCCCCCATATTTTGAAGGGAGAACCGGCAATTTCAGGGGAGATCCCCTCGCTTTCCGCGCCGCAACCACAGCCCGGAAGCTCAGGCAACGGCGGTCGGCTGAAACCAGAGGGTGCGCCACGCGGATGGCTGGGCCGGATGGCGAGGCCGCCGACCGCGGCTTCACCTCGCCTGGAGCTGACGGGCTATGGCTGAGGCACGTGAAGCCCGACGTTGCGCTATCCGGTGGATCGGGGGTGCTCGGTGACGAAAATCCACCGGATAACGCACGAGACAGCCCAGGCACCCGAAATCGCGGGGCGGGAATCACCTTGAGCACCCACCAACCATCCGACCCCGCCGAAACGATCGACCCGTGCCCAAGGTCACCCAGCCAGCTCATCTTGAGCGCCCCTCGACCACTGCCGGACCGTGTGGATGGTTGATCCGTGCTCAAGGTCGCCCGGCGACCTCACCTTGAGCGCGCCTCGACCGCCGCCGGACCGTGTGCGTGGTTGATGCGTGCTCGACGTCGTACCGGTTAGCGGGCTTCTGGGGGGAGGGCGGTGATGAGGGTTGTCACTGTCTCT
>NZ_SMKA01000554.1 GCF_004348455.1 Kribbella albertanoniae
GTTTGGCGGTGCAGGGGGGCGGTGGTTGCGGCTGGGTTGCCTTGTGCTCGGCCGTTGACCGGGGTGAGTGTGGTGGACGGGCGGGCGGTGCATGCGGAGGAGTGGGTGCCTGGTGGTGAGGTTGCTCGCGGCAACGATGCTGGTACGGCGAAGCGCTCGGCGCGACTGTATTCCGCGGTCATGGAGGTGACCCGGCGGCTCCAACATCCGCCGCCGCTGCCTAATCCGGAGTGGGTGCGCTGGGATCACGACGGCCCGGGCGAGTGGCCGCCGAACGCGGTTCACGACACGAGGCCGGGTGCGGATTCGTTGCGGGCGGATCTGGTGGCGATCGCCACTCGGGCGCGAAAGCGGTTGCTGAAGGCCGGGTCGATGCGACGTATGCTCGGTCACGCGGACTGGGAAGCCCAGAACCTGCGATGGCACGGGCACACGCCATACGTCGTACATGATTGGGACAGCGTCGCGTGGTTGCCGGAGCCCGCGCTGGTTGGCGCTGCTGCGGGCGCCTTCGCCAGCACTGAGGTTCCGACGCTCGCCCCGCTGGCCAGTTCGGAGGCGTTTCTCGTTGCCTATCAGGAGGAACGGGAGTTCACGCCCGACGAGCTGGAGGTCGCCTGGGCCGCAAGTCTCTGGCCGGCCCTCCACAACGCCCGCGCCGAAATCCTCTGGAACCATCCCCCAGTAGCCCTGACCGCCGTACTCGACCAAGCCGAGTCCCGCCTCCACCAAGCCGCCGCCTAACCGCCCATCCACGAGCCCCCAGCTCGATGGGTATCCGGCTCCTGTGCTGGATGTGTGGGTGTCTTGTACGGCGACGCTGGTGGCGGCGCGCTCGGATGCGGCCGCGAACCTACGGCAGTGGTTGCTCGCCACGGCGGCCGGCGTACAGAGGGGGCT
>NZ_SMKA01000555.1 GCF_004348455.1 Kribbella albertanoniae
GGTTGTCTGGCCAGCGGTGGCTGGGGGCGGCCGCAGTTGGTTCGGCGGCGGGCGGGCGGAGCGGATGGCTGGGTCGGTTGGCGACGTCGGCGACCGACGGCTCGCGTTGGCTGGGCTGAGGTGCGTGATGCTCGGGACCTGCGCTATCCGGTGGCTCGGGGGGACTCGGTGACGAAAATCCATCGGATAACGCACGGGACAGCCTCGGGACCCCGGGATCGTGGAACGGGAGTCACCTTGAGCACCCACCGACCATCTGACACCCCGCCGAAATGGTCGAACCGTGCTCAAGGTCGACCGGCTGGCTCACGTTGAGCGCCCGTCGACCGCTTGCAGGGTGCGGAGGTGGTTGAGCGGTGCTCAAGGTGGACCGGCCGGGTCACGTCGACCGCTTGCAGGGTGCGGAGGTGGTTGAGCCGTGCTCAAGGTCGTACTGGCTTGTGGTGAGGCCGCCGACCGACCCTAGGTGCACCCAGCGGACGCCCGTGGTGGGGGAGCGGAAGTGGCGGAGGTTGTTGGTTGCAGCGACGGCTGTGCTGAGGGCCAGGGCGGCGGCGCGCATGGGCTAGGTGCGCCGCGGCTGGGGAGGGCGCGAGCGGTGCCGGCGTGTTCGGTGCTTGGCGAGTGGATTCAGTGTGCGTGGGGGAGTTGAGTGGCGCGGGATTGCTGCTGGGTAGCGGTTGCTGGCGGCATGGTGGGGACAGTCGGTGGGGATTTGCATGGTGGGTTCAGTCGCGGAGGGGCCAGCGGTCGGAGGCGGGGCCGCGGCAGCGAGGGCCGCGAGGGAGGAGGGCGGACGGTTTGCAATTGGGCTTGTACAAGAGGTCTTGTCTAAATGCTGGAGGTGCGCGGTGGATTGAGGGAAGGCGGGAAGGGCGGCCGCTGGGGTTAGTAG
>NZ_SMKA01000055.1 GCF_004348455.1 Kribbella albertanoniae
GCCCCGCCCCGCCCCCGAAATTTGAGGGGATCTCCCTTCAAGTTGCCGGTTCTCCCCCCATATTTTGAAGGGAGAACCGGCAACTTCAGGGGAGATCCCCTCGTTTTCCGGGCAGCAACGACAGCCCGGAAGCTCAGGCGACGTTCACCGCGGTCGCCTCGGGCTGACGGGCTGTGGCTGAGGTACGTGATGCCTGCGGTTCCGCGTTAGTCGGCAACTTTTGGTCGGCTATCCGACCATTTCTTTCCGACCAACGCACCCCGACCACCCGCGAAGCGCGAGGCCGTCGTCCGGCGCCACCTTGAGCGCCCACCAACCATCTGGCACCCCGCTGAACGGTCGAACCGTGCTCAAGGTCGCCCGGCCGGCGCACCCTGAGCACCCCTCAACCACGCGACGCCCAGCGAAACGGTTGAACCGTGCTCAAGTCGTCCGGCCCGCGCACCTTGAGCGCCCATCAACCACGGATCGGGCGCGCACATGGTTGAGCCGTGCTCAACGTCGTACCGGATCGTGGGGAGTCAGGGCTGGTTGTTGCGTTCCTCGTTGATGCGGAGGGCTTCGGCGAGTTGGTCTTCCAGGATGATGATGCGGCAGGCGGCCTCGAGTGCGGTGCCTTGGTCGACCAGTTCGCGGGCGCGGGCGGCCAGGCGCAACTGGTAGCGCGAGTAGCGGCGGTGGCCGCCCTCGGAGCGTTGCGGCGTGATCAGCTTCGCCTCGTCGAGACTGCGCAGGAACCCTGGCGTGGTGCCGAGCATCTCCGCGGCCCGGCCCATCGTGAAGGCGGGGTAGTCATCGTCGTCGAAATGGGCCGGTCCGGCCGTCGTGTCTGAACTCAACAAAGTCTCCGTGTACCTGTCTGGGGTCATCGAACCTCCGTGCCGAAGGGCCCCGGTGCCGAAGCACCGGGGCCCAAGGGGTAGTTGGATTGTCACCATCTACCGGCCGTGAGGCCGGCCTTGCATGTCCACAGCGCGCCACGTGAAGGCCGTCGCTGCAGGGATCGCTGAATGCGTAACCGAAGACCACCTTCCCATCTGATGGAACTGCGGCACCCGCCCGGCGAACTACTGGCACTGGCGGGCGATCCGACGGTGTAATCCCTTCCCTTCTCTCTCGAACCACAACTGCTTGTTCAACTGCTCATTACAACTGCAACTGCGAACTGCTACTTCGATCCGTCAAGCCCGGAACCCTGATCGACCACCGGCTCCACAGACTCTGACCTTGGCGCGAAACCCGAGCCCTTCCACTGATCGGCCCGGCGGAATCCGCCGTCGTACCAACTACACAATCGCACTCTTGGACAGAACGTTAGCTGTCCACGTCAGCTTCGCTGTTCTTCTCTGTCAACGAGAAGAACACTACACACGCCACCCACCAATGTCTACTCTCGCCACGATAGATATTCCGCGAGTCCCGACCGAGCTTCGCGGCGAGGAGCGTTCGGCGTCCGCCCGTCACCTAGTTCAGCGCGGCGGCCAGGCCAAGCAGCGCGAACAGGACGACGACCCCTGCCATCAGGCCCAGGAAGGATCCGAGGCCATTGCGCTTCACCTCGCTGTGGCCGATGCTCCCAGCGGTGGTGAACTGGCTGTACGGCGCCGCGTAGAACACCGGCACCGCCTGGTTCGGCTGGACCGTGCAGTCGAGTCCGGCCATGCCGAAGCGGCGCATCCACTGGCTGTGGATGTCGATGTGCAGCGGGCCGGCAAACACCGGGATGTCGTTCCGCCCGTACTTCACCTTCACCGGGTAGCCGTTCAGACGCACCGTCGGCAGGATCATGCTGCTCGTCATGGTGTTGCCCTGGATCGTCAGGTGCAACATCCCCATCGGAGGCTGCGCCTGAAACTGCTGCGGAGGCTGAAACTGCTGCGGAGCCTGCGGCTGGTACGGCGGCTGCGGCTGGTACGGCGGCTGCTGCTGGTAGCTCATGCCGCCCAACGATAGAGCGTCAGTAGCAGTCATAGAGGTCGGCATCCCACGGGCCCGCGGGACCTGTCGCACCGTAGGCGATGCGGTCGATCAGTTGGCAGTGTTGCTTGATCCAGCGGACTCGATCGGTGGATCGTGGGGTCATGCCGGGCTGGTCCATCATCAGGATGAAGCGCAGTTCGCGATCGGACACCAGCCGGCTGACCTCCTCAGCAGGTACGGACGGCGCCCCGCTGGTGAACCCACGGAACGGCAGGACCGGGAAACCGGCGTACAGGTAGTCGGCGGCCTTGCTGGATTCGCCGGTTGCGAAGAGAAAGCGTTCGCCCTCGCGCCGGGCCTGCAGGTAGGCGAGAAGCTGGGCGTCCACCCCGGTTGCCCCGGCATCCTGTCTGAGGGGCGCCAGATAGGCGGGCGGTCCGGCGATCGGGCTGATGATCCGGGTCGATCCTTCGGGGATGGCCGGTGTGGACAAGGTCCAGCACAGCGGCGCTGCTAGTACGGCGGCCGTCGTCGCCACGAGCGTGAACCGGCTTCGCTGCAGGAACAGCAGAACCAGAGCCAGTACGGCGAGTCCGGCGACGAGCGGCATGAGCCACGGAAGGCCGGTCAGCTGGCGTTCGATGAGCAGCACCGACCAGCCCGCCGTGATCACGATGCCTGCCGGAAGGACCCAGCCCGCTGCCTGCTTTGTGCGCCATGCCGTGAGGGCCTGATCGATTCCGGCGCCGACGAGTGCTGCGATGGCGGGTGAAAGAACGGTCAGGTAATACGGGTGCAGCCCACTCAAGACGCTGAAGGCGATCCAGTTGAGACCAAGCCAGCCACCCCACAGAATCCAGCCAGAGAGCGCATGCCGACCGGCCGTGCGACTGGTAACCAGACCGGTCACCAGGGCGAGAACCGCCAGCGGTAGAAGCCATCCGGCCTGCGGTGCGAGCTGCTCGTTGAACAGCCGCAGTGGTCCCGGTGTTCCGCTGAAGCGGCTCAGGATCGTCGTGATCTCGCCGGCTGCGCTGCGGTCGATGCCGTTGTAGAGGAACACCATCTCCCATGGCGATCCGGCCTCGCTCCCATCGAGCAGGGGACGCCGGCTCGTGGGGATCAGCGAGATCACGCTCATCCACGCGACCGACGCGAGGAGCGCGACACCGCCGTACAGGAAGACGTTCAGCCAGCGGATCCGGGCGGCGGCCTTGGCGCAGATCAGGTAGGTCAGACCGAAGACCGGTACCAGGACCCACGCCTGCAGCATCTTCACCTGGAAGGCTGCGCCGACGATCGCCGCCGACAGCAGCAGCCAGCGCTGGTCGCCGTCGAGGGCACGCACGAGCGTGTAGGCGGCCGCCGTCAGGCAGGTGGTGAGCAGTGGATCAGGGATGCTGATCTGCGCGGCCGCGAAGCTGATCGGCATCGCGAGATAGGTGCTCCCGGCAACCACCGCCGCGCGGTCGCCAGCCCATCGCCGTACAGCACCGAACAGCAGCGGTACGGCGGTCGCCCCAGCGAGCGCTTGGGGTAGCAGCAGCACCCACTCGTGCTGACCGAACAGCCGGATGAACGCCGCGTGGACCCACAGTGCCCCAGGCAACTTGTCCGTCGTGATCGTGACCGCTGGATCGAGCGCCCCGTAGAAGAACGCCGACCAACTCTGGCTCATGCTCATGGCAGCGGCGCTGTAGAACTCGTGCGGCTGACCGCGCGTCAGCGCCCAGGAATACATGCCGACTCCCAGCAACGAGAGTACGGCGACCGGCAGCCACTTAAGTCTCATGTGACCAACCCTGGCCGAGCCGGGCGCGGGTCGCGTCGTCCCGCTGAGGGTGATCGTCGTACCGCAGCGGGAGTATGCAGGGCGCTACCACCGTGTACCCCGCGGCGACTAGGTGATGACCCTGACCGCTACCGCAGCGGGGGTACAGCGGGAGCAGCCACGAAGGCGACGCGGTGGGCAGGTGATCACCGGCAGGCTGATGCCACACCACCTCGACAGGAGAAACCACCATGAGCATCTCGCTCGACACCCGACTGGTTCGTACCGCCGGCAACTGGGTCAGCCGCCACAACGTCGACATCCTGCGGATCAGCCTCGGCCTCATCTTCCTCGGCTTCGGCCTGCTCAAGTTCTTCCCCGGCGCAAGCCCCGCGGAGGCACTGGTTGCCCGGACCGTCGACGCCCTCACCTTCGGCATGATCGACGGACGCAACGCCGTACTGATGACAGCCGGACTGGAAACCTTCATCGGACTCACCCTGATCACAGGCCTACTGCTCCGCACCGGACTACTCGTCCTCGCGGTATCGCTCGGCGGCATCATGGCACCGCTCGTCCTGTTCTTCACCGACCTGTTCCCCGGCGGAACACCCACGATCGAGGGCCAGTACGTCCTCAAGGACATCGTGCTCGCAGCCGCCGCCCTCGTGATCGCCTCCCGCGCCTTCAACCTGGACGGATCCCAGTACAGGCAGCCGTCCCGATCCGACATGATCAAAGCTGCCTGACCCGCATGCGACCCGGACCGAGCCCGGCGACCCACACAGCCGTGGGTCGCCGGGCGATGTCAGCTGGTCTGGCCGGTCGGCATCACGGTGAGCTGCTGCAGGTTCACCCGCGCCGGGAGCGACGCGATAAACCCAACAGTCACAGCGATATCGCCCGGGGTCAGCCACTCGAGTTGGGTCTTGGCGCCCTCCAGCCACTCGGAAATGCCGGGGTCGGTGACGTGGCTCTGGAGTTCGGTGGTGGTGAATCCGGGTTCGATCGCCGCCACGCGGACGTTCTTCGGCCCCAGGTCGGCGCGCATCTGCTTGGAGAGCTGGGTGACGTAGGCCTTGCTGGCGCAGTACACGGCGAAGTTGGCGTACGGGTTCTGAGCGCCGATCGACGAGGTGTTGATCAGATCGGCCACGCCGCGCTCGGCTGCGGCCTTGACCAACTGCGGGACGAAGGCGCCGATGACGTTCATCAAGCCGGCGATGTTGGTGTCGATCATCTGCTGCCACTGGCCGGTCGCAACTTCGTCGATCGGCGCCGGCAGCATCACTCCCGCGTTGTTGAAGAGCAGGTCAGCGCCACCAAACTCACCAGCCACCTGATCGGCGGCTGCCCGGACCGCGGCAGCGTCGGACACGTCAGCAGCGATGGCGATCGCCGTACCGCCGTCTTTCTCGATGCGGGCAACCAGATCGGTCAACCGGTCAGCACGACGAGCCAGTACGGCGACGCGCGCGCCGAGGCCGGCCAGGTGCTCGGCTGCGGCTTCGCCGATTCCGCTGGACGCGCCGGTGATGACTGCGACGCGGCCGGTGAGGGGCTGGGACATGGAAACACCTTTCGGAGCAGGTAGTTGCGGTCTTTCCAGAACACCAGGCCCGAACGCCGCTGAGAGGCCCCGAACAAGGCCTGTCCAGGCAGGTACCCGCAGGGCCACCCAGGACGCCGTACAGGTCGATCCGATGAACGACACTGGATCCATGGACCGCAGTGCTGAGCTCTCCGACTTCCTGCGCTCCCGTCGCGCGCGGGTCACCCCTGACGAGGCGGGGATCGTCGACGACGGCCGCGTCCGCCGGGTGCCCGGGCTGCGTCGTGACGAGGTGAGCCGTCTGGCCGGCGTGAGTACGGAGTACTACACCCGGCTGGAGCAAGGCCGCGCCGGATCGCCATCACCGGAGGTCGTCGAGGCGCTGTGCCAGGCGCTCCGCCTCGACCTGGCCGAGCGCGAGCACCTCAAGGACCTGCTGGCCAGGCCACTTCGCCGTACGGCGATCTCAGCGCAGCGCGTCCGCCCAGGGCTGCACCTGTTGCTCCAGACACTGGACCAGGTCCCCGCATTCATCATCGGCCGGCGTACCGACGTACTGGCGTCCAATCGCCTCGCCCGCGCAGTGCTCACCGACTTCGAGGCGCTGCCCGTCCCGCAGCGCAACCTGGCTCGCTACTACCTGCTGAACCCGGAGGCCCGTGAGCGCGTCGGCGACTGGGCGCAGATCGCATCCGAAACCGTCGCCATGCTTCGGCTGGACGCGGGCCGCCACCCGAACGACCGTCGGCTGGCCGACCTGCTCGGCGAGCTGACCCTGCGGTCGCCCGAGTTCCCGGGCTGGTGGAACGAGCACCACGTCCTCATGCGCACCCACGGCACCAAGCGCTACCTGCACCCAGAGGTCGGCGAGCTGCACTTCTCCTACGAAGCACTCCACCTACCCGACGACCCGGACCAGATGCTGTGCGTCTACAACGTGGAGCCCGGCTCCGCGACGGCCGATTCCCTGCGCCTACTGAGCAGCTGGACCCTAGCCAGCCAGTGAGGGCGGCGTGAACGCGGACAGCGCGGTGGCGGCGATGTAGTCAGCAGCAACGTCCGGGGTCAAGCGGCCGGCGTTGATCTCATCGGCAGCGCTATGCATGATGCTGTGCAGTACGCCGACCAGCCAGGTGGTCGGCAGGTCCGTCCGGAAGACCCCTTCGGCGCGACCGCGTTCGACCAGGCCCTCCACCCGTTCGACCGGGCCGGCGTGCAGCTCGCGGATCCTGCCGGGCGACAGGACGTCCTGGGCCGCGGTCAGGAGTGACCTCGACTGGCTGACCAGTTGCCAACTGGAATCGATCAGCCGGGCGAGCGCCTCTCGCGGATCGCCGGACAGGTCGACTGCCTCGAGGCCGGCATGCCCATCGGCGATCGCGCGGGTCATCGCTGCCTCGACGAGGTCGGCGCGGTTGGGGAAGTGCCCGTACACGGTGACGCGTCCGACGCCGGCTGTCTTGGCGATCTCGCTGACGCTGGCCTCCGGGTTCCGGCTCAGGGAGCGGATCGCCGCATCGAGGATCGCTTCGATACTGCGCTGCGCATCGGCTCGTTTCGCCGGCACCTTGGCGCGGGTCGCGGTCATCTCGCCCCCCTCTTGTCGAACACTGGTGTACGAGTTACGGTAGCAGAGTTAACTCATACATCACTGTACGAATTGGAGTTGCCGCCATGACCGCTGGCGAGACCGGAACCGTGAACCCTCGCCGCTGGCGCCTGCTGGCGCTGCTGGGTGTCGCGCAGTTCATGCTGATCCTCGACGTGACCGTGGTCGCGATCGCGCTGCCGCACATCGGCACCGATCTGGGCCTGGCCCGCGACACCCTGACCTGGGTAGTCAGCGCTTACACCCTGATGTTCGGCGGCCTGATGCTGCTGGGCGGTCGGGCCGCAGACCTGCTGGGCCCGCGCCGCGTCGTACTGGCTGGCCTGCTCGTCTTCACCGTCGCTTCTCTGGTCACCGGCCTGGCCGACAACGCCGCGCTGGTGATCGGCGGCCGCGTGGCGCAGGGCATCGGAGCGGCCATGCTGTCCCCGGCCGCCTTGTCCGTCGTCACCAAGGCCTTCCACGGCGACGAGCGCAACAAGGCCCTGGGCATCTGGTCCGCGCTGGGCGGCGGTGGCTCGGCGATCGGCGTACTGCTCGGTGGACTCCTGACCGCTGGTCCGGGCTGGCAATGGGTGTTCTACATCAACGTGCCGATCGGCATCATCGTCTTCGCCCTGCTGAGCCGGACGCTGCCGCGCGACCTGCCGACCGGACCGCGGGCTCGCCTCGATGTTCCCGGCGCACTGCTGGTCACCGCAGGAACCGGTACGGCGATCTACGCGCTCATCAACGCCGGAGACGCGGGCTGGCTCAGCGGCCGCACCCTCGGCACGCTGGCAGCGGCAATCGTCCTCTACACGGTGTTCGCCGTCGTACAGCGCACTGTGCAGTCCCCGCTGATGGACCTGCGCATCCTGACCCGCCGACCAGTTGCCTCAGGCACCTTCCTGATCCTGGTAGCGACTGCGTTGATGATCGCGGTCTTCTTCCTCGGATCGTTCTACCTGCAACACCACCAGGGGTACGGCGCCCTCCGCACCGGCCTGCTCTTCCTGCCGGTCGCCGTGGCCACGATCCTCGGCGCACAAGCCGCCGGCCAGGCGATCGGTCGCACGGGCGCGCGCCCGGTCGCAGTCGTCGGCCTGCTGATCGCAGCCGCCGGTACGGCGATCGCCGCGATCTGGGCCGGCCCAGCGACCGTAGTGATCGGCATCAGCGTCGGCGCAGCAGGTATCGGCGCAGCCTTCGTAGCCTCATCAGTGACCGCCCTCAGCCAGGTAGCCCACCACGAAGCCGGCACAGCCTCCGGCCTCCTAAGCACCTTCCACGAATTCGGAGCCGCCCTCGGCGTCGCCGTAGTCTCCAGCATCGCCGCCGCCAGCATCGCAGGCACCACCGGCACCGGCTTCACCAACGGCTTCACTTTCGCCGCCATCACCGCCGCGGTAGCCGCACTGCTCGCACTGCTAGTCGTCCCAGTAGCCAAGCCATCCGTCGGCGCAACACCACACGCCCACTGACTCGGTACTACGTCGGGCGTACAGCGAGAGCCTTCCTGGGGTCGACGCGGCGGACCGGCCCCGAGCGGAACAATTTCGGTATCGACCTTGAAAGGGAGTACCGAGATGTCCACGACAACGGCTGGCCCCGCCGCTCGGCCATGGCGGCTCGGTGGGCGTGCTCGCAAGCTCGTGCTCGTCCTGCACCTCGCCTCGGTCGGCGCCCGGCTCGGCCTCGACGTCACGATGGGCGTCCTGGTCTTCGGGTCATTGCTGACCGACGACCCAGAACGCAAAGCCATCAGTTTCCAGGCACTGGAGCTGGTCGCGGTCTGGCCGATGACGGCGTCCGGACTGACCTGTCTGGTGACCGGGGTGATCCTTGCCCTGGGTGGCAAGTACGGCCTGCTGAAGTACTGGTGGGTTGCCGTCAAGCTGTTCCTCAACCTACTGCTGAGCACCCTGACCCTGGTCGCCCTTCGGCCCGGCGTCGAGGCCATGGCAGACCAGGCCCGCGCCGGCGGCGACCTGAACGCCGCGGACCTGATCTTCCCGCCCATCGTGTCACCGACCCTGCTGGTCTTCGCCGTCGTCCTCTCCGTCTTCAAGCCCTGGGGACGACTGCGCAAGAAGGGCTGAGTCAGGTGGTCCAGAGGCGCAGCCGGGGGCGGGCCCAGGTGGAGACGTAGTTGCGGTTGAGCAGGGTCACCCGGCGGTCGTTCTCACTCGTGTCCGTCGGATAGCGAGACTGTTTGATGAGAATGAAGGTGAGGGGTGCGGTGCCGAGCTCACGGACCACGTCCGTAACGTCCAGGCGGTGGTAGTCGAGGTCCTCGGTGACCGACAGTTGACCGGCCGGCCAGACCTCTTTGCCCGAGTTGTGCAGGACACTGTCGCCGGCTGGGAGGTACGGGGCGTTGTTCCAGGTCAGGGTGTTCTCGTCCCAGTCCAGGTTGGGGCGGGCGAAGACCCAGAAGGTGCAAATGTCGGCGTTGGCTTCGACTTTGCCGTAGATCTGGAGTACGGCGCGGCTCAGCGTGCCGGTGGTTGGGCCGGCTGGGTCGAAGCGGAGGAAGGTCACCTCGTCCGCCGCGTTGGTCTTGCGCTGGACGGCCAGGGTATCGCCACCCAAGGCACGATCGGCGTCGTCGCTACCGTTGCGGACCAGGGCATTCTGAGTGGCGGTCAGTGGTGGCAACTCGCTGACCGATGCGTCCGGCACAGTGATCAGCCAGGTCGAGTCACCCGGCTGAACGCAACTGACGCGCTTGTCCGCCGGGACAGTCACCCAGCGCGAGATCCCACCGGGGCGACGCGCACTGACCTCCTCGACAGTCACCACCTGATCGACCGCCACTGGCGGCGTGAACCCCGACAGGTCGAGCTCGAAGGTGACGGCGCTCGCGCCCTCCTGGGTCGTCAGCAATTGGTGCCGATGCGACGCGGCGTCGTACGAGCCATACACGTGGAAGCTCGCTGGGCGGGCATCGACCGGTACCGAGATTCGGTCCACGTCACCCACCAAGGCACGACTGAACAGGCGGAGCGACTCTGCGCCTCTGGTCGCGCCGCGGATGTCGTTCCGGGCGGTCGTCTCGTCGGTGTAGTAGAAGCCGGTCCGGTACCCAGCGGTGTTCGAGAACTTGAAGAACAGCAGTCCGCCGCCGTTCTGACCGACCCCGAAGTGCGTTGAGGTGGCCGCGATCTGCCCGACATCCCGAGCGATCGGAGCGTATTCCAGGGTGTGGTTGACGCCGTCGAACCAGCTGGTGTTGTAGCGGTTGACCTCGGAGTACACGATCGGGAGGTCCTTCTTCGCATACTGACGGACCTTGGCCTTGATCACGTCCAGCTCGCCCGGATACCAGCTCGCGTCCTCGTTGTACTGATGGGTGTCGTAGACATCGAAGATCGGCTGGTCGACGACCTGGCCGCGGTAGTCGGTGTAGATGCCCTCGAGCGCGGCGCGGCCCCACCCGACAGAGTCGTCGCGCGGATCCTTACCCCAGTAGCCCTCGGTCACCGTGTTCTTCTCGATGTTCGTCGGCGTCCGGTCGGACGTGTCGCGGACATCGGTCCGGAGACCGTTGGCGTGCAGAGTCGACCGAGTCACGACCGGCGCGTGCACGATCGCGCGCATCGACGTACCGAGAGCAAGGCCGGCATCCTCGACCCCGCAGCGGAACGCGTCCGAGCTGAACCGCAGCAACCGGCGGAACGCCTCCATGCTCGGGATCGCCTCAAGTCGCGCCTCCTGGTCTGCACTGCCCCAGGCGTCCGGCTCGTTGTGGGTCGCGAACCGGACGACACCGAAGTTCTTCGCCAGGTAGTAGGCGTGCGCATAACCGCGCTGCCACCTGCCCCAGTAGTCGGGCCAGTCCAGCTTCCACGATCCGTCCAGTGTCGCCTGCGCGACGATGGTGAGACCGAGTTCGTTGAGCTCGCGAAACATCGGATTCAGGACAAACTTGTTGGTGCCGGTCGACATGTCGTTCTCGTACCGGTCCAGGATTTGAGGCCAGTTCAGGTACGTCGTCGCTTCGGGGTCGCTGCGCACCCGGGCCTTCATCGCATCGAAGCTGGCCAGATCCGTCACCCCGCCCGCGGAGACGTCCGAGGGTTTGATCCAGTCGATGGGTTTCGCGAACACCCTGATCGCATTGATCCGCGCGTACCGCAGCCAGCTGTTGGTATTCGATCCCGCCAGGTGATGCGCCGACCCGAACCCGAACAACGGCAACCCCGGCCCCACAACTGTCCCGGACGGCCGCACCACAATCCCAGCCGCCGTCGCACTGCCCACCACCGGCCCAACCGCGGCTGCAAGTCCAGCAGCCCCACCCAGACCCAGTACTCGGCGCCGTGAGAACTCCTCTGCCATGGCCATCTCCCCGTGACTCGACTACCTGACCGACTGACCAGTCTCCAGGCAGACGACCAGACACGCGACCGTTTCATCTGTCGCCGAAACGTCAGGAAACCGACAGGCTCCGTGAAGCGCTCAGCCAAGGCCGCTCGCCATCTCCGGAAGATGGCCGCACGTCCTCGCGACCAGCTCTGGCGGCTGGCGACCATGCTCGATCAGCAGCGGATCCTGCTCGACCATCTCGGTAGACCTGAAGATGCGCTACCTGTCGCCCGCGAGGCCGTCGATACCTGGCGGGCAGCGATCGCCTACGACGCGGACCGTACGCCGAAGCCGTCCGGCAGCTCGGCAGCGGCCTGGTGGATGTGGACCGTGTACCCGAAGCCAAGATCCGCTGGTACGACGCCCTCGAGCTACTACGACAGTTCAGCGAAACCAACCCGTCCGCCCGATCCACCTACGCCAGGGCCTGCGAGGAGGTCAGCCACAGCCTCGGCCCGCTCGGCGCCACGGAGGAAACCCTCACCGCCATCCGCACCGGCCTCGCCATCCGCCGTACCCTCGCCGCCGAAGACAGCCAACACCACCAGGAACTAGTCCGAGCCCTGGCCAGCGCCGCGCTAACACTCACCTGGACCGACCAACCCGAGTTAGCCACACAGTTCGCAGCCGAGGGTCTCGCGCTCTATCAAGAAAACCCCGAAACCAGCGGCCCTCCCCATGTACTCGAGTTCCTCCAAGAACACGCCGGAGAACAACCCCCACCCGGGCCAACACCGACGCCCGACCACTGATATTCAGCCGATCAACGGCCGCGCCTGTGTGTTCGCCGTACCCAATTGAACTACGTTCGGTGCGGTCTGGTTCGGCCGCCTTCGGGCAGACGCTCTCTGTCAGAACGAGAACCTCTGGAGACAACCATGAAGAACCTGACACGCCTGATCCTCGGCGGACTCGCGACAGCAGCGCTAGGAGCCTTCGCTGCCGCGGCGCTGTCCGCTCCGACCGTAGCCAACGCAGGACTTGTCGACGGCTCCCTCAACGACGCCAATGTCCTCAGCGGAAGCAACGTCCTCGGCGCCCTGCTCAACTCGCAGCTTGGGAACCAGTCCAACAACAACGCGAACACGAGGGCCGAATCGGTCAGCCTAGGGGTGCACCTCTAGCAAGCGGCCGCCCATCGGAGCAGCCCGACGTCTCAAGCCGGGCTGCCCAGTCCGCCAGGCATGGCGCCGCGTCTGCGAAAATGCCGCGAACAGACCACTGGGGAATGGAGTACCGATGAGCACGGCCGGCGATCGCGATCCGATCGAGGCGCTGCAGGCGCCCATACCCGTCGGCCAGGGTGACGCCGAGAAGCGCCGAGACTATCGCCTGATGGGCTTCGCCACCGCCCTTGCGCTCCTGGTGCTTCTTGCCATGCCATGGCTGACGACCTGGGGTGCCCGCGAGGGTCGGCCGACACGGGTCTACAGCGGGATCAGGCTGATCAAGCTTTACCCCGACGCGGGTGGCGACAGCGCCGCCATCTGGGGTGCCAGCTCGGCACACGAGAACTGGTTGTCCGTGCTGTTCATCGCCTATCTCTTGCTGGCGGTGACCTGCCTGATATTTCCAGCTACGGCGAAGGCCCTGACCTGCAGCTGTCTCGGATTCGTGGTGACGGTGGTGATCATCCTCGCCAAGCCCGACTCGTATTCACCCGGGCGGATCGTTCGACACCACGTCGATTGGACCGGAGCCTCCACCATGGCGGCCGGCATCTGGCTGGTCTCCGTGTTCGTTGCTTACGTCGGCTGGTCAGCACGCCGGCGATAGCAACTTCAGTCGGTCTGCGTGACGCGTACGTCGTCCTTCTGGCTGTCCTTGCCGCGGACGACGGCAGCGTGCCACAGCAGCACGACCGGTACGACGACCAACTCCAGCACGAGCGCAGCGCGGAACGCCGGATGCGGCTTACCCACGCGGCGCGTCGAAATGATCCGCGGCACCCCGCCCAAGGCAGCAGTACCCAGCACGGCTCGAGTCACCGTCGCCCGTTCCTCCGGGCGCCGAATCGACCACCACAGCACCAGCCCGGCCATGGTCCAGAACGTGTTCACGAACCGGTACTCGTTGTCGACACTCGCCGTGGTCGGCCCACCGCCCGGCGCCCCTTTCGGACCGGCAAGGATGCCACTGAGCCCGCTCGCCACCGGAACAGCACCCAGCACACCCAGCGTCGCCAGCAACGCCGTACGCGACTTCGTCTCTGCCATACACCCGAGACTAGATCAGCGCACCAGGCCGGCGACGAAGCTGGTCAGGAGCCGCTGACCTAGAGGCCAGTCCTCAAGCTTGCTATCTGAGTTGATGTGCCCTTGCGCACCGGCGCTGACGAGTGGAATCTGCCACTCACCGGCGATCCGGCCGGCGGCGTCGATCTCGCAGTACGGATCGTTCTCGCTCGCGACCAGCAGTGCGGGAACGCCGACCGCGACCGGCTCCATAAAGCTGGAGAGAAGCTCCGCGGGAAAGCTCTCAGCACGCTGGTCAGGCGGTGCAACGAGGAAGGCACCGCGCACCCGCCCATCACCACCGGACTCCGACGCCAGCCACTGGGCCACGGCAAAACACCCAAGGCTGTGCGCAACCAGGACCACATCACACTCGCTTTCGCGGACGCGCCGATCGATGGCCTCGACCCAGTCGTCACGATCGGGATGCGACCACGACGCCGGTACGATGCGTGTTGCCCCGGGCAACCAGTCCGCTTCCCAAACCGACTGCCAGTGGCCGGCGTCCGAACCGTTCCAGCCCGGGACCATGATGTAACGCATACGCGGCTCTCCTCGATCGGTGGAGGTGCCATCGTGACGGAATCGCTCGGCGGGACCACGCGTTCTCAATGATTCCGAAGCAGTCAGCATCGGAAAGGACGATTTCATTGGACGCCGTCGACCGCGAGATCCTCTTCATCCTCCAGCAGGACGGCCGCCTCAGCGGCGCCGACATCGGCCGCCGAGTGAACCTCTCCCAGCCAGCCGTATCCGCCAGGATCCAGCGACTCGAGCGCCAGGGCGTAATCAAGGGCTACACAGCGCTCGTCGATCCGGCCCAGGTCGGCCTGAACATCCACGCCGTCGTCAGACTCCGCACCACCCACGCCAGGATCCCCGAGGCGCTCGCCCTCTTCACCGAACTCCCAGAGATAACAGCCGCCTACCGCCTCACCGGCGAGGACTGCTTCCTGCTCGACATCCACACCCCGGACGCCGCCGCACTAGCCCGCGTGGTCGACACCGTCGGCCGCCTAGGCCCTGCCACCACCTCACTCGTCCTCGACGAATACCAAAAGAAGCCCCTACCGCAGCCCTAAGCCCACCGGGAAGATCATCCCCGCGTGCTACGCAGTCGCTCCTCCGTCGCGCCAGCTACGCGCGCACCCGCCCACCCTTAGTCCTCCTCCGGGCTACCGCCCGGCCCAACGGGCTGCCGCCCGCGATCGACCACCCCGTGGCCAGCGCGCTCTGCCCACAACCGTCATCACAGGTCTTGCAGGCAACTCGCGGCCTGTGGCTGTCGCGCGTGCGCGACTAGATGCGAATCGTCGTGCGGATCTCCTCAGCCAGGCTAAGGCTGCGCGTCGCGACAAACTTTCGCTTGACGGTCATGGCTCGACTGATCTCCGGCAGGCTGTTCAAGCCATAGTCCAGTCCGATCGGCTCGCCCTCCAGGTCGATCGCGACGCCGCCAGCCGCGTGCAGAACGTAGTGCCCCGGCAAGAAGTCCCACGCGGCGAACCCCTTCTGAATCTCGATCGTCGCATCGGTGAACCCAGCGGCGACATGACACAGGCACACCGACCCGTGCCCGACACCGATCCGACCCTTCCGCTTGCCATCCGCCCCCGGCGCTCCAAGCGCCTCTAGAAAGCCTTCTTGCCGAGCGAGCGGAAGGAATCTCTCCTCCGGTCTCATCAAGTAGTTGGTCACCAGCGCTTCAGAGAGGCTGACGCTCGGCCGATGCAGCAGTTCATGCCACTCGTCGGCGGCCGTCACGGCAAACGCACGGTCGACACCGTCATCCCCCAGCGCGGCAACATAGAGCTGCACGTGATGAAAGATGTCCCCGATCACCGAAACGATCGGCCGCTTCAAGGGCAGCGAGTAGATCATGATGTGCGTATAGCCCTGCAGAGCACGAACTGCGAGCTCGCTGGTGTCCAGCGGGTCCACCAGCACGCACAGGCCGGGATCAGCATCAGCACCAACCACCTGCGGATCGGATTCCTCCGAGGCATAGATGAACGACGGAACGAACTCAGCAAGCCGCTCCTTGTAGAGGTCATGCATGAGGAGGTCGTAGTCCGAGAGGAAGTTGCCTTGATGGCGAACGTTCTCATTCTCGGCCCGGCTCCCAGTGAGAGCAGCGTTCAAGAGCCTGGGCCGCAAGTCATCCAGCATGGCTCGAACCATGTCGATGATGTTCTGGGCCAACTCAGGGACTTGGCTCTGGCTCACGAATTGTCCACCTAACTCTTCAACTAGCTCGGCTTCGCAGTTCCAACGAACCAGGGCCCACTGTGGCACGAGGCAGTTCGCACCGCGGACCAACTTCTTTTGCGCTCTGTGTCGGCCGACACTCTGCTGCCAGACGTGTCGCCATGGGGCGGCCTGACCCGGCAAGATCATCACCATGCGACTCCTCATCCTCGGTGGCAGTTGGTTCCTCGGCCGAACAGTCGTTTCCGACGCATTGACCCGCGGATGGGAGGTGACCGCCTTCTCCCGCGGCAAGAGCGGTCGACCGCCGGCCGGAGCCACCCACGTCGTCGGCGACCGCCGAAACGACGCAGATCTCCACCGGCTGGCCGAATCCGGCACCTGGGATGCCCTGATCGACACCAGCGCCTACGAGCCGGTCGACGTCGCACAAGTGGCAAATGCCCTGGCGGATCAGGTCGAGCAGTACGTACTCATCTCAACCGTCAGCGCCTACCCGGACTGGCCAGCCAACGCAGTCGATGAATCCTCGCCTCTTTGGCCGTCTTCGCCGACCTACACCGTGCAATCGCCAGAACTGGCGCACCTGACGGTCGGCGGTCAATACGGCACCCTCAAGGCCGGCTGCGAAGCTGCAGCGACAGAGGGCGCGAAACGCAGCCTCATCGTTCGGCCCGGCGTCATCTTAGGCCCTGGCGAGTACGTCGGCCGCGGCCTCAAGCTGCTGGAGCGAGCAGCACGCGGTGGACGCTGGCTGCTCCCGGCACCCGCTGAACAGCCGATCCAGCCAATCGACGTGCGCGACGTATCGACGTTCCTGCTGGACTCGATCGAGGCGAAGCGGGACGGCGTATTCAACCTCGTTGCTCCTATCGGGCATGCCACGTACGGCGACCTCATCGACACGTGCCTGGAGTTGACGGGACGCCATACTCAACCGGTGTGGGCCGACCCGCAATGGCTGGAGGAGCAGCGCGTCGACCAATGGACGGAGATGCCGCTGTGGCGGACTCCCCCAGGCACCTGGCAGGTCGACGGTCGACGCGCGGCGGAGGCCGGTCTTCGATGCCGACCTCTTCACGAGACGCTGCGAGACTTCAAGTCCGCCCTGGATCGGGATGGCCTCATCGACCACCCGCGCCAGGCCGATCACGGCATGTCGCCCGATCATGAAGCGGAGCTACTAGCAGCCTGGGATGCCGCTCAGTCAGGCACTCGGTAGCGCCAGGCGAAAAGCCGCCTCAGCGTTGAAGACCTCGATCTGGTCACGCAACTCGACGGCCTGCGGGCTGTCGCGCCAGTCGCGACCGACTAGTCTGTGGGCCAACTGATCCATGCGGCCGGTAATGCCCCGACGACGATGCGAGGCGGGTATCGTCCAAACGCTGTCGAGAGCGTCGACGCTGGCGTCGAACCGTCCCGCCACAAGCTCGGCAGCGGCAAGGTCGACCTGCGCCCTGGCCGGTGCCAACCCGCCAAGCGGATCCTCAGGCACGAGACTGATCGCGTCACTGATCCGCGTCACCGCGGTTTCGCCCTGGCCGACTGTCAGCAGAGCAGTACCAGCACACGCTGCATGACGGCTCGGACCCCAGCCGAACTCTCCACCGGATGCGCCGTACAGCTCGTTGTAACGTGCCTGCTCCATCTCAACATCGGCCAGGCGCAAGGATTCCTTGACCTGGTCAGGCCGTCCCAACTCGGCCCAGGCCCGCGCCTCGATCGCCCGCAGCCTGGCCGTGGAGACTCCGGCCGGCGCGTCATCCACGCTGCTGGCGATCAAGTCGATTGCTCGTCGACTCTGTCGACGCCAGTTAGCGATCAACGCCTGCGTCCCGCGTGACCAGGTTTCGAGGTCGGCGTCGCCAATCAACTCGGCGTAAGTCCGCGCCGACCGGGCTTGTTCTTCAGCGGCATCCCACCGCGCCAGATCGAACGCGACCACCGAGAGCAGACCGCAGGCCTGTCCTGCGACCTGATAAAGCTCGCTCGTCTGAGCCGGTCGTCTGGTCTTGTCGAGCAGTAGATACGCGACATTGCGGATGTGGCGGGCTTCGGTGAGCAACTGCAACGGGGGTTTGGTTTGGTAACCGCGGGCGAGTTCCAGAACTGACTCTTGGAGCAACGAAATGTCGTCCGAGTCAACAGTGCCGGCGATTCGGGCTGCGTGCTCAAAACTCTCGTGGGCGGCCATGACTGCCGCTGCCTCCAACGATTCGACGTCAACGGACGGGCCGGGCGCGGCCGTTCCGCTGTGACGCTCGAACTCGGACAACTCGTGCGGCGAGCCAAGCAAAACCTCGAAACGGTGACCCCAGAACGCTTCGGCAACCCGCTGCGCGACCGGTCGTGCTTGACCGACATCGCCGCGCATCCATCGCGCCAGCTGACGTGGCGACAACGTCGCCGATTCGTGCATCTGCTGCGCCCGGACCTCGTACGCCCGGCAGGTCTCTTCGACCGTCCACGGGCCTTCGTGGACGATCTGCTCGAGCAGCGTTCTGTACTGCGCCGTAGCCACGCATTCACGTTACGTCAGACGAGCGGCCGGAATCCCAGCTCCGCGCGTCGATGGCAGCCGAACGTCCGAGAGATGGCAGCCAGAAGTCAGCCACTGACTTCTGGTGCTTGAGCGCCAAATGCGTATTCCACTCCGCTTAGATGCCAAACGGCAGTCAGATGGCAACCAAGCGTCCGACGCAGTTCATAGTGCCGTCCTGTCACACAGCGTCAAGCTACTCACCTACCGAATCCCACTTCTCGCAGTGACGGGGTGACTGACAGTGATTTTGCGCATGTGGCTCCTCATCCTGGGAACCGCCGTACTCACGGTCCTCATGCTTCGCGATATCGCGAAGGACGTTAGAGGCCGATGACCACGGCTGAACGCCAAGTTCCGGCAGCAGCGGGCCGAGGCTCGTCGAGAGAGGTCGACTACACGCGACCGCTCCTCCTCGGCTACATCCTCAAACACCTCCTCATGACCGACGGCGAACTGGCCGACACCAAAGTCCAACTCGAGGAGTTCGCCGAGGTTGAGGGCTTCGCGATGGGCACGATCTACACGGAGGAGACCGCGACAACACCGGCAGCCTTCGAAGCCCTGATCGAGGCGGTCAACCGCTATGAGGTGACCACAGTCGTCATCCCCGGCCAACTGCACTTCTCCGCCCTGGCCATAACACACAACGTCAAAGACACCTTCGAGCGAGCAACCGGCGCTCGGGTTGTCATTGCAAGTTCGCTCCCATGATCCGACGGAGCCGGTGGGCGTCGCTGCACACCGATCGGTTCCCGTCGCCACTGGTCTGCGGCCGAGTCTTCCCCTCCCCTGTGGAGGACTCAGCCGCAGATCCCACCTACAGGCTGGCGCAGGGCGTAAGGCGAGTCCGTCCGGCGCCAGCCGTTCCAACATCTCCCGCAGCAGTGCGCAAGAAGTGAGGCGGATATGTCCCAAGTCGAACAGATGAAGATGCAGCTCCACGGTCTAGCCGACCAGTCGCGGCAAGGCGCAGCCAGCTTGGCCGGCTTCAAACAGCGTTTCGAGCAGTCCAGCCAGCAAGTACACGCACTCATCCGCGGCACCGCAACGAGAGCGGACCAGGACATCGCGACGATGCTCGACGCAGCCGCCAAGTCGGTCGACCAAGCAGTGCAGTCCCTCCAGATCGCAGAAGCCGGTTGCCGCAGCTACGCCGATCAGATCTAGCCGACGGCGCCGTCCGGCATGCCCTCCGAGCTGCAGCGGGTCGCACAACAGCTACTCGCAACGTTGGACGAGATTCCGCGCGTAGTGGCTTATCTGCATGACCGCGCAGGCAAGTACCGCGAGTCAGCTGGATGGATCGGCAGCACAAGTAACAACCCGAACGCACGACTCGCTGCGACGCAGCTCGACGTCGCGGCCAGGCGGTGTGAGGAAGCGGCGCACTATTTGTCCCTCGCCCCACCCAAGGCACGTGCCTGGACCGAGCAGATGGTCAGCGGCATTCGGACAGCGGAACCAGTCGGGAAGTCCGCGGGTCCGAGGCCAGATGAACCAGATCGAAGCGCGCCGCCCGCGGAACGCAAGCAGAACGGGCCTGAGGCAACCAAATCCGGCAAGACCCTTGGCTCTGACGAGAGATCGGGCCTGCCAGATGCGTCAGCGAGGCCGAGGCTCACTGACGCGGAAGGAAGACGACTGCTAGGCAAGTTGCCCGTCCGAGGACAGAAATTTGGACAACGCGAGAAGACTCGAGGCATCTGGCGCGCCGATGATGGGACAGAGTACGACCTGGTCAGTGGGCGCGGTGAGGACTCGATCGGTGACGACAATCAGGATCTGTATCGTCAGGCCGAAGAGTTCGCCATCGAGCACCGCCTCGGCAATCCGCCTGGCACCCTCAGCATCACCTCCCACGTCGAGATCAAATTCGCGATGTTGATGTGGAAGCGTGGCCTGCGGGATGCCACCATCGTCATCAACAATCCGCCGTGCAAGGGCGACTCCAGCTGCGACGAGTGGTTGGACAAGTTCCTGCCCCCTGGCGCGAAACTGACCATCTACGGTCCGGACAACTTCAAAGGGATACATCCCAAACCACCCCCGGGCGAAGGAGCCTGATCACGATGACCTACACCGTCCGTGCCTTCTACAAGCAGGACCAGCAGCCCAGTCCCGCGATCGTGTCATCTCCCGACGACATCGGCGCGCTGATCGACGCCGTTCTCAACGAACCACCGACCAACTCAGTGATCGCCATGTACATAGCGGAACGCCCCAAGACCGAACACGACATGCCAGACCACGAACTGCGCGTCGCGATCAACCAGGAAGCGAAGGTCGGCGGACTGAGGTACTCAGGTCCGGCCGATGGTGCAGCCGGTGTTTGGTACGCGGCCAGCCGCGACAGTGAACGCGACGAGGTCTTCTACTACTACATGGGCCACGACGAGGGCTGGCCGCAGGACTCCGAGATCTCGCTTGACGAGCTCAGGTCTGCGGTCAGCACCTTTCTCGCCAGCGGCGAGCGCCCTTCAGGCATCGAGTGGACCGAATGGCCCGCCGACGTCGGCTGATATCACCACACCAAGCAGATCGAGCCGGACGCGATTCGGAGGCAACGTGGTATTGACCTTGACCCGCCACACGAGGGTCGCGACCCTCGCCCTTGTCCCGAGGCTGAAGGCGCTCTATGCAGACGCCTACTCCGAACCGCCGTACGAGATGTCACCCGAGGACATCGAGCAGTTCGAGATCCGGATCACGAAGCACGCCGACCAGCCAGGATTTGCGCTGGTCACCGGCGAACTCAACGGCCAACACGTCGGGTTCACCTACGGATTCACCTTCCATCCCGGACGATGGTGGACCGGCGTCAAGACCGATCTACCTCCAAGCGGGATAGCAGCCGGCCCGATCTTCGCAGTGATCGAACTCGGTATACGCAAGGAGTCTCGTGGTCACGGCCACGCCCGCCGCCTCGTCGATGCCCTCCTGACCAACCGGCCAGAAGCATTCGCCAGCCTCATCTCGCGACCGGGTGCACAAGCGCATGCCATGTACCAACGCTGGGGCTGGAAGAAAGTCGGCAACACCCAGACCTACCCGCACTGGCCAGTCGAGGACATCAACATCCTTCCGCTACACAGCAGCGTCCCGCCCGTGACCGGCCAATAATGTCCGCGCGTCGCAATCTGCCTGGCTGCTAACTGGTCCGGGCAGCGGGTAGGGAAAAGAAGACTGGCCAAGGAGGATGGTGTGCACGATCCGTATCGCGGTCTGATCCTCGACTTTGGAGGTGTGCTGACGACTCAGATGCGCTTAAACGGCGAAGCCTTTGAGCGATCTGAAGGTCTGGCACCAGGTGCGTATTTCTCGGCACTGGAAAGCCGCCCTGACGGGATAGCGGTCTACGCGGCGCTGGAGATCGGCCAGGCCACGCAGGAGGACTGGAACAGGGTCATCGGCGACATCCTCGGTATCGATCCGACAGACCTGATGCAACGCGCGCTAGCCAATCTGCAACCCGAGCCACTGATCGTCACACAGCGGCCAAGCGCGCTCGAGCGGCGGGTATCAAGATCGCGTTGCTCAGCAACAGCTTCGGTCTTGCGCCCTACAACCCCTACGCTGATCGCGGCCTGTGGACGGACCTCTTCGACGCGGTGATTCTCTCGGAACTGGAGGGCGTACGGAAGCCATCGGTAGAAATCTATGAACGGGCGCTAACTGCACTGGACCTGCCCGGCGCACAGTGCGTACGTCGATGATGTGGCGACGAATCTGGCCCCTGCCCAACTGCTGGGCATCCGGACCGTGCACCACACCACCGATCCAGCTGCCACGGCGGCCTTGCTGGATTCACTCCTCCCGTCAGAACCAACCTGAGCCGAGCACGACTCGTGTAGTCGGGTCTCATCTCGGTACCGACGTAGCCGTCGAGAAGGCATCACTGCAGCGATGTGACCAGAATCGACATGCGGACAAGATGCAGGAACAGTTGGCCGTCCGGTAACTCCGCGCAAGATGACGAAGCCAGCTGTCCTGAGACGATGGAGAATCGCAATGAGCAAAAGTGTCATCCGGCCTAAGCGCCTGCGAGCTGGAGATCGGGCCATCATCGTCTCGCCGTCGAGCACCATCGCAGACCGTGCCGACCAGGCCGAGCGCGCCCGTGCGAACCTCGAGACTGCTCTGGGCATCAAGATCGACTTCGCCGACAACACGTTCGCTCAGGACTACTACTCCGCCGGCACTACAGATGAACGCCGGGCCGATCTCATGGCGGCGTTCACCGATCCCGAGGTCAAGGCCGTCTTCTTCTCAACCGGCGGCGCAACCGCGGTAGACCTCGTCGATCGCCTGGACTACGACACCATCACCGAACACCCAAAGATCGTGGCCGGCCTCTCCGACTCGTCAACATTGCTCAACGCCATCACAGCGAAGACTGGTCTGTTGACATTCCACGGCTTTGAGCTGATGGACTTTGCCAATCACGACATGTCCTACACCACCCAGAACCTCAAGCAGATCTGGTTCGACGGATGGTCGGGCGACTACAGCCCCAACCCCAACTGGCGCGACCTAGAAGGCGACCCCACGACCTACACTGGTTGGCGCGAGATCAAGCCCGGCCGCGCGACCGGAACCGCCGTCGGCGGAAACTCCGACGCCTTCATGCAACTGGAAAGCACCCCGTACCGTCCTCCCCTGGACGGCGCGATCCTCTTCCTAGAAAGCTACCGCCTCCAGAAGCGCCACATCCAAGCCCTCCTGGCAACCCTCAAACTCAAGGGCGCCTTCGACTCAATACGAGGCCTGATCATCGGCTACTGCTTAGGCAGCGACGCCCCAGGAACCGGCAACGACCGAGACATCGCCGACATCATCTTGGAAACCACCGCCGGCCACACCTTCCCAGTTATCCAGATCGGCGATATCGGCCACCAGGTCGAGAACCTCATCCTCCCCATCGGCGCCACAATCGAGATGGACTCCAGCTCCACCTCGTTGGCCCTGTCCGGACCCGCTGTGCAGTAGGCCTCCCTCCGGCCAAGGCAACCTCAGCTAGCACCGGCACTCACGGGACCAGCCCGCGTCTGCGACCTCTCAGTCCAATCGCTGCCAACGGCTCCCCCAGCGCGGATGGCTTTGGGCAGTCGATCGCGGTTACGGAACCTGAGCTAGTCCGCGCCTATTCGACAGCAGGATTGCATCCTTCTTGTTAGCACTGTGACGCAGACTGCTCAGGACCGCATGCTCGGTTTCGGGTGTCCAGAAGATCCGCAGACGCTCGCGTGCTCTTGTGATCGCCGTGTAGAACACGTTGTGCGAGATGTCGTCCTCGTTGGCGTCAGTGATCACGACCTTGACTGAATCGTATTCGAGACCCTGAGCCTTGTGAATCGACACTGCGTAGGCAACTTGGAACGGTACCGCTCCAATTGTCGAGTCATCATCGTCATCGCCATTTCCGCGCTCGTAGACGTCGAACTGAACCGTCGAATCCTTTATATAGCGAAGCTGACTACCATCGACATCGAAGGCAGTCACTGGTCGATTGAGAGATATATCGAACTGGATCCTTCCCGGGAATGCTTGGATAGCGATGATTTTTCCTTTTAGGTTGTTGTAGATAAATGGCCTGAACCTGTCCGTATCGCCGAACAACACTGGATCGCCAACCTTGTAAATCGAGGCACCCCAGTCGGTGGCCGCACCGGGGTTGCTGCTCTGAAGGAAGCGATTGACGTTGTTGATACCGTAGAGTCCGTCGTAGTTCAGGCAGAGGATGATTTCATCGTCGGCCTGTGCGCGGAAGAGAGACGCGTCGAGTACCGTGCAGTAGGCATTTCGGGCAAGAGTCTCTGCAATATCGTCTTTCAACTCACGAACGGTCGACCACAAGTCCATGAGGTTCGCGCTCTTAGTTCTGAACGGAGTCTTGAGCTCGAACACCGCCGTTGCGGGAATGAAGGATCGAGCGAGCCCGAACCAGTTGCCGAACTGAATCGATTCGATCTGGAAGATGTCGCCTACCAAAACTAGGAGCTTGAAAGATGTTCGGTCAAGCACCTTGAGCAGGTCAGAGTTGCTGACCGTACTACACTCATCGATGACTAGGACATCGTAGTTCGTGACGTCCGTGCGTCTGATATGGCTACTAATAGTGCGAAAGGTAGAGCTCTGGGCTGTGACTCGGCGCTCCAGGTTGTCGACGGCCGGATTCGTGTGAGCGAGAAAGAGCTTCTCGCTGGCACTGAAGTAGTTGGCGATGAGGCCAACCATTGTCGACTTTCCGGTGCCGGCGGCGCCGTAGATCAGGGCAACCTGCGAGTCGATGAACAACTCATAGAGCGCCTTCGCCTTGAGTGGATCATCGGGGGCAGGAGCTGTATTCGCAAGCCATTGTCTAACAGCACTCTCGTAGCCGGCGACACCCGTTGCCGCATGCTGCTGCAACTTCTCGATGATCGCGACAGTGCCATCCTCATAACCCGCGAGGAAAACGTGCCCCTTGTCCTTGAGTAACTTCCGAGCAGTGTGCTTGTAGTACAACTTGCGATTGTAGGTTGCGATCAACTGGTCGACGTCACCGAGATCTTCCAGATCCGCTACTGGGGTATAGAGCATGCCGCGATCTTCGACGTTGTTCTTCACACGACGTGCGAGGAGTTCATGAGTGCGCTTGCTGGCATCCAGACTCTCGGCGAGATCAGTGAACCGCGGATTGTGCCCGTACAGCGAGGTACAAAAGGGCATGCTATCGAATGGCTTGCACCCGAACTCCAGGTTCAGATTCGACAGCACACCGCAGGTTTCAGGTGCGTACTGCAGTTTGAGGAACTGATTGTTCATCCGCAGCATCAAATAACGGAGGACGTTGCCGCCCGGGACCTCCGCCTGGATCATGGAACGCGCCACATCGAGCACAGAGAAGATTTGCGGTTCCCGCGATCGCTGCGTTACCCAGTTCTTCACTTGCGCATACTGGGCATCATCCATGTCGATTATGTCCAGCAGGTTCGATGATGTTGCAGTCAGATACTCCATCAAGTTGCGGTACTCGGAGCGGCCAGTCGACACTCTAATCGACCTACCAAGAATCCGCGCGAAGTTGTCGAACTCACAAGGACGGATCGACACCTCCCATTCGCGGACGATCATGATCGGCATGGTCTGCCCGAGAACTTCGATCGAATCGCTTTCGAGCGTCAGATTGGCCGCATACCTATCGGTGATGTCGATGTCAGTGAACCCGATGATGCGATCGAACTTACTTACCCGATTGACGGCATTGTAGAAGGTGATTTCGTAGTATATTTTCCCATTCACATAAAATGGCCGCACCCCGTGAATGTAGTACCGAGCCCTCCGAGCAGTACTCGGCGGCAACGTCCGCGCGGCCACGATCCGCTCCGAGATCTTCTGGTGGTACTCCTGAAGCGACGGATCGAGATCGACAGGAAAGTCCTCTAAGTTCGCCAGGATGTCGAGCTTGAGCTGAGTGCGAGCCAAGTCCCGAGCCCGGTGCAGATAGCCGTAGTACTTAAGCATCAGCCGCTCTGAGGGATCGCCTCCCATCGTGTAGTGCGAAGCGCTGATCTGCAGCAATTTGTGGAATCGTTTGAGGAAGTTGAGTCTGCCGTTTGCGCCGACATAAGCGATCGCTGAACCAACAGACGCGTACTGGAACTCCGCGTCTCCGATACCTACGTGGAGTCGGACCACGAGGCCCTCGACCAGGTTGCGCAGCTGGCTGAGGATATTTTGCGCCAGAAGCGCTCTATCATGTCGCAGCGTGGCAATGTTCGACGAAATCGCGCCTGCGGCGCTGATAATCTGCTCGTCTACGGTGCCCACGATGCGCCCCCCGCTGTAGCTTCGGTTCCGATGAGCAATGCCTGCATTACGCCTCTCCCCCAATAGAACTCGGTTAGTGCGGCGCGCTTGGTTCCCGCTGACCACGTCGGGGTTCGTCCCCGACACCTCAATCACGCACCGCGGGCAACCTTCATATACACACTCGCAGCACTACACGTCTGTCCTATCGCAGGCTCACTACCCAGCGTTACACAGGGACACGTTAGGTCCTCTACCCGCAGTCTCTGATCTGTAGAGATCTCAGCAGGCATCCCAACATGGCAGGTGGCCCGGCCAACCTTCCGAGAAGCCGTAAGGCTTCCCGACCGCGCGAGCAATTGTCGAACGAGGACATAGGTTCTCTCTGACCTGCAGTTCTGACTCCATAATCTTTCACTGCTGTTCAGCACCTGGCAGCGTCACCCAGCAGCGACAGACCCAGCGCCTACGCTCAGTCGGCGCCAGTCGGCCGGCCGACACAGCGATACGTCGCGCGGATCGGGCGGTGATGACGTAGCGTGATTGATGATTCACGATCGCACAAGGGAGGCTGCGGCGTGACCGACATGCTCTGGAAACTAGAACCGGCCACTGCAGCGAAGCATGGGCTCTACAGGCGTTACCTCGACGCTTGGTGGCCAATCATGCTGCAGCCAGCTCAGGGCGGATACCGGCAGCGTCGAGTTACCTACCTTGACGCATTTGCTGGCCCAGGACGTTATCTCGGCGGCGAAGATGGCTCACCGCTCTTCGTACTCGACCGCCTTCTTCACCACACTGCGGTCGAACGGATGCAACTGGCACGTGAACGCGTTCGATTGATCTTCATCGAGAAGGACCGGGCTCGCTTCGAGCACCTGTCCAAAGAGCTAGTTGCGCGGTTCGGCGGTCTCGACGCGCTGCCGGTCACGGTCATCGTCCGCCACGGTGATGCCGCCCGACTCACCCTTCCGTTGCTCAGCGAATTCGACGCGTGGTCTCACCCGATCATGGCCATATTCGATAGCTGGGGCAATGTGAACGTCCCGCTGTCGCCTGTAGTCACCCGGATCGCACGCAACCAGTCCAGCGAGGTGGTCGTCACGTTCGGCCCGAACTGGTTCAGTCGCCGAGAAGGCGAGAACCCAGATGAGCTGGACGACGTTTTCGGTGGCCCGCAGTTTTGGCGTCCCTCCGATCCGAGTCAGGCAACAGACGAACGTTGGCGTACTTGGCTTGAGACCTACCGTGCCGCATTGCGCCGGGCGGGCTTCGCCTATCAGCTGCAGTTCATGGTCGTGCCAGGTTCGGGGCAGCCACTCTTCCTGGTGTTCGGCACGAACCACAAGAGCGGCGTCGGGGCTATGAAGGACGCCATGTGGAGTGTTGACGGTGCCGGCGGCATGCGGTTCCGCGATCCACGTGTCAAGGGCGCGGTACCGATCGGCCAGATGGATCTCTTCGACTCCCAAGGGGTCGTCGACCCGGAGCTTCTCGAGCTCGTACACCAACACCTGGAAGACAAGCCGCTCACCACACTGGCGGAACTCGGAGAGTGGCTCCTGCTAGAGACCGCTCGATGGCGCAGCATGCACGCCAGCATCGCCGTACAGCACCTCCGCGATGAAGGTCAGGTCATGATCGAACCGCCTCGCCGGATCACGAGAGCTAGTACGATCCGGCTCGCGTGAATGGCTCTTGATCAAACCGCCACGTGGCCGGAGCGTTCAGGCATTCCATCCCACGTTTCTCCGTCGAGGTCACGTCCGCCAGCCTTCGGCGTCCGACCTCCCCACTGCTTGAAGAAGAACGGTACTCCTTGCGCGATTGACTGGTCGCGGATCTCACGGACCCAGCCGGCGTCGATTGGACGCGCGTTCGGCCCGGACTCACCGCCGACGATCACCCAACCGATTCCCGAGAGATCCAGTTCAGGCAACGGCCCAAGGAGTGGCTCTAGCGACAGGAATCGTACGCCTGCTTGGACCATCTTGAGGTCATCGATCCGGTGAAGCTCATCAGCAGACTCGACTGAGGTTCCGACCCATACATTCTCCGGCCACTCGATTCGACTCGACAGCAGCCGGAGACGACGAGCTCGCTTTGTCAGCAATTGGTATGTGTGTTGCGGAGTATCCCGCATAGTCTGGACCACCTGCTGAACGAAGCTCAGCGGCACTTTGGCATGGAACAAGTCCGACATCGAGTTCACGAAGACAATGCGGGGCTGTCTCCAGCGTCGAGGCACATCGAGCGAGTCCGGATGGACTGCGAGCCCAAATCCTGGCCCACTCGTGCGAGGGTCACCATCGGTCTGATACTTCGCAGACCCCATCGCCTTCAGTCGCTTCGCCAACGAGAGCGCGTAACAGTTGTCGCAACCGGCCGAGATCCGATCACATCCGGTCGACGGGTTCCAAGTCGCCTCGGTCCATTCGATACTCGATCGATCGCTCAACGGTCCTCCCCTGACCTCACCCTACAGAACGGAACAGGGCGCGGTAGGTCACACCATCCTTGAGTCCGGTCGTGCAGAAATGGGTGTTCCCTCATACCGTCGATCGCGGGCGATCCACGCGCACTTCGTCACGGATCACTACCAACGGGCTGGCTCGCATCAACCACCGACAGCTTTGTTCTTCGCCAGACTGACGCGTGGACGAACTGGTCAGTCCCTAGCTCTTCTCCGGGGCTTGACCATGAACTTCCTGTGCCGGGAAGCGAGCCGAGGAGCCGGCCAACTTGCGGTGGGCTGCTTCGGCCAGGTCGATGTTGAGCACATCAGCCAGGCGAACGAGGTACAGGAGGACGTCGGCCAGTTCTTCGCCGGCGCGTTGGTGGAGGTGGCCCTCGTGGGCGCGATTGGCCGCGGTGTCGGCGGGAAGCCATTGGAAAAGTTCGGCGAGCTCGCCGACTTCGCCGGTCAGGGCGAGGATCAGGGACTTCGGGTCGTGGAACTGGGCCCAGTCGCGTTCCTCGGTGAAGGCGCGCATGCGGTCTCGGAGCTCGATCAGATCAGACACGCCGCGAGCATGACACGGGTCTTGCTCGTGGCGCTCGCTGGGTAGAGTCGGGGGCGCGGCCCGACAGGCTTCCGCCGAGCGCTTGCGTTCACAGGACATGCCCCCACCCGCACGACCTTAATTCGTGCTGCCTGTGGGGGCCTTGCTCGTGACGCTGTTCCGTCAATCCGGTTCCGGGTTCGTAATGCTGACCCTTGAACAGCAGTTCGCGCTGAGGATCGCTGAGCAGATGGTCTTCCACACCGGGCGCCGGGCAGCGCCGTCAGAGATGCGGTCGTGGGAGCGCAGCCTGCCGGTTCTTGCGCAGGACTTGGAGCAGGCCGGGCTCGGCAAGGTCGAAGTACTGGTTGAGCACCACCTTCCGCTGACCTCGAAGCGGGCCGATGTCGTGCTGGCCGGTCGGCACCCGAAGACGGGCAAACCGTCGTACGTCGTCATTGAACTCAAGCAGTGGAGTCGTGCCACCGCCTGGGACGACGACCGGGAACTCGTTCTGATCGATGGGTTTCCGAACTCGCCGCGGTTGCACCCTGTTGCACAGGTGCGCGGGTACTGCGAGTACCTCACCGACTTCGCCAAGTTCTTGGACGGCGAGCCAGATGCAGTCGCTGGCGCGGCGTACCTGCACAACGCCATGGCTGAGGCGGACGTGCGGGATCTCTACGACTACCCGCAGGACAACCGAGGACAGCTCTTCACCGGTGCGAGCCGTGACAAGTTCATCGAGTTCCTCCGCGACCGGCTCGACCCCGATGTCCCAGGGAGCCCGTACGCCGACCAGCTGATCAACTCCGCAGTTGCGCCATCCAAGCAGTTGCTCGCAGTCGCCGCAGACGAGGTTCAGCGCCGCGAGCAATTCGTCCTGGTCGCCGAGCAGAAGCTGGCGCACTCGATGGTGTTACACGAGGTTGAGCGTGCGCGGAGCGCCGACAGCAAGTCGGTAGTCATCGTCACCGGCGGACCAGGCAGCGGCAAGAGCGTGATCGCTCTTTCGCTCCTCGGTGATCTGGCACGCAAGGGACGCAGCGTTCTCCATGCAACGGGCTCGCGGTCGTTCACCCAGACGCTCCGCAAGGTGGCTGGGAATCGGCAGCCTCGCGTCAAGAAGATGTTCAAATACTTCAACCAATTCATGGATGCAGAGCCCAACGATCTCGACGTACTGATCCTGGACGAGGCGCACCGCATCCGCGAGACCTCGGTCGACCGCTACACCAAGGCCGAATTCCGGACGGGACGACGACAGGTCGACGAGCTGATCGCCGCTGCGCGCGTCCCGGTGTTCCTGCTCGATCAGTACCAGGTGGTGAAGCCTGGAGAGCTCGGGACAGTCGAAGAGATCCGTCAGTACGCCGCTGACCTCGGGCTCCCCGTTCACCTGATCGAACTCGATGCGCAGTTCCGCTGCGGTGGCAGCGAGGAGTACATCCAGTGGGTCCAGCACCTCCTCGGTCTCGCGGAGGGCGAGCCGACCGCATGGCAGGGTGACCCAGCGTTTGATGTTCGAGTTGCCGACACCCCCGAGGCCATGGAGTCGTTTCTCCAAGAAAAGGTCAAGGCAGGGTACGGCGCACGAATGTCCGCGGGCTACTGCTGGCCATGGAGCAAGCCTCGCCCCGACGGAACCCTCATCGCGGATGTCCAGATCGGCGGCTGGTCACGTCCCTGGAACGTGCAAGGAGACCGCATGGTGGGAGAAGCCCCGCCGGCTGCACTGTGGGCCACCGACCCGAACGGCTTCGGCCAGGTCGGGTGCATTTACACAGCTCAGGGCTTCGAGTACGACTGGAGCGGCGTCATTCTCGGCCCGGACCTCATCTGGCGCGACGGACGCTTCACCACTATGTGGGACGCCAACAAGGACCCGGCCTTCCGCAATCGGAAGTCCATCGACGACGCGACGTTCGACCGCCTTGTTCGCAACACCTACAAGGTCCTCCTGACCCGAGGCATGAGCGGCACGGTTCTCTACTCCCCCGACCCCCAAACCCGAGATGCCCTACACACACTCGTGACAACCACACACCGGCAGGCTTAGGGCGGATCACGTCGATTCGGCGGTATCCCGATCGGTGAGGACATTGGGCCAGGCAGCGGGATGCCTGTGATGCCGGACGGACCTTGCAGCGCGTGCGGCAGCACTGTTTGAGATCTCGCAGCCGTCGTCCGATGGACGACCCCCTCTGGCCAGAGGGAACCTGCGGTCCGGTTGGTCGTGAGAGGACCAGGCGCGACACGCCGTTCCCATCGCACGAGTCGTCCCAGTCCACTTACGGTGAGTGACGTTCGCGGGAAGCTAGCAACTGGGGGGTCATGGCTAACGATGCGACAGAGACTGCGTGGCGTCTGCACGGATTGCTGATCGACTGGATTGCCAAGGCAGACGGCAAAGCAGGACAGGCCCTGTTGGTGCAGTCCGCGGTGCTCGGCGCACTCGGAATCTTCGGAAGCCCGACAGCGACCCGATCGGGCCCCTCGAGCATTCTGGTTCCGGTGGGGGCGGCCTTGCTCGTCACGGCTGCGGCATGTTCCGCGCTTGCCATCGCGCCGATACTTCGCTCAAAGAAAGCCGCCAGGACCGGCGACGAGATCGCCTACTTCGGACACTTGCGCTCACGCACGCGGGAGCAGCTCGAGCGGGACCTATTGGAATCCGACCTGCTGCCGATGCTCAGCGGGCAGCTGATTGTGCTGAGCGACATCGCCTGGTCGAAATTTCGCTGGGTGCGGCGCTCTCTGCTACTCGGCATCGCGGGAGCTGTCGTTCTTGTCGCTGCCGCCGTCGTGGGTTGATGGTATCCATGCGGCAGCGACGGAACTTCCGCGATTCGGTGACCGACGAGATTTGGAACGAACTGCTACTCCTCGGACACCGGAAGCTGTTTCGACCAGGCCACATTCTTCTGCATCAAGGCGCCGATGCCTCGTCCGTCATCGTCCTGACCGAAGGCATCGTCAGGGTATGGCAGAGCGACGATCAGGGACGAAGTCTGACCATGACTTTGCGCGGCCCTGGTGAGGTTCTCGGAGAGTATGGTGTGCTCCTCGAGCGACGCCGCTCCGCGAGTGTTGCTGCCTCCACCCGCTGCGCGGGACACACAGTGTCTGCCGCAGCCTTCCAGCGGTTCGCTGAGCGACATCATCTGACAGCAACAGTTCTCCAGCTCGCCGTTGAACGCCTCGAACAGCGAGAACACCTCGATGCCGGCCTGGCACATCTACGACCCGAGTCCAGGCTGGCTGCAGTCCTCGTCGCCTTGGCCGCTGAGGTGGGGAGTCCCTCGGCCGAAGGCATCCGCGTAGACCTCGGGATGCCAAGAGAACATCTCGCCGTGATGGCGTCGATGAGTCGCTCGCTCGCGTTGCAGGTTCTTCGCCAACTGCAGGCTGCGGGCTTGGTGCTGCCGGGCCGCCAGCATGTCACCATCGTCGATCTTCCGAAGCTGACCGCCGTGGCCGCCGGAGAGTCCGTTCAGGGGCTCAAGCCGTGACCTCCGTCACCGACCTTCCGTCCAAAGCTGGACGGAACGCGGCTTCGATCGCCGGGATGCTCGTAGCCAGGTTGCTGAAACAGTGAAAGGAAGGACTTGCGATGGAACGCGATTGGGAGCCTCTGCCGCCTTACCGCGCCGTTCTGGCGGTCGACGCGCGCAACTTCAGCCCGCTGAACAGCGCGGGCCAGCGCGCAGTCAATGCTGGCATCCAGGAGGTGCTGGCTCAGACACTAGCGACGATCGGCATGGAAGCCGATTGGCGGCATCACACCTTCGGGCAGCACACCGGTGACGGCTATGTGGGCGGGCTCGACCCCATCCTGCTACCTGGTCTGGTCGGAAGCTTCCCCGAAGCTCTGTCAAGCGCGCTGCGGGGGTGGCGGTCGGACTACCTGGACGATCTGCAGTTGCGCGTCAGCGTCCATGTTGGTCCGCTCGATGACACCGGCATCGGCGACCCGATGGTCCACACTCACCGTCTGCTAGACGAGGATCTGCTCAGGAAGTTGCTAGACCGAGCCGATCCAAAGGTCACCAACACCGCAGTCATCATTTCGGACCGCGTCTATGAGGACGTCTTCAGAAGTGGCGCATCGACCGGCAAGACGGTCGCCGGTCACTACCTGCAAAGAATTGCCAAGGTAAAGACGTTCGAGCGTCCTGCCTGGATACATGTCCCTGGTCTGGACTGGCAACTCGTTGATCCGGCACTGCTGGAGACGCGCCCATCGTCTGCTCCTCCCGAGGACGACGCACCGAGTACCTCATCTCCGGACCACCTCCCTGCACCGGCCAACATCGCCTTCCACCAACACGGCGATGGCCAGCAGGCGCAGGGATACCAAGTGACTGCCCATTTCACAGGAGGCCGCAATGACTAGCGATGGAACGAGCATCGATCGCCACAGCGACCCGGGCATGTATCAACCGCCACCATCTGAGGCAGGGCCGCTGCCCCAAACCGACGGCACCACCACCACTCAGGCGGCATCACCAGAGGAGCCAGAAGTGGCGCATGGTGCGGCGGACTCTGACCTCCCTACACCAGCCCAGCCCGCATCCGGGCATCACCTCGTCCAGCGGGTCAGTGACTCTGCTACCGCGCTCCAAGCCTTCAACATGGAGGTGCACTACTGGACGAGCGAGTTCGTCAGGCCGACGCGGATTGCCTCGACCGAGATCGAGCCGTACCTCGGCGATGGCTTTGTCAGCCCAGTGGGTGAGGATCCGCCGCCTGCCGGTGCACAGTTCAGCCTCGCTCTCCGACAACTGTCGAACGACGGCATGGTGGTCCTTGTTGCTCGGCCGGGGACCGGACGGCGATCACTCGCCTTACGGCTGTTGGCTCAGGGATCGTTCATGGCGACATCGCCCGAGATCTACGAGCTGGAAGCTCAGTGGACGACGCCGAACGCCGAGTTGCTGCCGGAACAGGGGCGGCGCTTCATCCTTGATCTGTCCAGCGGACCGGCTCAGCAGCGATCGGCTGCCTTCTGCCGGAGACTTGTGGAATACGGAACCAGGATGAGGACTAGCGGACGGCGGCTCGTCGTACTACTCCCAGCCCGGGAGCGTCTGCTGCCCGCAGATGAAGCACTGAAGCCCTATATGGTCGACGTGACACCGCCAGATGCAAAGCAGGTGGTCGCCCGATACCTAGGACGCAATAGGCCAGAGTGCCTCTCGTCCCTCGAGTCCAGCGAGTACCAGCCGACCTGGGATGCGCGCCCAACGGGCGCGGAGGCAATCCGCCTCGCGACGACCATCTCCGACGCCAAGGATCCAACGCCTGCGAAGGTCCTGGAGGAGTACACCGGTTGGAAGGATCACATTGCCGACCTGCTCGCACTCAAAGGCAAGACCTGGCAGGGAAGTCGGCTCGAGGCCCGAGCGATGATCTGGTCCGCGGCTTTGCTGGACGGCGGCCGCCTCGACTCCGTCCTCCGCGCAGCCGACGCGTTGCTGGACAGATTCGGCATAGAGCGTGGACCGGCTGACGTCCTCGGCGGACCGACGTCCACCGAGCGCCGAGAAGCAGCCAGCCTTGAACTCAGTCTGACGGGCGTGTTTCACGATCGAGCGAAGCACGGACTTCCCACTGCCATCCTTCAAAATCTCATGGACGAGTTCTCGACCGAGAAGACAACGATTGTCGAGTGGGCTACCTCGGTCGCGGCAGACCGAACAATCGCGAATGAGGACGCACAGCGAGCAGCCCGAACCCTCCTTTCGCTCGGCTTGAGCCGGAACGACTCCACGATCATCAGGACGCTCAGCACCGGTCTGACCGAAACCCGCATAGACCTGGCAGTCGAGGTCCTGACAGAGGCAGCGCTCGACACGCAGACGGGTGCGTTCACCCGAAGCATGCTCTACAACTGGGCCTCATCACCTGCCCAGCGGAACCTGGTTGCTGCCGTCTGCGGGGGCCGGCTGGGAGTCGAGCGGCCCGACATTGCTCTGACCCGATTGTGGAGGACGTCCGACCTAAGCTCGGTCGACAACCAGGCGTTGATCGATGCCTTCAGCACCTTGATCGACAGGCGAGCCTCAGTGGTTCTTGAGGCATTGAGAGCGTGGCTCAAGACCAAGGTGCAAGACGCCAAGACTCTTGGTGCCGTGCTTGCGATCGCTTCCAGCGACAACGGTTCCGCGTTCCTCCTCGGCAACTTGCGCGATCCCGACATCGGCCCCGGCTTGCGACACGTCTGGCAAGACTTGTTGAAGCAAAGAGAGATCAGCGAAGCGGTCCGTCGTGTAGTCACTCACTGGTGCGACCTCGTCTCCCGAGGCGAACTCCCAGACGAGGAAGTCCTCGACTTTCTCTCCGATGTGTACGCGCCAGGTATCCAGGGCAGTGAAACGCTGTTCCACGCCGAGAACGAATTCCTGAACTCATTCCGAGGTCAGATTCTAGCTCGCTCGATCCAGAAAGTTGTCGGGCAGCGGGACATTCCCGAGGCCGGCTGACATGCGTCTGGGCCGCTCCAAGCGTCGCCGGTTCGAGTTCAGCACCGAGCTCGCCTCCCGGCTAGAAGGCGTTGTCTTCCGAGCCATCGGTCAGATCGTGGTTGACGTGTCCGAAGAATCTGCGCGTGTTGACTGGGCAGCCACAGAGGCAGCTGCCCAATCAACACTGGACGCGGTCGCAGTTCCTGTGACCAGGGCATGTTCGCCGCTGAGCACCCACGTCGCGCAACTGCAACTGTCAGCGCACCTTGCCAAACGAAGGCCCGTGCATGGTTCGGCAGGAACGTTCATGACCGCTCACTGCCGGATCACGCTCAGCCCAGAAGACGAGCGTCGTACCCGGATCTTCTACGACACGGTCCGTTCCGAGCAGCTCCAGGTCGCCATCGACCGCGAGCGCTTGGGCTATCTGCGAGAAGTCCTGGAGGATCCGAAGCTTGCTCGTCTCTGGTGGCTCGACCGGCACGAGGACCAGGTAGCCGCCATGACATGGGAGGAATTCGACAACACCATCCTGGCCGAGCTGGCATCTACGGACGAGTCCGTCTCCAGAGCTGAGCGAGTCGCACGCACGATCACCCAGGTATTCGAGGAGCTTGCCTCCAACCAAGCTAAGCAAACACAGTTCCTCGAACTCACGGAAAAGGTCGTCAAGATCATGGGCTGGTCTCAACTCAGCGAAGAGCCAGAACCCCCGAGTGAATAGACTTGTCGCTGTGCGGATCCGTGACATCCGGGTTGAATTGCCACCAGTCCGCACACCCAGAACTCGATACTCCGGCAGGGCCAGTCCCCATGGCCTCCGGACCACGATGGATCTGCCAGCGTCCCCCTGCCAGACGCTCCGCGCTGACTCGTTCCTGCCATCCCGCACCAGTTAGCTGTAAGGCCTATCCCTCCGACATGGTGCCACTGGGGTGAGAGGTTCAGATCAACCAATTTCTGAGCGGCCTGACCTCACCGTCCTCCGGGTGCTCGGGACTAGCTCGCTGCCGTCGTACGAAATTCTAGGAGAGGTTGTTAGCAGTGGGCGTGGGGCCGTGCGCCGAAGCACGCCTGGTGCGCGCCGCGCTTGCAACCGAGCCTCCAGGAGGATCCGGGAGCTATTCGCGGCGGGCTTGGAGGATGACTGCTATCAGGAGTGTGGCTGCGCCGGTGAGGGTGAGGGGGGTTAGGTGTTCGTTGAAGGCTAGGACGCCTATTAGGGCGGCTAGGAGGGGTTCGACTAGGGCTATGACTGCGGCGGTGGAGGCTTGGATGGTTTTTAGGCCTTGGTAGAAGGCGGTGTAGGCGAGGGCGGTGGGGACTAGGCCGAAGTAGGCGATTAGGGGCCAGGTGGATGGGGTT
>NZ_SMKA01000556.1 GCF_004348455.1 Kribbella albertanoniae
CTTCCCCCGCCAACCCCCCACCCGAGGGGACATCCCGCGAGGTGGGGGTTGCCCGTTCAAAATTTCGGTGGGCAACCCTCCAGTTGAGGGGATATCGCTCGAGGTGGGGGGTTGCCTGTCCAAAATTTCGGTGGGCAACCCTCCAGTTGAGGGGATATCGCTCGAGGTGGAGGGGTTCTGCGACGGCGACGGCGACGGGTCACTTGTCAGGCGGGGGCTCAACTGTCCCCAGCCAAGGGCCGGCAAGCCCGGGGCAACGAGCACGTGATCGCCGACCTCGCCAGCAGCGCCCAGCCCAGCAGCGCCCAGCCAGGTGCCCAGGTCGCGCTGCCGGGTTCAGTCGGGTGCCGTGGTGGTCGAGGCCCGCGCGGTACCACGCCTTTGTGGAGTGTCGTGGGCAGCATCTGCAAATTTGGTTCCACTGATCGCCGGTATCGCGCCGATCCGGTGAGGTGGGTCGGTGGCTGATCGGGGCTACGGCCGATTCAACTGCGGGGGGTGGCAGGGCGCCGCAGTGGCTGAGCCGGATGGCGAGGTCGGCGGGCAGAGGTGCAGCCGCCTTGCCTGGGGCTGATGGGCTTGGGTTGCGGTCGGCGAACTGCGGTCGGCGGGCAGAGGTGCGCGTTGCCTGGGGCTGACGGGCTCGGGTTGCAGACGCGAGAAGCGGTCGGCGGTCGGGCCGGCGTTGGCTGACGGGTTTGAGCGCGACGGGGGAACTGCGGCGGTCGGGTAGGCCACCCATCGTGGGAAGACGGGGTTGGGGAGTCCTACCCGTCGTTTTCGGGAGGTTGGACTCCCCAGCGTCCAGCGGGTGACCGTGGCTGGGCTGCTGGGCTGCTGGGCTGCCTGGGTGATCAGGTGCCGGGGGTGC
>NZ_SMKA01000557.1 GCF_004348455.1 Kribbella albertanoniae
CAGCGGCCGACGTCGAGGGGTTCGGAGTTGGAGCCGAGGACGACGGGGATGATTTTGGCGTCGCAGGCCAGGAGGCGGGCGGTGGATGCGGACAGGCCGGCGCCGAAGACGGTGTCGCCGATGCAGCCGGCGGTGGCGTTCTTGAGGTCGTTCCAGTCGATGGTGACGACCAGGGTGGCTTTCGCGCCGAACCCGGGGACCCAGTTGTTGGCGACCGCTGGTCCGAGGGTGGCGGTGGCGGCGTCGGTTGCGCATCGCTCTGCCTGCAGGGCAGCGCCCCCGACGGCTTCGGTGTCGACGAGTGTGTCTGCGGTCGAGCCTGTCTGCGCCTGCCCCTCTGCAGGGCAGCCTGGCTGGCTTGGCGCAGTGGCAGTGTTGGGCGCAGCGGTGTTGGGCACGGCGGATTCGGGCTGCGGGGTGGCCGGGGCAGCGGACGCCGCTGCCGCTGGAGCTGATGCTGCCGCGGAAGCTGATCCTGATCCTGGTCCTGGTCCTGGTGCGGGTGGTGGCGGGGTGGCAGGTGCATCGGTTGCGCTTGCCGTCGTGTCTGGCGTGTTCGGGGTGGGGCGGATGGCGCCTGCGTCGGTGGCTGCGGCGGCGATGCGGAGGGTGTCGGACAGGGCGTCTGCTCGGCGCTTTTCGGCGGAGCGGGGGTCGAGGTCGCCGTCGGGGGTGCGGTGGGGGCGGGCGCCGGTGTGGATGGTTGCGTTCAGGAGTTCGGCGTTGTCGTTGGCGAGGTAGCCGGAGATCCGGACGCCGTGTTCGTCGGGGATCAGATTGAGCCGTTCGCGGGCGTAGGCCTTCTGCTCGTCGGGCTCGGGACCGTCCTGGTCGAGGAGGTCGCGGGCGCGCTGGGCGGCTTTGCGCAG
>NZ_SMKA01000558.1 GCF_004348455.1 Kribbella albertanoniae
GGTCGGTGGTGGCGGTGAGGGCGGGGGTGGTGGAGAGGCGGAGGCTTGCTTCCACCTGGGTGTAGAAGGTTTCCACGGCCCGGATCAGGTCGTCCGCCTCGCGGGTGCTGACGGAGCGCTCCAGGCCGGCTTCGGCGGCGGCGCGCTGGGCGGCGCCGGCGGCGAAGAAGGTGGCCCACTCGCCGAACTCGGGGGCGACCTCGGCGAGGAGGACCCAGGCGTTCCGCTGGACGCGCCGGCGGGTGCCGGTGCGGACCGGGCGGGCGCGGACCGCGAGGACCGCGGCCGCGACCCGGAGGGCGGCGATGTGTGCGCTCGAGTAGCGGATGAGGTGGTCGCTCGTGTCGATCGCCTCGGCCAGGGCGGCGCGGGCGCGGGACAGCTCGCGGCCGGCGGCGCCGGCGGCGATCGGAGATACCGGAGAAACGGTCATCGGTCGGTCACCCTTTCCAGTTGCCAGCGGCCCGAGTCCGGGTCGTGGGCCAGGTCGAACAGCTCGCGCCGCCCGTGCCGGCCGCAGCCCGCCTCCACTCGGTACACCGCGCGTCGCGGACCCCAGTCCGCGTCCAAGACACCAACGGCTGCTGGGCTCGAGGCCATTCCCGAGCCCGCTTCGAACAGTCCGGCCGCCACCGCACCCACGGTCGCCATCCCCGGCTCCGGGGTCCCGGGCGCGCCGATCACGCCGCGCTCCCACCAGGCCGCGGTCTCGGTCCAGTGCGCCTGCACGGAGCAGACCCGCCACAACCGGCCGCGCCAGAGGAACTGCTCAGGAGACTCGAGGCCGTCCACGACACTCGAACGCACCTCGACGGCTTCGTCGAACTCCCACATGCTCCATCGCCTCCCGTGTGTGAAC
>NZ_SMKA01000559.1 GCF_004348455.1 Kribbella albertanoniae
CCGCAAATCCGGCGCCACCCTCACCCACCAGAGCGGACCTCCCCCACTCACCAACCCCGCTCCGCCCCATCCGAGCACCCACCGCTGAGCGTGAACCCGGCCGGCCGCGCCAGGTTGATCAGTGCCGGCGGTCCGCCCACCCGACCGGCGAGCCAGTACGACGTTGAGCACGGGTCAGTCACTCGCCGAGCCAGACGGTGATTGATCGGTGCTCAAGGCGCCCCTCACCAACCACCTTGAGCACCACTCGACCGCCCCAGAGCGACGCCCATGGTTGATGGGCGCCCAAGGTGGATCTCGCCGTGGCGGTCGAGTGGGTACAGGTGGGAAGGGACTCGACCGGAGACGTGCGCTGTGGTCGGTCGCCATTGCCGCCCGACTTCAAAGACAGCGTGGCTGGGCACCGCGGTGGGAGGTGAATGGCGAGGGGGTGACCGAGGTGTCCGTTGCATGGGGCTGACGGGCTGTGGTTGCGGTCAGGGAAACGCCCCCTGACCTGGATCCTCGCCGAACCGGCTCAGCCGCTGGCCTTGGGTGTACCGACGAACGGGTAGTGGTCGCCCGTATGGCCCATTCCAGCCACCCCTCGCGCCTGCATCCGACAGCGGGCGACCACTACTACCCGTCGGTCGGTACACCAATAGGCGTCGGCCCCCACCATCAACCGATCGGCTGATGGTGGTGGGGCTTGATGGGCGATGTGGTGGGGGCGGCCCGCGACCAGACTCTTGGGTATGAATCCGGTGGTGGAAGTGAGTGGTTTGCGGAAGTTGTACGGCGGTCGGGCCGTGGTGGACGGGGTGTCGTTCAGTGTTGGGGAGGGGGAGATTTTCGGGATCCTGGGGCCTAATG
>NZ_SMKA01000560.1 GCF_004348455.1 Kribbella albertanoniae
CACCACGACTGACTCGTGCTCAAGGTGCTGCCTTCGCCACTTTGGGCACCCATCAACCGCCCTGAGCCCTGGATCCTGGTTGATGGCCGCACAAAGTCGAGGCCCCCACCTTGAGCACCGATCAGCCATCCAGGGCCCGCGACCGCGATCGAGGCGTGCACAAAGTCACTCAAGCCTGCACCTTGAGCACCGATCGATCACCTGGAGACCGCCATCGTGGTCGAGGGGTGCACAAAGTGGCGAAGGCAGCACCTTGAGCACGGGTCAGCCATGAACCGGAGTCAGCAATGGTCGAGGGGTGCACAAAGTCGCGAAGGCAGCACCTTGAGCACGGGTCAGCCATGAACCGGAGTCAGCAATGGTCGAGGGGTGCACAAAGTCGCGAAGGCAGCACCTTGAGCACGGGTCAACCATGAACCGGGGTCGGCAGTGGTCGAGGGGTGCACAAGGTGGCGAAGGCAGCACCTTGAGCACCCATCGACCATCCAGGGCCCTCCACCGCGGTCGAGGGGTGCACAAAGACGCTCAAGGCCTCCACCTTGAGCACCGATCGATCACCTGGAGACCGCCATCGTGGTCGAGGGGTGCACAAGGTGGCCGAGGCAGCACCTTGAGCACGGGTCAACCATGAACCGGAGTCGGCAGTGGTTGAGGGGTGCCCAAGGTGGCGGCGGCAGCGCCTTGAGCACGGGTCGGCCGTGGATCGGGGTGGGCAGTGGTTGGTGGGTGCTCAAGGTGGGTCAGCCGAAGGGTTGGCGGTGTTCGACGTCGGGGTAGCCGTTGCCGGTGTGGTGGTGGGCGGGCGGTAGGACAGTGTGG
>NZ_SMKA01000561.1 GCF_004348455.1 Kribbella albertanoniae
GCCCTGCCCCGTCCCGTCCCGTCCCGAAGAATTTGAGGCGGTTATCCATTCAAGTGGACCCTTCTCTGGTCAAATCTTGAGGGGAGAAGGGGCAACATGAGGGGAGATCCCCTCGTGTTGCGGGCAGCAACCACAGCCCGGAAGCTCAGGCAACCTTCAGCGCGGTCGCCGACCTGGCCAGCCCCCGCAGCCACCGCCTCGCCAAGCCACACCGGCTCAATCGGCCGCAACGGCGCCCAGCCACCGCGTACTGCCCTCGGCCGGGCCAGTAACCGGGGGTTTGAACAGGAACTGGTGGGCGTGAACAGGTCATTCCTTGTTCAAGCCCCCCATGCGGTGTCCGCACCCCTACAAGTGGACGGGGCAGGCCCGCCCACCGCCGCCAGCAAACCGCCGTACCCGCAACGTCCGAAGAACCCGCACGCCCGTCTCACGCACGCCCCGTCTCCGCATCATCGGACGTTGGGAACCCGAGGTCGCGGTCCGGCGCCACCTTGAGCACCCACCAGTCACGCGCTGACCGCTGAAATGGTCGAACCGTGCTCAAGGCTGTCCGGCCGGCTCACCTTGAGCACCCATCGACCACGTGACACCCGATGAAACGGTCGAACGGTGCTCAAGGTGGTCCGGGCGGCCCGACCTTGGGCACCCATCGACCACGCGCCACGTGCTGAAACGGTCGAATCGTGCTCAAGGTCGCTCGGGCGACTCACTTTGAGCACGGATCAACCGCCGTTTGGCTGGGCAGGTGACTGAGTGGTGCTCAACGTCGTACTGGCTCGGGCGGGCAGGGGTGGCAGTGGGGGAGTTATCCAC
>NZ_SMKA01000562.1 GCF_004348455.1 Kribbella albertanoniae
GGTTTCGGCCGGGCGGGTTTCGGCCGGGCGGGATGGCCAGGTCGGCGGGCAGCGGCGCACGAGGCGTGGGGCAGACGGGCCGTGGTTGCCGCCGGTGCTGACGAAGCGTGTCCGCCGATCCGTCGCGGTGGTTTGCGGGCTGGTCGGGTCCTGCACCTGGCTGTCTGGCACAGCTGGGGAGTCGTACCCCCCGAAAACAACGGGCAGAACTCCCCAGCCCACCGCAGTAACCGACCGGACGGCCGAACCCCGTACACCACATGGGGACCCCGGACACCCGACCAGATGTCCGAACTCCCCAGTAGGTGACCGCAGTACACGCCCGCCCAACTCTTCCCGCGGCAGGTCGAACCCACCTGCACACCGGCCAGCGGGCCGCCGTACCCGCAACGTCCGAAGGACACGCACGCCCGGTCCCCGGATCGTCGGACGCTAATCACTGCCCGGAGCTAACGTCCGAAGGACACGCGCGCCTGGTGTTCGGATCGTCGGACGTAGTGACGGGCAGGACGGCGAACCCGCACCTAGGACCGGAGAACCGGATATCCGTTCAATGTGCTGGTTCTCCCCTCAATATCTGAGGAGAGAACGGTGCAGTTGCCCGGATATCCCCTGAGGTGGAGGGTTGCCCGGCCAAGTGGAGGGTTGCCCCCTGGAAATCTCGATGGGCAACCCCCCCAACTCAAGCGATAACCACCGAAGTGGAGGGTTGCCCAGCCAGGCGGAGGGCTGCCCGGCCAGGCGGAGGGCTGCCCGGCCAAGTGGGGGGCTGCCCGGCGAGGGAGGGGGT
>NZ_SMKA01000056.1 GCF_004348455.1 Kribbella albertanoniae
GTACGCCGCCGTTGGCTACGTCGGACTTTTCGATTTCGGTGAAGACGATGCGGACGGCTTCGCGCTTGGCGCCGAGGATCGCGATCGCGGAGTCCGTCACGGCGGCGACGAACTCGCGGCGCTGGTCGAGGGTGCGGCCGGACAGGAGTTCGACGGTGATGTTGGGCATAGGAAGGTTCCTCCAGGTGGGTGTCAGCCAAGGGCGGTGGCGCGCCGGGCGGCGACCTCCGCGGAATCGTCGGGGTCGGTGTTCAGCGAGTCGAGCAGGTCGTCGACGTCGTCCTTGCGCTCCGGCAGCAGCAGGCCGAGGCCCACGAAGATCACCAGAGAGGTTGCCAGCGGCAACGCGACGACCAGGGTGGTGTCGGTGGAGCCGATGCCGTACTTCACGATCGCCCAGGTGATCAGGCCGATCGCCCAGGAGACGAGCGCGGCCCGTGGACCGGAGCGCCGGAACCAGGGCAGCAGCCCGAGCATCAGCGGGATCGCGATCGGCCCCATCGTGGCGGCCACCAGGTCGACCACGATCTTCAGTACGACGCCTTCGCCGTTGGTGGCGATCGCGATCAGCATGCTCACCGTGACGAAGGTGAACGTGGTGATCCGGGCGAACTTCAGCGCGCCCGCCTCGGTCAGCTCGCGGACCTTCTTCACCAGCACCGGGGCGAGGTCGCGGGTGATGACGGAGGAGATGGCGTTCGCGTCGGAGGCGACCATCGCCATCGTGTGCGAGAAGAAGCCGGCCAGCACCAGCCCGATCAGGCCGCTCGGCAGCAGCAGTTGGGCCAGCTGCACGTAGGACTGCTCGGCCTTGCCCGGGTTCACCAGCAGCGGCGCGGCGCACATCGGGATGAACAGGACGAGCGGCCAGACCAGCCAGAGGAACGACGACAGCAGCGCGGACTTCTTGGCCGCGGAACCGGACGGCGCAGCCATGTAGCGCTGGGCCAGGTTCCACATACCGCCGTTGTACTCGAAGGTTTTGATGAACAGGAACGCGATCAGGAAGATCGGTGTGTACGGCCCGTTCAGCGCATCACCATGGCCCTCGGGAAGCTTGCCCCACATCGTCCACAGCGTCGAGACGCCGCCCAGATGCGAGAGCACGCCGACGAACATCGCGATCCCGGCGGCGGCCTGGATGATGAACTGACCGAAGTCGGTGAGTACGTCGGCCCACAGCCCGCCCAGCGTCGCGTAGGCCATCGTCACCACGCCGGTGAGCAGGATGCCCCACCGCATCGGTACGCCGGTGAAACCGTTCAGCAGGATGCTGATCGCGACCCACTTGGAGGCGATGTCGACGACCTTCAGGGCCGCACCGGAGTAGGCCAGCGCCTGCTGGGTCGGCAGGTTGTACCGGCGGGCCAGGTACTCCAGCGGCGAGACAACCCCGTGCTTGGCTCGCAGCCGGTTCCAGCGGGCGGCGAACAGGAACGCACCGATGCCGACACCGACACCGATCGACACTGCCCACCAGACGTAGACGGTGATGCCGTAGTTGAAGGCGACGGCGGCGAACGCGACGAACATGACCGCGCTGTAGCCGGACATGTGGTGCGAGATGCCGGACAGCCACCAGGGAATCCGGCCTCCGGTCGTGAAGTAGTCGACGACGTTCTTGATCTTGGTGCGGGACCAGAGTCCGATCACCACCATCAACACGAAATAGCCGACCAGGACTGTCCAGTCCAGAGCGGTCATGGGGAGCCTCCAGGGACAACGGGCGAGTGACTGGAAGGTTCCACCGAACAGAACACCGTGTCAAGAGACGGAACCCGGAACAAAATCCGGCCTAGTTCCACCGCAGAAACCACGCCCAGCACCGTTTGACAGACGGTTCCACGAGATAGAACCTAGTTCTGTGAATGCTCAGTCGCCACTCCAGATCCGCCACGCCACCCACCCGGCCCAGGTGCCCGGCTTCGACACCGCCGGACTGCGCGCGCAGTACCTGGTCGACGACCTCTTCACGCCGGACGCCGTCACCGCGGTCCTCACCCACCACGACCGGATCGTGCTGGCCGGCGCCGTACCGGCCTCGGGACCGCTGACCCTCAACACCTGGCCCGAGCTGCGCAGCGAGTACTTCCTCGAGCGCCGCGAGGCCGGCATCGTCAACGTCGGCGGCCCGGGCACGGTCACCGCCGACGGCACCAAGTACGAGCTCACCACCGGTGCCTGTCTGTACGTCGGCCGTGGCACCCGCGAGGTGATCTTCGAGGGCACGGACTCGGCCTTCTACGTCTTCTCGGCCAACGCGCACACCGAGTTCCCGACCGCGCTGGTCAACCCCGGCGAGGGCAACCGGCTCGAACTCGGCGACCAGCAGACCGCGAACCGCCGGACGATCGACCAGTACATCCACGCCGGCGGCGTGCAGAGCTGCCAGGTCGTGCTCGGCGTCACCACGCTGCACGCCGGCAGCACCTGGAACACGATGCCCGCGCACACGCACGACCGCCGTACCGAGTGCTACTTGTACTTCGGACTCCCGGAGACCGAGCGGATCGTGCACCTGCTCGGCGAGCCCGACGAGACCCGGCACCTGCTGGTGGCAGACCGGCAGGCGATCATCTCCCCGAGCTGGTCGATCCACTCCGGTGTCGGCACCTCGTCGTACAGCTTCGTCTGGGCGATGGCCGGCGAGAACCAGGCCTTCACCGACATGGACGGCGTCGACGTCCGGGACCTGCGGTGACAGAGGGGCCGTTCAGCCTCCACGGCCGTACGGCGCTCGTCACCGGAGCCCGGCGGGGCATCGGAGCCGCCATCGCGGCCGGCTATGCCGCGGCCGGCGCCGAGCTGATCCTGTTCGCCCGCGACGCGGCGCTCGAGGACACCCTGGAGGCGATCAAGCAGAACGGTGGTGGTGAGGCGACCATCGTGACCGCCGACTTCGCCGACCCCGACGCCGTCGAGGCGGCCGCGGTCGAGCTGGCGCGGACCCGGCAGATCGACATCCTGGTCAACAACGCCGGCACGATCCGGCGGGCTCCCGCAGCCGAGACCAGTACGGCGGACTGGAAGCACGTGATCGACGTGAACCTGAACTCCACCTGGGCGGTCACCCGGCCGATCGGTGCCGCGATGGCCGAACGGGGGGCCGGGAAGATCGTCACGATCGCGTCCCTGCTCAGCTTCCAGGGCGGGATCACGGTTCCGGCCTACACTGCCAGCAAGCACGCGGTCGCGGGACTGACCCGGGCACTGGCGAACGAATGGGGTGCGGCCGGTGTCCAGGTGAACGCGATCGCACCGGGCTACATCAGTACCGACAACACCACCGACCTGCGGGCCGATCCGGAGCGCGAGACCGCCATCCGGTCCCGTATCCCGGCCGGCCGCTGGGGGCGGCCGGACGAGCTCGTCGGCGCGGCCGTCTTTCTGGCCTCGGCGGCGGCGGACTACGTCAACGGCCACATCCTCGCGGTCGACGGTGGCTGGCTGGCCAGATAAGGAGTGGCAGGATGTCCGACATGAGTTCGCCCTCGGCCATCGACAAGACGTTGATGGTGTTGGATGCCGTCCTGGAGCACTCGCGGTTCACCGATGTGGTGAATGCGACTGGCCTGGCCAAGTCCACCGTGCACCGGATCATGGCCTCGCTGGTGGAGCACGAGTTCGTCGCGCAGGCCGACGACGGCTCGTACCATCCGGGCCCGAAGGCACTCCGGCTGGCCGGACACGCCCTGACGAACGTCGACCTGGCCACGGTCGCCCGCCCAGTGCTCGCCGATCTGGTTGCCCAGACGCGCTGCACCGTGCACGTCGGCCTGCTCAACGGCGACGAGGCGATCTATGTCGCCCGCCTGGACGGCCCCAAGCCGTACCGGATGCCGTCCCGGGTCGGGAAGGCGTTCTGGCTGCACTGCACCGGCATCGGCAAGGCACTCCTGGCGGAGAAGGACGATGACGCGCTCGACGCCCACATCACCCGGACCGGTCTGCCGGCCCGCACTCCCCTGACCCACACCACGGCCGCCGCGCTCAGGGCCGACCTGGCGCAGGTGCGGGCCCGCGGCTACGCGCTGGACGACGAGGAGAACGAGCCGGGGATCCGGTGCGTGGCCGCAGTCATCCACGACCACACCGGCATGGCCATCGCCGCGGTCAGTATTTCCACGTTGTCGCTGGAGCAGTCGATCGCCCAGGTGGCCCTGATGGCACCGGCGGCGACCGAAGCGGCCCGCAAGATCTCTGCGGCGTTGGGCTATCGGGAGCCCTGAGCCCGCGCCTATAGTTAGGAAACCTTCCTAACCATTAGTGCGACGAAGTGCAGAGGATCGCCCATGAAATCTCCTCTCCGCTGGTTGCTCGCAGGAGCTCTGATCGCCGGAACCCTGATTCCGCCGACGTCGAGTGTTGCTGCGGCCGCTGCCTCGGTCAGTCCCGTCCCCGGTTTCCAGTTACAGACGTCGGCGCAAGTTTCCGACGACTCGGCCGTCACCAAGCCGGGATTCCCGACCACCAGCTGGTTGCCGGTCTCGCCCCGGTCGACCGTCTATGCCGGGTTGCTGGAGAACAACAAGTACCCGGATCCGTTCTTCTCGACGAACATGAAGAACGTCGACAAAGCACAGTTCACCGTGCCGTGGTGGTACCGCACGGAGCTGCAGTTGAGCGACACCGGCCAGCGCACGTACCTCGACTTCAGCGGTGTGATGTCGCGTGCCGATGTCTGGGTGAACGGCGTCCGGGTCGCCGACAAGAACCAGATCGTCGGTGCCTACACCCGGCACGACCTCGACATCACCGCGCACGTGCGGGCCGGGAGCAACTCGATCGCGTTCAAGGTCTACCCGAACGACCCGAACCGCGATCTCACCATGGGCTGGATCGACTGGGCCCAGACACCGCCGGACAAGAACATGGGCATCGTGCGCGACGTCCTGGTCCGGCGCAGCGGTGCGGTCGCTCTCCGCGGTGCCCACGTGCTCACCAACCTGACGGTGCCGTCGCTGAACCACGCGGAACTGACACCGAAGGTTGACGTCCGCAACGACTCGTCCGCCGCGGTGACGACCACGGTCAGCGGGACAGTGGCCGGCGTACCGGTCAGTCAGACCGTGTCGCTGGCGGCCAAGGAGAAGAAGACGGTCACCTTCGCGACGATCGGTTTGGACAATCCGAACGTCTGGTGGCCGGCTGGGATGGGCGGGCAGCCGCTCTATGCGATCGACCTGACCGCATCGGTCGGCGGTACGGCGTCCGACAGTACGTCGGCCAAGTTCGGCGTACGGGATGTGACGGCGCCGCTGAACAGCAGTGGTGGCCGGGCCTACGCGATCAATGGCCGACCATTGCTGATCAAGGGTGGTGGCTACTCGCCGGACCTGTTCCTGCGCTGGGACAAGACTGCCGCGGCCGACAAGCTCAAGTATGTCAAGGATCTGGGCCTGAACACGGTCCGGCTGGAAGGGCACATCGAGCCGGACGAGTTCTTCGATCTGGCCGACGAGCTCGGCGTCCTGACCATGCCCGGCTGGGAATGCTGCGACAAGTGGGAAGGCCAGGTCAACGGCAAGTTCCCGTGGACGGCCGAGGACTACGTGACGGCCAAGTTGTCGATGACCGGCGAGGCGGAGCGGCTGCGTAACCACCCGAGCGTCTTCACCTTCCTGATCGGCAGCGACTACGCGCCGGACGCGACGATCGAGAAGGGGTACCTCGACGCGCTGAACGCCGCCGACTGGCAGACCCCCGTCATCCCGGCCGCCGCGAAGCGGTCCTCGCCGCAGCTCGGCGCGTCCGGGATGAAGATGAACGGGCCGTACGACTGGATCCCGCCGAACTACTGGTACGACAAGGCCCACAGCAACGCCGGTGGCGCGTGGAACTTCAACTCCGAGACCTCGGCCGGGCCGGACATCCCCACCCTGGACACCTTGAACCGGATGATGACACCTGCCGAGCTCGAGGTGCTCTGGAAGAACCCGTCGGCCAACCAGTACCACCGCTCCGAGTCGACGACGTTCGGCAACCTCAGGTTGTTTGGAGAAGCGCTCTCCGACCGGTACGGCGCTCCGGCGAATCTGAACGACTACGTGAAGAAGGCGCAGCTCGCGGCGTACGAGAACGTGCGCGCCGAGTTCGAGTCGCACAACCGCAACTTCAGCGACTCGTCGAATCCATCGACGGGGTTGATCTACTGGATGCTGAACAGCGGCTGGACGTCATTGCACTGGCAGCTCTTCGATGCTTACCTGGATCAGAACGGCGCGTACTACGGTGCCAAGAAGGCGAACGAGCCGCTGCACATCCAGTACTCGTACGACACCAAGTCCGTTGCCGTCGTCAACCAAAATCACGCTGCGGCGTCGGGGCTGACGGCGTCGGTCAAGCTGTACAACATCGACGGGACCGAGAAGTTCTCCCAGTCGGCGAACGTGACGGTTCCGGGTGATGGCGGCAAGACGACCGCGTTGACGATCCCGGCGGTCAGCGGCCTGACGACGACGTACCTGGCGAAGCTTGTGCTGACGAACTCGTCGGGGGTCGAGGTGAGCCGGAACGTCTACTGGCTGTCCACCAAGGAGGACACCCTCAACTGGAACAAGACCACCTGGTACACCACGCCGACCACCAGCTACGCCGACCTCAAGGGTCTGTCTTCGCTCGCGCAGACGCCGGTGTCGGCGAGCGCTTCGACGACAACCTCTGGTGAGAACACCATCACCACGGTGACGTTGAAGAACACGTCGACTGTGAAGACCCCGGCGTTCTACCTTGACGCGCACGTCGTGGCGAATGGCAAGCCTGTGTTGCCGATCCAGTGGAACGACAACGCGGTGTCGCTGTGGCCGGGCGAGTCGACGGTCCTGCGAGCGACGTACCGGACCGCAGATCTGAAGGGCGCCTCACCGTCGGTCCGGATCACCGGGTGGAACACGGCCACGCAGACGATCCCGGGTACCGGCGGCGGGGCTAGCACCTACGAAGCCGAGGACGCGACCATCACCAACGGCTTGGTCGAGTCGAACCACGCGGGCTTCACCGGGCGCGGTTTCGTGAACTACGACAACGCGGTCGGCAGTGCGGTCGAGTGGACGGTCAACGCGACCAAGGCCGGCCCGGCCACGGTCGAGCTGCGCTACGCCAACGGTACGACGGCCAACCGGGCGATGGACGTGTCGGTGAACGGCACGGTCGTCTCCCCCGGGCTCGCCTTCGCCGGGACCGGAGCCTGGACGAGCTGGCAGACCACGTCGATCACGGTCAATCTGGTTGCGGGAAGCAACAAGATCAAGGCCGTCGCCACCACGGCGAACGGCGGTCCGAACGTGGACAAGCTGACCGCGTCATAGAATCGGGGCCCCAGGGGCTCGGGAGGTCGGATGCGGTTCGCGGTGCTCGGCAGTATCGAGGCCCGGACCGACGACGGCAGCCCGGTGGACCTGGGGCACCTGCGGCAGCAGTCAGTGCTGGCCGTCCTGCTCGTCGAGCACGGGCGGCCGGTGCCGGCCGACGTACTGGTCGACCGCGTCTGGGGCGACGCGGCACCGCAGCGGGCGCGCGAAACCTTGTACTCGTACCTCTCCCGCTTGCGCCGGATTCTCGGCGACGTGCTTGTACGGCGGCCTGGTGGCTACCTGCTTGACGTCGCACCCGACCAGATCGACCTGCACGCCTTTCGTACCTTGGTCAGTACGGCGTCCCTGCCGGAGGCCCTCGCGTTGTGGAGGGGCGAGCCCTTTGCCGGGCTGGACACACCGTGGTTCGTCGAACAGCGGCACGTGCTAATGGCGGCACGATTCGCGGCCGAGCTCGACCTGGTGGATCGTCAACTGGAGCAGGGCGAACACGACCAACTGCTGCCGAGTCTGATCGGCCGTGCCGACGCTCATCCGCTGGACGAGCGCGTTGCCCGGCAGTTGATTGAGGCGCTGGACCGGGCCGGCCGGACGGCCGAGGCACTCCACCAGTACGACCGGCTCCGCCGACTGCTGTCTGCCGAGCTGGGTATCGACCCGTCGCTCTCGCTCCAGCAACTGCATCAGCGACTGTTGCAGCGACCTACCACCAGCCGAGCGGTGCCACGGCAGCTACCAGCAGCACCCGGGACCTTCAGCGGCCGCTCCGAGGCGCTCGATCAGCTCAGGCCGGACGCAGGGATCACTGCGGTCAGTGGGATCGGCGGAGTCGGGAAGACGTCCCTCGTCCTGCACTGGGCGCACCGCAACCTGGACCGGTTCCCGGACGGGCAGCTGTTCATTGACCTACGCGGGTTCGATCCGACCGACGCGCCGCTGCCGGTCGCGACTGCGCTCACTGCGTTCCTGCATGCACTGGGCGCACCGGACACGACGATCGCGGCCGATGAGCAGGCTCGGGTCGGGGCGTACCGGACGTTGCTGGCCGGGAAGCGGATGCTGATCGTGCTGGACAACGCGATCGACAGCTCGCAGGTTGTTCCGCTGCTACCTGGCCGACCGGGCTGCACAGTCGTGGTGACGAGCCGCAGTCGACTCGGCGGGCTGCTGGCACACCACTCCGCCGTACTGGTCGATCTGGACGTGCTGTCGACCGCGGAAGCCGATGCGGTCCTGGCACGACAGGTTGGTGCCGCTCGCCGTGGGGCCGAGCCGGAGGCGTTCGCGGAGTTGCTGGAGCACTGCGCCGGTCTGCCGCTCGCACTGGCGATCGTGGCGGCGCGGGCTGGATCGCGTCCCGATCTACCGCTCAGTGTGCTGGCTGACGAGCTGCGTGAGTCCCGGCTCGACGCGCTCACCACCGACGACCTGACGGACAGCCTGCGGAGCGTGTTCGCGTCGTCGTACCGGGCGCTGTCGCCAGACGAGGCCGGGCTGTTCGGCATGATGGCGCTCGCGCCCGGACCAGACCTCGGGATCAGCGCTGCGGCTAGTCTCGCCGATCAACCGGTCGCACGCATCCGTCCGCTGCTGAGGCGGCTGGAGAGCGCCAACCTGATCAGCCAGAACGCACCGGGCCGCTACCGCATCCACGACCTACTCAGGCTATACGCCGTTGAGCAGCACGACTCGGAGTCGCGCCGAGCCGCTCTGCGCCGACTGGTCGACCACTACCTGTTCAGCACCTTCAAAGCGGACCAACTGTTCGCACCCCGCCGTCCCCAGCAGCAGCTCGAACACCCGGAGCCTGGCTGCCGACCGGTCGAACACACCGACCGCGCTGCGGCTCGCCAGTGGCTGGAGGCTGAGCACGCCTGCATCGTCCGGGCACAACGCCTCGCTGTAGCCGAGGGCCTGCACACGCGGGTGTGGCAGCTCGCTTGGGCACTCGGCACGTTCCACAACCGGGGCGGCCATCAGACCGCCGAGCTGATCGTCTGGGAACGTGCACTGGCCTCCGTGCCGGAGCTGACCGACCCGGCCGTGCAGGCACTGGTTCTGCGCTTCCTCGGCCACGCCTACGCGAAGGTCGGCCGGCACCACGAATCCATGCAGGTGCTCGCAGAGGCATTGCAGTACGCCGAACGTGACGGCTCCGCGCTCGTGCTGGGCCACGCCCATCAAGCACTGGCTGCAAGCTACGAGAGGCAGGGCGACTACGAGAACGCCCTGGTACACGCACTGCAGCAGCTGACACACCGCCGTCGCCTGGATCCCGTCTGGGCCGCTGACGCGCTCAACTTCGTCGGCTGGCTCTACGCGCTCAGCGCCCGCTACGCCGAGGGCCGTCCGTACTGCGAGGAGGCCCTGAGCATCTACACCTCCGTCGGCGATCGCGACGGCGAGGCCGTGACCACCGACAGCCTCGCCTACCTCGCCCACCACGACGGCCGGTACGCCGAGGCGGTCGCGAGCTATCAGCGCGCCATCGGGATCTACCGCGAGATGGGCAACACCTACCACCTCGCGAACTCGCTCGACCGCGTCGGCGACACCTACCTGGCCCTGGCCGACCAGCCCGCCGTACGGGCGCACTGGCAAGAAGCCATCAACCTGTTCCGCCAGCAAGGCCGAGACCCCGACGCCGATCGCCTCACCAAAGCCCTGGCCGAGCTCACCCCCTAACCACGAGATGGTTCAGGTGCGGGCGGCGATTCGCTGGGCGAGGGCGCGGATCTCGTTCTGGATGTCGGCGCCGGAGTCGAGCATGCGCTGCATCTTGGCGGCGTCCTGGCCGGTGAACATCGCCGCGACCGTCACCTCGTGGTCGGGGCGGCTGACGATCTCGATGCGATCGCCGGCTCCGATCGTGCCGGGCTTCAGAACCTTCAGATAGGCGCCGGGCCGACCTGCCTGGTGGAAGCGCTTCACCCAGTGCGGCTCCTGCATGCGGTGCTGGAAGGTGATGCACGGGACGCGCGGCGACCGGACCATCACCTCGACCTCAGCACCGATCCGCCAGACCTCGCCGAGCAGTGCGCCGTTGACGTCCAGACCCTCAGTACGGAGATTCTCGCCGAACAGGCCGGTGGGGATCTCCCGGCTGATCTCTCCGGCCCACCAGCCGGCGTCCTCCTCGGCGTACGCGTAGAGCGCCTGGTCGGGACCACCGTGGTGCTTCGTGTCGCACACCTGATCACCGGCGAGCCCGAGCGCTTCCACCGCCACCCGCCCGGGCTGCGGCCGCTTGTCGATCGCGGTGAACCCCGTCTCCTTGGGACCCGGGATCAGTTCCTCGACCACGTTCACCGTCAGCACTCGCATACCGGACAGGTTAGCTACTCCTGGATGGCCTTGACGATCGAGATATTGCGGGTCAGCCAATCCTGCGGCAGGTTCTCGTCGGAATCCTCGAGCGTCCAGAGCACGTTCAGCATCTGCCGGATGATCACCCACCGGCGGGCGCGCTCCTCGTCGAAGCCGGCCGCGTCGATCGCGGTGTAGAACCGCTGCTGGACGGCGAAGCGGAGATCACCGGTGAGCTCGTCCCAGCGGTTCCAGATCAGCGGGGCGACCTCGTAGTGCGGGTCACCGGACAACGGCTTCGGGTCGATCACCAGCCAGGGCTCGCGCGTGGCGGCCAGCATGTTCTCGTAGTGCAGGTCGGTGTGAATCAGGCGGCCGTCGGTGGCCGGGTCCGAGACGAAATCCTCGGCCAGCGAGATCGCCTGCTCGACATACCGATGCGGGACCGGCGCCGAGGCAGGCAGTTTCCGGAACCGCTCCAGCCACCGCTTCAACTCCCCCGACAACGTCCGGTACTGCGGTCCGGCAACCACGTGCAGCCGCTGGTACGCCGTACCGACAAGCTCGCACGCGTCGAGGACCGGAACCGTGGTGAGGTCGCGCGGCTCCAACCGCTCGAGCAGTAACGCGAACCGCCGCGGATCCGCCCGCAGCAGCTGCACCGCGCCGTTCCCCGCCCAGTCCCGCAGCGCGAGATGCTCGGTCTCCGCCTCCCAGTGCGGGAACTGCACCTTCAGTACGGCGCTCTGTCCGTCGGCCGTGCGAACCGGTACGACGAGCGCACACTCCCCGTGCGCCGACGTACCGTCGACCCGTAGTTCCCACTCGTCGAGCAGCTCGCGGGTCAGTCGCGGCAGCCGGTCCAGCCAGTCCGCCCAGTCCTGACCTCGCGAGGCAACGACCCGCAGACCGGCCGGGATGTCGACAACGGGCACTACTTCTTGGCCTTCTCCGCCGGCTCGTTCGTCTTCAGGGCAGCGATGAAGGCTTCCTGCGGGACCTCGACCCGGCCCACCATCTTCATCCGCTTCTTGCCCTCCTTCTGCTTCTCGAGCAGCTTGCGCTTCCGGGTGATGTCACCGCCGTAGCACTTGGCGAGGACGTCCTTCCGGATCGCGCGGATCGACTCGCGGGCGATGATCCGGGACCCGATCGCGGCCTGGATCGGCACCTCGAACTGCTGCCGCGGGATCAGCTCCTTGAGCTTGCCGGCCAGCGAGACGCCGTACGCGTAGGCGTTGTCGCGGTGCACGATCGCGGAGAACGCGTCCACCGTCTCGCCCTGCAGCAGGATGTCCACCTTGACCAGGTTGGCCGCCTGCTCACCGGTCGGTTCGTAGTCCAGCGACGCGTAGCCCTTGGTCCTCGACTTCAGCTGGTCGAAGAAGTCGAAGATGATCTCGGCCAGCGGCAGCGTGTAGCGGAGCTCGACCCGGTCCTCCGACAGGTACTCCATCCCGAGCAGGTTGCCCCGCTTGGTCTGGCACAGATCCATGATGACCCCGATGAAGTCCTTCGGACTCAGGATCGTGGCCCGCACCATCGGCTCGTAGATGTCGCCGATCTTGCCCTCGGGGAACTCGCTCGGGTTCGTGACGACGTGCTCCTTGCCGTCCTCCATGTCCACCCGGTAGACCACGTTCGGCGCCGTCGAGATCAGGTCAAGGTCGAACTCGCGCTCGAGCCGCTCGCGGACGATCTCCATGTGCAGCAGACCGAGGAAGCCGCAGCGGAAGCCGAAGCCGAGCGCACCCGAGCTCTCCGGCTCGTACTGTAGGGCGGCATCGTTCAGCTGCAGGCGCTCCAGAGCGTCCCGCAGCGTCGGGTAGTCGTCACCGTCGATCGGGAAGAGCCCGGAGTACACCATCGGTTGCGGGTGCTTGTAGCCGCCGAGCGCCTCGGTCGCGCCGTGGATCGCGGCGGTGACCGTGTCACCGACCCGCGACTGCCGGACGTCCTTCACACCGGTGATCAGGTAGCCGACCTCGCCGACGCCGATGCTCTTCGACTTCATCGGCTCCGGGGAGATGACACCGACCTCGAGCATCTCGTGCACGGCGCCGGTGGACATCATCTTGATCCGGTCGCGGTGCGTCAGCTCGCCGTCGACCACCCGGACGTAGGTGACCACGCCGCGGTAGGTGTCGTAGACCGAGTCGAAGATCAGCGCCCGCGGCGGGGCGTCCTTGACGCCCTTCGGCGGCTCGACCTGAGCGACGATCTCGCTCAGCAGGTCCTCGACGCCCTCACCGGTCTTCGCCGACACCCGCAGCACGTCCTCGGGACGGCAGCCGATGATGTGGGCCAGCTCGGCCGCGTACTTCTCCGGCATCGCGCCCGGCAGGTCGATCTTGTTCAGCACCGGGATGATGTTCAGGTCCGCGTTCAGCGCGAGATACAGGTTGGCCAGCGTCTGCGCCTCGATGCCCTGGGCGGCGTCGACCAGCAGCACCGCGCCCTCACAGGCCTCCAGCGACCGCGACACCTCGTAGGTGAAGTCGACGTGACCGGGGGTGTCGATCATGTTCAGGATGTACGTCGTACCGTCCGGAGCCAGCAGGCCACCCGGAGTATCCGGCTTCGGCGTGAACGGCAGCCGGACCGCCTGCGACTTGATGGTGATACCGCGCTCACGCTCGATGTCCATCCGGTCCAGGTACTGGGCCCGCATGGCGCGGCCGTCGACCACACCGGTGATCTGCAGCATCCGGTCGGCCAGCGTCGACTTGCCGTGGTCGATGTGGGCGATGATGCAGAAGTTCCGGATCAGCGTCGGGTCGGTACGACCCGGCTGCGGCGCATTCGTGGGTCCAACGGGCACGGAGGGGATCCAGTTCGTCTCGGGTGGTACTACCAGCACAACTGGTCAATCATCCCATGCGGAACCAGCGGATTTGAAAAATGGCAGCAGACGGCGTCCACGGGCCCTACCGTGGTGACGCATGGCACACGCTGCAGGGGTCCGGTTACCCTTCGAAAAGGTGCCCGCCGCGGTGCGGGCCTGGGTCGAACGCACACTCGGCTCGGCGGTCGTTTCGGCCTCGACCCAGCAGGGTGGCTTCTCCCCCGGCGTCGCCGCTCGCCTGGTGACCGCCTCCGGCCGCCGCGCCTTCGTCAAGACCGTCGGTACGTCGCTCAATCCGAAGACACCCACGTTGTTCCGGCAGGAGATCGTGGCCGTGGAGGCGATCGGACCGTTGCCGTCGACTCCGCGCCTGCTGGACGTGTACGACGACGGTGACTGGGTCGGACTGCTGTTCGAGGACATCGACGGCTGGTTGCCATCGCACCCGTGGATCCAGTCCGAGGTGGACCGGGTGCTGGACGCGCTGACCTCGTTGACCGAGGCGCTGGATCCTTCTCCGTGGCCCGATGCGCCGGTGGTCGCCGTACGGAGTCGGGAGTTCCTGAGCCGCTGGCCACATGTCATCAGGGACGGCCTCGCCGTACCGGACTGGCTGGTGGGGCGGGTGGAGGAGCTGGCTGAGCTGGCCGAGGGCGCGTTGCGCGTGATGGCGGAGGGCAAGACGCTGGCGCACTACGACCTGCGGGCCGACAACATCATCCTGACCGAGGACCGTGTGGTCTTCATCGACTGGGCACACCCCGGCCGTGGCCCTCGCTGGACCGACACTGTGATTCTGCAAGCGGACATGCGGAGCAGTGCCGTCCGGCTGCCCGCACTGCCGGACGATCCGGCGATCACCGGCTTCATCGCCGCCATCGCCGGCGGCCAGTGGTGGGGCGGCGCCCAGGAGGCACCGGTCGGCCTGCCGACGATCCGGGCGTGGCAGCGGGAGCAGGCGCTCGTTCACCTCGACTGGGTGCGGGAGCGGCTCGGGTAGCAGCGTTTTGGTGGGACGGGCGTCTCTGGGGGTGTGACGAATCAAATGGTGAGCATCAGCGGCCCTGTCCGGGCCCTGGCGCGTGATGACGCGCAGACCGCCGTGTCGGCGCTCTATCAGCAGCACTGGGCAGGGCTCGTCCGCCTGGCCGTGCTGGTGATGGACGACCGGCAGGCGGCAGAGGACGTCGTACAGGAGGCTTTCACCAACCTGTACCGACACTGGCCGCTGAAGGAACAGGCAGCGGTGCTCGGATACCTGCGGACCGCGGTACTCAACCGCAGCCGCTCGGTCCTGCGCCGCCGCCGGGTCGCGCGGCTGTACATCCCACCCCACCAGGCCCCCAACGCCTCCGCCGAGAGCGACGTCGTCCTCGGCGAGGAGCGGCTCCAGGTGCAACGGGCACTGCAGGCCCTGCCCACCCGGACCCGCGAGGTTCTGGTCCTCCGCTTCTACCTCGATCTCCCGTTCGCCGAGATCGCCCAGCTCCTGGGCATCGGCGAGTCCAGCGCCCGCTCGAACGCCTCCCGCGGCCTCGCGACGCTGACCGACCGCTTGAAGGACATCCGATGAACGACACCGAATCCCGCCTCCGCGACTACCTCGACACCAAGGCCGCCACCGTCCCGGCCAACGAGCAAGGCCCCGGCCTGTTCGCCGAAACCACTCCCCGCCGCCCACTCTGGCCCATGCTCGCCACCGCCGCCTCGGTCGCCGCCGTACTGGCCCTGACCGTCACCGTCCTGACCCACCTCGGCCCCGACAACGCCTCCCCGGCCAGCCCTCCGGCTCCGCTTACGGACGCGGCACCGAAAGTGCCGTTCTCCATTACCGGTGACGCCCCCAACTTCAAGGGCAGCGTGCACGACGGACCCCGCACCGTCCGGCTCCCGGAGTTCATCACGCCGGTCAAGGCGCGCGTCGGAGGCGGCTGGCTGACCGAGTACTACGACCAGGTAGATCCAGGCTTGGATCCGCACGTCGGCATTCTGAAGGCGAACGGCACCTTCCACCGCCTAGGACCGAAGAAGGCCCTCGCCGCGGTCCTGTCTCCGGACGGCAAGCAGGTCGCCATGAGCACGTATCCGACAAGTACCACGACAGGGATCGCGGTCTACGACATCGCCAGCGGAACCGAAGTCAGCTCCATCGCCTCACCGGGGCGGATGGCCGGCCCCATGAGCTGGAACACGGACGGCGTCTGGCTCGATTCCGGTGACCCCTTCTCGAAGGACCGGCTGTACGTGTGGAAGCCGGGCGAGCCGAAGGCCCAGCCTGTGCAGGTTCCCGAGGGCTTCGAAATGACCACGACGACTCCGGACTCGAACATCGTCGTCGTCTCGAAGGGACCCGCACGGAAGGTGTCGGGGGCGGGCGAGAACTTCAAAAAAACCACGGACCCCAAGCCAAGCGACGTCTGCTTGCAGATCGGCGTGCTGCGCGACGGCGCGATCGACGTTCAGCGCGAACACTGCGACCAGGGCGTACAGGGCCCGGCCGCGGCCCTGTCGCCCGACGGCGCGAAGGTGGTGAACCTCACGAGCAAGCTGACCATCGACGTCGCCACCGGGAAGACGACCAAGCTCGACCTACCGGATTCGATCGAGAACTGGCCGGCCCCGGTGTTCGAGGACGCGACCAAGCTGCTGGTCGTCACTCGGCCCGGGATCGGCGAGGGACCGCAACGCCTGCATCGCTGCGAGGTCACCACCGGTGAGTGCAAGCTGCTCCGGACCGAGAAGGACAACCAGATCACCCTCGCCGCACGCTGAACATGACGAAAGGCGGTCCCACCGTGTCGGTGGGACCGCCCTTCGGTTGTGCGTTCTAGCTGTCTACGCGGAGGACGGTCGAACCCGTGCCGGCTCCGCCGTCGGTGTAGGTGAGCTGGCCCAGGTAGCGGGCGCCTGCGGTGAGGCCGGTCCAGTTGGCGGTGACCGTGGCCTGGGCTGCGGTCGTTACCGCCTGGGCGGCCGGGGTGACCGTCAGGTTGGGCTCGGCCGTGGTGAGGGCCCAGTGGTTGAGCTTGACGGTCTGGTTGTCGGCTCCGGCGAAGTAGTCCAGGTACACGTCGTACGAGCCGGCCGCCGGGGCAACCAGGTTCGCCTCCTCCTCGGACGAGCCGCCACCACTGTTCGCCAGGACCGCCGTCGTACCGGTCTTGTAGACGTAGATGTCAACGTCCGTGGCCGCCGGGTAGTCCGCGTCGAACGTCGAGAACCGGGCGTACTTCGTGCCGGCCGGGATGTTCACCGTGATCTTCGCGACGTGGTCGTTGACCTGCGGGTTGGTGGCCGGGAACGACACCCCGCCCGCCGTCTTGATGACGGCCTCGCCGACCGTCGCCGCGGTCAGGCCGACCGCGGTGGTGTTCAGCGTGCCGGTGTAGCCGGCCGTGATCGGCACCTGCACCGAGCCGCTCACGCCAGTGCCCTTGACCTGCACCGGCGCCTTCACCGTCAGCGGCTTGACCGCCAGCGTGCTGGACACCGAATGGAACGCAGACTTCCAGGTCAGCGTGCCGAACGAATACTGCTCAAGCGGCGCACCGGCGTTCTCGATGGTGACCTTGTACGTCGCGGTCTTGCCGGGCAGGGTGATCAGCATCTTCGGCGACACCGTCACCTTGAGGCCGGTCACCCCCTCGACCTTCGGGAAGTAGACCTCGGGCAGCTTGCTGACGCTCTTCACGGTCCGCGTGATGGTCTGCTTACCGGCCAGGTCACCGATCGCGAGGGTCGGGTAGTTCAGGTCGCTCGGGTCGATCTTGCCGCCCGCGCACAGCTCGTGCGTGGCCGCCACCTCACCGGATCCGCAGACGAACTTGGCCCAGTCGGTGTAGGTCGAGTCGTAGACCAGCCCCGGGTCGGTGGCCTTCTTCGGCTGGACCTGACCGGCGCCGTACCCGAACGGGGTGGCCGCCGTACCGGAGTCGTTCTGGATCGGCTTGCCGGAGGTGTCCTTGGCGGTCGCCGTGGTCGCGAGCGCCGACTTGATCGCCATCGGCGACCAGTCCGGGTGCTTGCTCTTCAGGACGGCCGCGATACCGGCGACGTGCGGCGTGGACATCGACGTACCGCTCATGAACGCGTACTCGCCACCGGCCGCGCTGAACGCGGTCGTTGCAGCCAGGACGTTGGTGCCCGGAGCCATCATGTCGGGCTTGAGCAGGTCGCCGTTGCCGGCCGGGGACGGGCCGCGGCTGGAGGAGGCGGCCACCTTCGGTGCCACGACCTTGACCGGCGTACCGGCGCTGATGGTCGCGGTCGGGGTTGCCGTACCGCTCACGTAGGCCTTGACGCCCGGGGTGGCCTTGTCGTCCAGGTGGACCGACGGGACCGTGTGCAGGTCGGAGTCCAGCGTGCCCGGCACGATGTTCACGAGGATCATGCCGACGCCGCCGGCCGCCTTGACCTGGGCGCTCTTGTCGACGCGGGCGTTGACGCCGCGGTCGCAGACCACGATCTTGCCGGTCACCTTGGCCGGGTCGAGCGTGCCGGCCTGGCAGAGCACCAGGTTGGTCGGGTTCGCACCGGCGAGGCCGGCGTCCTTGGCCAGGATGACCGGGGTGCTCGCGACACCCGCGCCGATACCGGCACCGGTGTACTTGCTGCCGTCGCCGAAGGTGACGGTGGTCTGGATGTCACGGTCATGGGTGCCGTTGGCAACGGTCGTCACCCACGGGTAGGTCTTGCCGACCGTGGAAGCGCCCGGGCCGGTGTTACCGGCGCTGACCGCGACGAACACGCCTGCCTTGGCGGCGCGCAGGAAGGCCAGACCGGTCGCGTTCACGTACGTCGAACCGGTGCCGGAGATCGAGTAGTTGATCACGTCGACGCCGTCGGCGACCGCGGTGTCGATCGCGGCGATGATGTCCGCGTCGGTACCGGAACCGCCACCGGCCGCGTCAACCGCCCACAGGGCCTTGTAGATCGCGAGCCGGGCCTGGGGCGCCATACCGGAGCCCTTGCCGTAGTCGCGACCCATCACGGTCATGTCGACGCCGTAGTTGCCACCCGCGGTGCTGGCGGTGTGCGTGCCGTGACCGCCGAAGTCCCGCGGCGACTTGAACTCGTCCGGGATCGGGCGGCTGCCGATGCCCTTGTCGAAGTAGCGGGCGCCGATCACCTTGTTGTTACAGGTGACGAGCGGGGCTTCCTCGCCGGCCTGGCAGGTGCCCTTCCACTTCTTCGCGATCAGCGCGTCCGACGCCTTGGTGGTCTTGATCGGCGCGAAGCTCGGCCGCTCCGGGACGAAACCGGAGTCGATCACTCCGATGATCACGCCGTCGCCGGCCTTGTCGATGCCACCGGCCTGCTGCCAGGCGCCACCCTTTCCGGACATCCCCAGGAAGCGCGGAGTGTCGACGGTGTCCTGGTGCTGCAGCTCACTGGGCTCGACGCTCTTCACGCCGGACGACTTCGCCAGCTTCACGGCGTCGTCGTACGACATCTCGGCGGAGAAGCCGGAGTACGTGTAGTTGTAGTCGTAGAGCTTCTTCGCGTCCGGCGCGACCTTGAGGACCTGGTCGCGCTCACGCGTCAGGTGCTGGACGTAGCCGAGGACCGGAGCAGCGCTCTTGACCAGCTTGCTGCCGGCCGCGACCCGGGTGGCGGGCAGACCGGCGATGTCACCGTCGTACTCGGCCACGGGCGCGTCGTCGAGCTGGACGACGTACGAGCCGGTCACCGACTCCTTCACCAGCGGGTCCGGCAGGGACGGCGAGTCGGCTGCCTGGGCGTGAACCAGGGGCAGCCCGGCCAGGGACGCGGCGAGCGCGCTGACCAAGATGATCGGGGTACGGCGGGACAAGGGGGCCTCCATAAACAACCCAGTCAGGACGGTGAGGGCTCGTTGGCCGGGACGCTGGTGGGCGAGCAGCGCCACGGGGCCCTGAGTATGCCTTCGGACCCTGCGGGGTGTCACGCTCGGCACGGACATGTCACCTCACCGCAAGGGAAAACCCCGGCCAGACCTGACCGACGGTGGTTGCGAGGTCACCAAATCGTGGACGAAGGACCCTTTCGGCAACCGTCGAAAGGGTACTTTTCTGTGGGCGGGCCGCCTTCATTGCAGGGAGGGAGGGATACATGATTCGAATTCTTGGGTCCTTGGAGATACGCCAGGACGACGATTGGCGGCCACTGACAGCAGCCAAACCGAGGCAGTTACTGGCGGCCCTGATCTGCCGGTCGGGCTCGGCCGTGTCGGTCGAGCGGCTCCTGGACGAGGTGTGGGGCGAGCATCCACCTGCCACCGCTCGGCAACTTCTGCACGGATACGTGGCAACGCTGCGCCGGATGCTGGGCGACACCGACGACGTCGCGCTGGTCACCACGCCTTCCGGCTACGAGTTGGTCGTCAGCCCCGGTGGGCTCGACTCACTGCGGTTCCTGGAGCTCGTCGCGACCGGCGGACGCCTGCTGCGTGAAGAACAGTTCGAGCACGCTTCGGCGACCTTCGCGGACGCGATCGCATGCTGGCGAGGTGACGGGGCGTTGGACGGGGTGACGGCGACGCTCGCGGTCATGGCCGAGCGCGACCGGCTAGAGGCGGCGCTGCTGGCCGCTCACGAGGGCCGGGTGGAAGCGGAGCTCGGCTGCCGACGCCATCGCGAGATCCTGCCGGCCCTCGACAGGCTCGTTCGGGAGCATCCGCTCCGCGAAGAGTTCCGTCGCCAGCAGATGCTCGCCCTCTACCGCTCCGGCCGGCAGGCCGACGCCCTGGCGGCCTACCAGGATCTTCGCCGGAAACTCGTCGAGGCTCTCGGCATCGAGCCCGGTACGCCGGTCCAGCAGCTGCACCGGGAGATCCTCGACGGAACTGGCTCGCAACCGGCCCACGCGACACCGTGGCAACTCCCGCCGGACCTGTTGTACTTCACCGGCCGCGCCGACGAGCTCGCTCTGCTGTCTGCGAGATTGACCAACTCCGGCCCGGCGCCGGTGGTCGCGATCAGTGGTCCCGGGGGCATCGGCAAGTCTGCTCTCGCGATCCATGCCGCCCACGCCGTCGCCCGCGCGTTTCCCGACGGCGTGCTGTACGTCGACCTGCACGGCGCGACCCCTGGTCTGTCCCCGCTCGAACCACAGGCGGTGCTGGCCAGATTCTTCCGTGCTCTCGGTCTCTCCGCCGAGCAGATTCCGGACAATCGCGACGAAGCAATCGCGCTGTTCCGCTCGAAGCTCGCCGGCCGGCGGCTGCTCGTCGTACTGGACAATGCGGTTGCTGCCGATCAGGTTCGATCACTGGTCCCCGCGACCGGCGAGTCGGCCGCCATCATCACCTGTCGCGAGTTCCCGGCGGCGCTCGACAGTGCCACTCACCTTCCGCTGAGCGGTCTCAGCGAGCAGGACGCGATCGGTCAGCTGACCGCGTTGGTCGGTGCCGATCGGGTTAATCGCGAGAGCGAAGCGGCCGCCGAACTCGTCGGGTTATGTGGCCATCTCCCGTTGGCCATCCGGATCGCGGGTGCCCGGCTGGCCCGCCGGGCCGGTTGGGCGCTGCAGACGATGGTCGATCGGCTCACCGACGAGCGGCATCGGCTGGACGAGCTGGCGTCGGAGAATCTCGCCGTACGGTCCAGTTTCGACGTGAGCTACAGCTCGCTGGCCGACAGCCTCGACGCGCGGGATCTAGCTGCCGCGCGGCTGTTCCGGTTGCTCGGTCTGCTCGACGGAGGCGATCTCAGTCTGCCGCTGGCCGTCGTACTGGATGGGCGTACGCCGGCCGAGGTGGACAGGTCGATCCAGCGATTGGTCGATGGGCAGTTGCTGTCTTCGACTGCCCCGGGGCGCTACGCCCTGCACGACCTGCTCCGGCTGTTCGCCCGCGAGCTCGCCGAGCAGTTCGAGGATTCGACCGACCGCGTAGCCGCCCGGAGACGGGTCGCGCGCTGGTATGTGGCGACCGCGCGGCTGGCCGGTCAGTTGGCCGCTCCGGCGGATCCGCGGTGTGCAGGGGACACCACCGGCGCCCTTTCGTTGTCCGGGGGCCGGCAAGGACAGCAGTGGCTGGAGGCCGAGCGGCCGAATCTGCTCGCGGTGGCACGCGGCGCGGCCGGCGAGCCGGAGTTCGCCTGGGTCACCATCGAACTCGCCACGATCCTGCGGAACCTCCTCGACATCAACGGTCTGTGGGACGACATGGCGGAGCTGGCCGACTGGTCATGGACCGCGGCCCGAGCCGTCGGCGACCGGAGTGCCGAAGCTCGCGCCCTCAACGACCGCGGTGGCGCGAGCATCCGGCGTCGCCGGTACGACGAGGCCGCCCGCCAGCTGCATCAGGCGCTCGCCATCCGAACCGCACTCCGAGACGAATCCGGACAGGCGGCCACGGTGGGCAACCTCGGCCTCGTCTACCGGCACCTCGGTCGTTTCGACCAGGCGATCGGTTACCTCGAGAACGCCCTCGAGCTCCGCCGCCGGCTGGGGGACGAGAGCGGCGTAGTGCGCACGCTCGACAATCTCGGCCTTGTCCTCGGGGACGCTGCACAGCCGACCCGCCGGATCACCTGTCACGAGACCGCGTTGTCGCTGGTCCGGCAACTCGGCGACCAGCGCCTCGAGGGTCTGGTGCTGAGCAACCTGGCCGATGCCTACCGGGCCGGCGGCTCCCATGCCCGCGCCATCAGCACCGCTCGGGAAGGCCTGCGCATCTGTCGTGAGCAGCGTCATCGAGCCGGCGAAGCGGAGGCGTTGCGCGCCCTCGGAACGACGCATCTGGCCCTGGGTGACCGATCGAAGGCGGACGAGTACCTGCTGGCCGCCCTGCGGATCGACCAGAAGCTGGATGATCCGCGGAGGCCCGGCGAGACACGGCCGCAGGCCGGCTCCGAGACACTGTCGCAAGCTCGTTCCAGCGGCGCTGCAGCAAGACTCCAGTGAGGCTCCAGCGCTGCTGCCTACCGTGACTCGGCGAGTCCGGCGACCGCCGGGCCGTGCCGAGATACGGAGGTTCCCCATGCCGACCCTCGAAGTGATCAGTGCCTGGACCGACTTGGACGTTCGCGCGGCGCTGTCGGAGGCCGAGCTCGCCCAGGTGCCGGTCCACCCGGCAGGTGATCTGGACGAAGAACTGCGCCAGATGCTGCCGGAGAACTCCGGCGCGACCACGCACTGCACGCAGTGGAGCGGCCGGCCGGTCTGCTGCTGCTGATCTTGCTCGAGGTCCGGGCCGGATGCTGTCGCGTCCGGCCCGGACGCCGGTCCGTTTGACAGAGACGCCGGTCCGTCTGAAAGAGGAGATCCCGTGGAGTCATTGCACGCAGTTCCGCTCGCCGACCGCGGGCCCGGCCAGCCAGGCCCGGTGGCCGAGGTAGCCGAACGCCGGCGGGAACGCTGGCGGGATTTCCTCCCTGACGCGGACCTCTGGGTACGGCGCCTCGTCCAGTCCGGCCTGGACGAGGCGACACTGCTCCAGCTACTGAGCGAGTCCGAGCACGCGCCCCGCATCGGTCCCGTACCCGGCGACCCGGGTGACTTTCTCAGCGAGGACTTCGAGCGTGCGGCCGCCGGCCTGCTCGGTCCGGCCCGTCGTCGCATGCTGGCCGAGGTCACCAGCGCGGCCGGCGCCTCCGAGGTTGTCGACTGCGACTCGATCACGACGCAACTGTTCGAGCCGTTGTGCACGTCGGTGCATCGGATGATGAGCCGGACGATAACGCTGGAACTCCACCTGGCCAAGCTCCGCGGAGAGCTCGGCGACGGCACCAGCGCCGAGCGCTACCAGAAGTTCCTGGCGAGTCTGGACGACCTCGATCGTCAGCGCCGGTTGTTCACCGACTATCCGGTCCTGTGGCGGCAGCTGAGCGTGCTCGCCGGCCAGGCGGTGACCAACGCCCGGATCCTGACCGAAAGGCTCGTGTCCGACGCGGCCATGATCGGTGAGGTCTTCGGTGGCGGCGCCGATCCTGGTGCGGTCGACACTGTGTTCCCCGGGACCGGCGACCGGCACCGGCGCGGTCAGAGCGTCGCCAGGATCCGCTGGACCAGCGGGCTGGAGGTCATCTACAAGCCTCGATCCCTCCGCGTCGACCAGCACTTCACGGACCTGATCGAGCATCTCAACGCGGCCGGTCTGACGCATCCGCTCCGGACCGCGCGGGCCGTCGAACGAGGAGAGTACGGCTGGGTCGAGTTCATCACCGCCAAGCCGTGTGCGGATCTGCCCGCGGTCCGGCGGTTCTATCACCGCCAGGGCTCGCTCCTCGCCTTGCTGGAACTGCTCGGCACCAACGACATGCATGCCGAGAATCTGATCGCATCCGGGGAGGACCCGGTGCTCATCGACCTCGAAACCCTCCTTCAGCCTGGGCTACCGGCTGCGACAGCACGGGCCGGCGATGCGGAGAACGCCGCCGCGACCGCGGCGCGGCGGTCGGTCCTCCAGGTCGGGCTGTTGCCGACGCTGACCTGGCGCAGCAAAGACGGTGGTGGCGTCGACATCAGTGGTCTGGGCAGTAGGCCCGGCCAGCTCACTGCGGTCGGCTACCCGGTCCTGACCGATGCCGGTACCGACGCGATGCGAGTCCAACTCGAACGGCTGCCGGTGGACCTGCCGGACCATCGTCCGGTGGCCAAGGACGTCGAGCTGAACCTGCTCGACTACACGGATGACCTGATCGCCGGCTACACCGAACTTCACCGGCTCTGTCGCCATCACAAGACCGCACTGCTTGCGGACGACGGTCCGCTGGCAGCCTTTGCCGGCGACACCGTCCGGGTGGTCCTGCGGTCGACCATGGCGTACGCGACCGTGCTGCAGACCGGTTTCCATCCGGACCTGCTGCGCGACGCGCTGGAACGTGACCGGCACTTCGACTACCTGTGGCGTCAGGTGGTGGATCTGCCGATGCTCGCGGATTTCATCGCCGCCGAGCAGCGTGACCTCTGGCGCAACGACATTCCGTTCTTCACCTGCCGGGCGGACGACGGCCAGCTCGTCGACAGCGACGACCGGCCGGTAGGCGCGCCCTTTCAGTCCGGCTTGGAGCTGGCCAGGGCCCGCTTGGCGACCCAGGACGAGGAGCATCTCGATCGGCAGCTTGCCCTGATCCGTGGCTCACTGGCCACCGCGGCGATCAATGCCGCCGATGAGGTCGTGTTGCCGGAGTACGCCCTGCGGCGGGCGGACCGGCCGGCCTCCAAGGATGAGCTGCTCAAGGTCGCGGCGAGTATCGGGGATCAGTTGGCTGCAACGGCCTTCGAGGCCAGGGGCTCTGCCCAGTGGCTCGGTCTGAGCTCACAGCAGGGCCGCAACTGGACACTCGGCCCGCTCGAGCCGGATCTGTTCAACGGCCTGTCCGGTGTCGCTCTGTTCCTCGCCGAACTCGGCCGGGCGACCGGTGACCGCCGGCATCTGGAGCTTGCAGCTCGGGCGGTCGCCACCATCCGTTCCCAACTCGCCCGCGACTTGGCGGCCGGGGTCGGCGGGATGGCAGGGCAGCCCGGCATCGCCTACGCCCTGGCCCGGTTGTCATCCCTGCTGGGCGACGAGTCGCTGCTCACCGCGGCCGCGGAGCTGACCGCCGGGCTCGGCGAAACCATTGCCTCTGACAACCAGTACGACCTGGTCGCCGGGTCGGCCGGCACCATCGCCGCTCTCCGTGCTGTCCAGGCACTTCGTCCGGACAGCACGGCCACCGCGATGATCACCGCGGCTGCCGACCGGTTGCTGGCCACCTCGGAACCCTGGGAGCCGGGGATCGGCTGGCGCCCGGCCGGGATGCTTTCGGCCGGCCTCGCGGAGGTTCCGCTGGCCGGGCTGGGGCACGGTATGGCCGGGATCGGCTGGGCCCTGGCGGAGGCCGGCCGGCTGACCGGATCGCCGTCGTACACGGAGGCTGCGCGCCAGGCGATCGAGTACGAACGCACGCTGTACGACGCCGGCCGGGAAGCCTGGCGCGATGTGCGCACGACGTCGGGAGCGGACGGGGTCTCCATCCGCGCCTGGTGTCACGGCAGCGTCGGCATCGGGCTCTCCAGGTTGCGAATGCTCGACGTCGTACCTGGAGCAGCTGATGAACTGCAGGCGGCGATCGAAGACACCCGGCTCCACGGCTTCGGGCTGTCGCATTCCCTGTGCCACGGCGACGCCGGCAGCATCGAACTGCTCCTGCTCGCGGCGCTCGCTCTGGATGACGCCGATCTGCTGGCCGAGGCTCAACTGCACGCCGCCGGACTCGCGGCCGGGATCCGCGCCTACGGTCCCGTCTGCGGCGTGCCGTTCGGTACGCCGACGCCCAGCCTGATGGTCGGCCTGGCAGGGATCGGATTCGGCCTACTGCGGGCCGCGGATCCTGTCGGCGTACCGTCCGTCGCACTGCTGGACTGGTGACTGATGGCTCTGCTGGACGCTGTTCACGCCCCCGTCACCGAAGCAGGGCCGCGCCAGCTGGCGCGCTTGGTCAAAGCCGCCCTGGGGATGGTGTGGGCCAGTGCCCGCCGCGAGTTCTCGGGCGTGATGGTGGCCGCGGTCCTCGGTGGTGCCGGATCGGCCCTCCAGGTATATCTGACCGGCCGACTCGTGGCTGGCCTGACGAGCGCCGGCACAGGCCTGCCAGCGGGCCTCGGTGTGAAGATCTGCGCGCTGGCCGGGGTGACGATCGGACTCGGCTTCCTCGCCTCGTTCCAACGTGAACGGGAACGCGTGGTCGGCGAGTTGGTCGCACGGCACGCGCAGACCCAGGTCCTGGAAGTGTCGGCCCAGGTGCCGATGGAGTCCTTCGAGGAGCCGGCGTTCTACGACCGCCTCCAACGGGCGATGGTGACCGCGGAGATCCGGCCCGTGCAGCTTGCCTCGGGGCTGCTGAGCACACTCGTGGCCACCACTGGCGCCTTGGGTGTGGCGGTCGGCCTACTGACCATCAGCCCCTTGCTGGGAGTCCTCGTGCCGGTGGCCGCTGTCCCCCTCTGGCTCGCCGCCCACCATGCGAACCGCGCGCTCTACATGTTCACCTTCCGGATGACCCACGACGACCGGACTCGTGCCTATGTGAGCGACTTGATGGCCTCCAAGGAGAGCGCCGCGGAGGTCCGCGCGTTCGGCTTGGCCAGCTTCTTCCGGGCCCGTTTCGACCGCCTGTACGACGCCAGGCTGGCGGCGGTCCGCGACGTTGCCGGGATCCGGTTGCGGGCCAGTCTCGCGGGCGGGCTGGGCAGTGGGCTGGTGGTCGGAGCAGTGATCCTGCTCGCCGTACGGCTGGTCGCCACCGGCAGCTTGAGCCTGCCGGAAGCCGGTACGGCGATCGTCGCGGTTGCCCTGCTCGCGCAACGGCTGGCGGCTGCCACCGACGGTGCTGCCCGGTTGCACGAAAGCACCTTGTTCGTCGAGGATTTCGTCACCTTCGTCGAGCCGGAACGGGCCCGGGTCCGCGCGGTGGCCACCGCGCGAGAACCGGCCGGCTTCGACCGGATCGCGCTGCGCGACGTGTCGTTCCGCTACCCGGCCGGTTCCGCCGAGGTCCTGCACGAGATCGATCTCGACCTCCGGGCCGGGGAGGTCATCGCCCTGGTCGGCGAGAACGGTTCGGGCAAGACCACGCTGGCCAAGGTCCTGGCGGGCATCTACCAGCCCACTCGAGGCACCGTCAGCTGGGATGACGTCGTACTCGACGAACCGCGCACCCGGGCGGCCCGCGAGCAGATCGCGGTGGCGTTCCAGGATTTCGTCCGGTACCGGTTCCCGATCGCGGAGAACATCACCGTCGGCCGGCCGACCCGGGCCGACGATCGAGAGGCGATGATCGAGGCAGCCCGGCGGGCTCGGGCGGACCGGTTCGTCGAGCAGTTGCCGGAAGGGTACGAGACCCAGCTCGGCACGCAGTTCCTCGGCGGATCCGATCTCTCCGGCGGGCAGTGGCAGCGGCTCGCACTGGCTCGCGCGTTCTTCCGGGACGCGCCGCTGATCATCCTCGACGAGCCGACCTCCGCGCTCGACCCGCGCGCCGAGCGCGAACTGTTCGACGACATTCGCACGTTGTGCGCCGGCCGGACCGTGCTGCTGATCTCGCACCGGTTCGCGAACGTTCGCAGTGCCGATCGGATCCACGTGATGGCGGCCGGCCGGATCGCCGAGTCGGGCACCCATGAGGAACTGCTCGACCTGGGTGGGCGCTACGCGGAGTTGTTCCACCTGCAGGCCTCCACCTACCTCGACCCGAAGGGCGAACCATGGCACCCACTCCAGCCGAGCTGAAGGCGCTGGCCGCCGGCCTCGACGGAACTCTGCTGCTGCCGGCGGATCCGCAGTACCCGTCGGTCCTCAAGTGGTTTATAGGCCGGTACGACGATCTGCTGCCGGCCGTCGTGGTCCGGTGCGGGTCCGTGGACGACGTGGTGGTCGCGCTGGCGTTCGCTTGTGAACACGAGCTGGAGTTCGCCGTCCGAAGCGGCGCGCACAGCTTCGCGGAGCATTCGTCGACGACCGGTCTGCTGATCGACGTCGGGCAACTGCGGTCGATGTCGGTCGACGGTGATCTGGTCACGGTCGGGCCGGGCCTTCGGATCGGCCCGCTTGTGGACGAACTGGCGACGATCGGGCGCACCCTCCCGCTCGGCTGGTGCCCGTACGTCGGCGTGGCTGGCGCGACGCTCGGAGGCGGCTTCGGCCCGCTGGCTCGGTACTACGGCCTGGCCGTCGACCAGTTGGTCGCCGCGCAGATCGTCCTCGCCGATGGGCGCGTGGTGACCGTGGACGCGAGCAACGAGCCTGATCTGTTCTGGGCCTTACGCGGCGCCGGGGGCGGCCATTTCGGTGTGGTGACACAGCTGGTCCTGCGGACCTCGCCAGCTGTGCCGGTGACATCCTTCGCCGCGTGGTGGCCGGCCGATCAGGCAGTCGAGCTGGTCGACGCGTGGCAACGATTCGCACCGTTCGCGCCGGCCGAACTGAACTGCATGCTGGTCCTGCACACCGCTCCCCCGGACGGGGCACATCTCGCCGTCGTGTTCGGCCTGTACGTCGGCGACGACGGCCAGCGGGTCCGGATCGTGCTGGACGAGCTGGCCGCCCAGGTTGGCACAGCACCCGAGCGGATCCTGATCGAGCCGATGCCGGCCGGCGACACGACGTACCAATATCGCTTCAACGGTGAAGTGACGCAGCACGACGAGCTCGGCGGCCGGCCGGTCGACCAGGATCCCGGCGTACGCTTCGTGAAGTCGGACTTCTTCGAGCGGAGGCTGCCCCGCGAGGCGATCGAGGCCTTGGTGGCGAACTGGCGCACCTCGGCCCCGGACCAGCGGCGCGAGATCGAATTCGTGCCGTGGGGCCAGGCCATCGGCAGCGTGCCCGCCGACGCCACCGCCTTCGTGCACCGGAACGCCCTGTTCATGGTCGAGACCACGATCCAGTCGTTCGGCGAGCCGGACCGCAAACGGGCTGCCTTCGACTGGGCGACCGCCTCCCAGGCGGCGGTCCACCCGTACGGCAACGGGCACGTGTACCAGAACTATCCGGATCCCGATCTGACAGATCCGTCTGACGCCTACTACGGCCTGAATCTGGGCCGGCTGCTCGAGATCAAAGCGAAGTACGACCCGGACGGCGTCTTCACGTCGCCTCAGCCCCTGCGGCGGCCGGTTTGGTGAGAGGGTGGGCTTGTTGGTAATCTGATCCTTCGTGCATTGCGCGCGACCCTTTCCTGTAATGACCGCATACTCCTGATCGAGGCTCTGCTCACGTGGCGAACATCAAGTCCCAGATCAAGCGCAACCGTCAGAACGAGGCTGCGCGACTTCGCAACAAGTCGGTGAAGTCGACCCTCAAGACGGCCGTGCGCCGCTTCCGGGAGGCCGCTGAGGCCGGCGACTCCGCCAAGGCGACCGAGTCCGCCCAGGTGGCCGGCCGGTTGCTCGACAAGGCTGCCAGCAAGGGCGTCATCCACGCCAACCAGGCTGCCAACCGCAAGTCGGCCATCTTCAAGAAGGCCGCCTCGCTCTGATTCGCACCTGACGATCGGCCAGTCGTTCCGACCGGCCGATCGTTTTTGCGTGCCTGTTTGCTTTTGGGTGCTCGCTTGCGGGTGCTTGATCAGCGGCGGCCGTGCGCGCGGCTGACCGTGATGACCATCCGCTCCAGGGCGTAGCCGGCATCCCCGGAGGCCCCCTTCACGTCGGCGTCGGCCTGAGCTACCGCCTTGATCGCGGTCGCCAGCCCGCCGGGCGTCCAGCCCCGCGACTGCTGCCGCAGCGACTTGAGCTTCCATGGCGGTACGCCGACCTCCCGGGCCAGGTCCGCCTCGCGCATCCCGCCCGGAGCGCTCGAGAACTTCGCGAGCCCGCGCAGACCGCCAGCCATCGCACTCGTCATCAGCACGGGAGCGACGCCACAGTCGAGCGCCCAGCGGAGCTGCTCCAGCGCCGGCTCGGTCCGGCCCGAGATCGCCGCATCCGCGACCGCGAAACTCGTCACCTCTGCCCGGCCGCCGAAGTACTGACCGATCAGCTCGGCCGTAACCGCCTGACCGCCTGAGTCCGACACCAGCTGAGCACAAGCCCCGGCAAGCGCCCGCAGGTCGTGCCCGACCGCGTCGACCAACGCCGACGCGGCCCGCTCGTCCACATTCCCACCGTGCAGCCGGATCTCACCAGCCACGAACTGCGGCAACTCCCACGCCTTCGGCGCCGTCGCCACCACCTCCGTGACAGAGGCCTTCCGCAGCTTGTCGAGAACGCCCTTGCCCTTCTGGCCACCCGAATGCACGAGCACCAGCAGGATGTCGTCGGCCGCGGCACCGGCGTACTCGATCAGGCGCGGCGCCATCTCAGCCGGCAGGTTCTCCAGCGAGCGCATCACCAGCACCCGCTCGGCCGCGAACAACGACGGCCCGGTCAGCTCCGCGAACACCCCGACATCCAGCGTCGACGCATCCAGCTCCGTCGTCTCCACCTCGGCGAAATCCTTCTTCACCGCCGCGATCGCCGACCGCACCGCCCGATCCGCCAAGAACCCCTCGGACCCGGTCACCAGCAACACATCGCCCAGCTTCGGCGCCGAACCCCTACGAACAGCCACGTCCCCAAGCATCCCACGCCGCCACCGACAAAACCGCCCTCACACCTCCAGATCAGCCAGCCAGCGCGCAGTGCTTCGCGGGGTGACGCCCAGGAGTTTCTGAGCAGATCGCTCGGGGTCGATCGAGCGGCCCGGCAACGCGCTCATCGCCTGGTAGACCATCGCGACATCGGCAGCCGCCGCCTCCCCCAGCTCAGGCGCGAGGGCGATCCGGAGTTCCTCAGGGGTCAGCGACTCGAAGACCACCTGCCGGCCCAGCCGACTGCCGAAGTCCTCAGCCAGCTCAGGCCCAGTGATCGCCGGGTACTGGCCGACGGCAACCACGCCGGTGACCTCGGTTCGCTCGAAGAGGGTGGTGGCGACGTCGGCGATATCGAGATGGGACGCCCAGGAGACGGGGAAGTCGGCCCGGATCGCGTACGGCAGCACACCACGCTGACGGGCCGAATCGACGACGTACGGCATGAGCAGGTTCTCCAGATACAGCTCAGGAGCGATCACCGCCGTTGACACGCCACTGTCAGCGAGCTCCGCGGCCAGCGTCGCGGCGGCACCCCCGATGGCAGGATCGACCGGGAAGCCGCTGGTCGAGAACACCACGCGCCCCGGGCGAGCCTCGCGGACGGCGGCCACGACGTTGCGGGCAAACAGCCGGCGATCCTCCTCGGAAGCCATCGGCAGGTGGACGAAGACACCCTCAGCACCCCGGTACGCCGCGGTCAGTTCCTCGGCCGATGCGTAGCCGGCGGCCACCACGCGCGCGCCGTCCACGACGGCGTTCGGGTTCCGGGTCAGAGCGGTAACGGACTTGCCCGCGGCGACGAGAGCAGCAACGACGGGGGCACCTTGGGCGCCAGTGGCGCCATGAATCACGAAGGTCATGCCGCCATTAGTGCATGCAATGCACCAGTTACATCAACTGCACTAATGGGATAGGCTCCGAAACGTGACGGATTCATCTCTCCCCGAGTGCGGCGTCGCCCGCTTCCTCTACCTGCTCGACGGCCCCTGGGCGACGCTGATCGTGCGCGAACTACTCCACGGACCCCACCGCTTCACCGCGCTCCGCAACGCACTGCCAGGCATCAGCCCGCACACCCTGACCAGCCGGCTGCGCCAGTTCGAAACCCACGGCATCGTCACCCGCACCTCGTACGGCGAGGTCCCGCCCCGCGTCGAGTACCAACTCACCCCCCTCGGCGAAGGCCTCAGCGACGTACTGACAGCCATGAACACCTGGGCCCTGAAAGTCCCGGACCCACCCACGGCCTGACCTGTACCGCTGAGGAAGATGGTTCCTAGGAATTTGATTCCTTGGAATATATATGGTTTCCTGGATCTGCAGTCGATCGTTCCTGCCCGCGCAGATCCAAGGAGTGAGTGCAATGACCGTTCCCGCCTTCAACTCGGTGGCCTGGTTCGAGTTCGGCACCGACCAGCCGGAGAAGGTCAAGGAGTTCTACGGCGAGCTGTTCGACTGGAAGTACGTGCTCAACACGAACCTTCCGGGCGTCAACTACCACGCGGTGCTGACGCCGGGCGCCCAGCAGCCCGCGGGCGGAGTCTGGGAATCGGCAGGCGCCTTTCCCAGCTACGCGATCTTCTACGTGCTCGTGCAGGACGTCGCCGAGACGGCCCGGAGGGCCGAAGAGCTCGGCGCCAAGATCGTGATGGAGCCCATCGCCGACGCCGCGGGCATCACCTTCGCTCGGCTGGAAGATGCCGCTGGCAACCACTTCGGCGTCTTCTCCACACCCGCTCAGTAGTCCGTACATCGCTCGACAACCACCAGGAGCCAGCATGACCAGCACGAACATCGACATCGCCCGCGCCTACTTCGAGGCCGTCCAGACCGGCAACTTCGCCGTCGTCGGGCAGCTCCTCGACGGCGACATCGTCTGGCACCAGCCCGGCGCCAACCAGTTCTCCGGCGACCACAAGGGGCAGGGCGCCGTGTTCGCGATGCTCGGCCAGATGATGGAGACCAGCCAGGGCACGTTCGCCATCGACAAGCTGCGCTCGGTGACGGAGAACGGCGATCTGGTTGCCGCGAGCATCCACTTCGGCGGCAGCCGCGGCGACACGTCGATGGCCATGGACGGTGTCGACCTGCTGCGCTTCCAGGATGGCAAGATCGTCGAGATGTGGCTCTTCTCGAGCGATCAGGCCGCCGAGGACGCTTTCTGGGGCCGCTGAGCACGAGGCTGTCCGGCTCATCCCCCGAACGCGAGAGGCATCATCATGCACAAGATGACCGACGAGCAATGGCGGACGTTCGTCATGCACGGCACCCGGACCGGCAAGCTGTCGACGGTCCGCGCCGACGGCAGTCCGCACCTGGCGCCGATCTGGTTCCTGCTCGACGGCGACGACCTCGTGTTCACCACTGAGGAGCACAGCGTCAAGGGGCGCAACCTCGTCCGCGACGGGCGTTTCGTCCTCTGCGTCGACGAGGACGTGGCCCCGTATGCGTTCACCCTCCTGCACGGTCGTGCCGAGATCTCCGAGGATCCGGAGGAGACGCTGCGCTGGGGCGGCCTCCTCGGAGCCCGCTACATGGGCGCGGACCGCACCAACGAGTACGCCGACCGCAACGGCAGCCCCGGCAATCTCCTCGTCCGCGGCCGCATCGACAAGGTCATCGCGTTCGACGGCATCGCAGACTGATCCAGCTCCCTACGTTTCACGAGGCCGGTCGGCCGGGACGCTTCGGCGTCCCCGCCGCCGGCTTTGGCGTCCGCCCCGCAGCCTTCCGCTCCGCGTCCACCGCCCGCCCGGCGGCCCGCAACGTACTGAGCACCTCAGTCACCTCGCGAACAGACTTCGCCGGAATCACCGACCCGATCCGCAGCTCCAACTCGGCCTCGAAGACCTTCGCCGCCCCGTCCACCAACTTCCGGCCGGCCGCGGTCAACTCGACGATCGAGGAACGCCGGTCCTCCGGATTCGCGCGCCGACCACACCAGCCCGCCGCTTCCAGCCGATCAACCACCTTGCTCGTACCGCCCACCGTGATCGAGAACTCGTCGGCGATGTCCTGGATCCGCGCCCCAGACCGCGACCGCAACAGGTGCAGAATCTCGAACGACGACAGCGGCAGGTCACACTCAGCCTTCAGCCGCGCACCGATGCCGTCCCACAGCTCGATCTCCAGCCCGATGATCTCCCGGTACAGCCGGTTCAGCTCACTCATCACACATCTTCCGAAGAACTATCTTCCATGGATCATTCAGGTTACGTCATCGCTCTGCTGACCGAAAACCCGCTGGATTCACTCACCGCCCAGCCGCCAAGATGACCCCCATGCCCGCACAAGACCTTCCTGGTGCCGATGCGCTGATCCTCGTGGATCTGCAGACCGCGTTCGTCTCCGGCGACAACGCCGTACCGAACGCCTCTCAACTGCTCGACCGAGCGACCGACCTGCTGGACCGCGCCCGCGCCGCCGACGCAGTCGTCGTACACCTGCAGAACGACGGCCCGCCCGGCGCCGACGACGAGATCGGCACCCCCGGCTGGGAGCTCTACCTCCCCACCAAGCCCGGCCCCCGCGAACACGTCATCCGCAAACCCCGCGACGACGGTTTCGACGCCACCTCACTCGGCAAGATCCTGGTCAGCGCAGGTGTCCGCTCACTCGCACTCTGCGGCGTCATGTCCGAGATGTGCGTCCACGCCACCGCCCGCACCGCCCTGGCCCGCGGCTACCACGTAGTCCTCCCCCACGACGCCCACGGCACCTACGACGCCCCCGCCGTACCGGGCGTCAGCGAATCAATCCCGGCCCACACCGTCTCCCGAGTAGCCGCCTGGTCACTAGGCGACCAACCAGACATCACCCACCCGGCGGCCACCGTCGCCTTCGCACGCTGACCTGGCCCCGTCGTCGTGGGGCCGATGCGAGACCTCATGGTGCTTTCCCGATTATTGTCCTCGATCTTCACCCCATCGTGCGGCTGACCGGCGATCCACAACGAGTCAGAGACTATTGAAGGGCCACGCGACGTTGGCCACAGGCTTGTCTCCCGACTGACCGTTGTCACTGAACGCGGCCGAGTCCCCCTCCTCGACGCCAAGCAGAGCCTTCGCACGAGGCGATCCACAGCCGCCAGACGAACCCACATCCGGCCTGGGCCACGGCGCCGTTCCTCGTCGTTCAACGAGCGGTGCGGGAGCGTGCAACTACTCGCCCACCACGCCGCTCGACCGAGCCCTTCGGCGGGCCGGCCCGCTGGCCGAGGAGGTTGGTTGCTGGCAGCAACCAACCTCCTGTCATCCTGGCACCGGGCTGTCGCTGGTGCCGTACTCCCATCGACCAACCTCCCGCCACCGGAGTCGACCGAGCCGTGGTTCGGGAGCTGCGGGGCTGCCATCAGCCAGGCCACAAACGCGTCCGAGTCCCCTCCTCGACGCCAAGCAGAGCGTTCACACGAGGCGATCCGCAGCCGCCAGACGAATCCACATCCGGCCTGGGCCACGGCGCCGTTCCTCATCGCTCAACTAGCGGTGCGGAGGCGGGCAACTACCCGTCCACCACGCCGCTCGACCGAAGCCCCTTCGGCGGGCCAGCCCGTCGGCCGAGGAGCTGGTTGCTGCCAGCAACCAACCTCCTGTCGTGTTGCCCCCGGACTGTGGCTGGCGCCGTACTCCCATCGACCAACCTCCTGCCGCCGGAGGCGACCGAGCCGTGGTTCGGGAGCTGCGGTGCTGCCATCAGCCAGGCCACAGTCGCAAGAGATTTGGGATGGCAACTCGAGCCGGCCATGGCGTGCACTCGCGGAGCGGCTCGGACTGACCAGCATGCTGGCTCGACCTCGTGGCTGATCGCTGGTGGCCGAGTGGCCGAGCGTGGCCAGTGGCCGAGCGTGGCCAGTGGACGAGCGTGGCCAGTGGACGATGATGTGCACGGCCGGCCAGTTCCTGCACCCGTCGGTCAGATCACCACGGGTCGGCACGGGCTGGCACCACGGATCGGGCTGGCACCACGGCTCGGCACGGGCTGCCACCACGGATCGGGCTGGCACCACGGCTCGGCACGGGCTGCCACCACGGCTCGGGCTGGCACCACGGCACGGCACGGGCTGCCACCACGGATCGGGCTGGCACCACGGCACGGCACGGGCTGCCACCACGGATCGGGCTGGCACCACGGCACGGCACGGGCTGGCAGGCCTCGGCGGCAACCTCAACAGGCTGATGACGAGCACGCGAGCCTGCGACTGCATGCACCGCGAAACGACATTCGCACTGGGGCTGAGGCGACAGGATCCAGCGTGGACGGCACCGTCATCCCAACTGACGGCAGCGCGCAGGTCACGAACCCCGCCCTACCACCTCGGCGCCCGTGGCCCACCGGGGTCGAGGTCACCGGGGTGCGCAGGGTGGTGATGGTGCGGGATCGGTGTCGGCGTCTCCCCAGGGATCGAAGTCGGGCGGTGGACTCACCCGTGTATGGCGTGGCGGTTCGGGTGGCAGGTCCTCGCCCCAGACAGCACGCATGGTGGCCGCGCGAATATCCGTTGCCGTCAGCACAGACCCCTCGTCCCCGCCCGCATCGGGCCCACACCGAACCAGCCCGTCCACGCCAGGCTCACCCGCCTGCAGCCCTCTCGCAACCAACTCGTCTATGCGGAGCTCACTCAGACCAGGCCCACTTCTGCCAGGCCCACTCCGGCCCAGCTCATCCATGCCGGACTCATCCACGCCGGGCTCGGTCATGCCGGACTCGGTCGCGCCGGTCTCCGTCGCGCCGGACTCGGTCATGCCGGGTCGGGTCGTGCCGGGCTTGGTCGTGCCGGGTTGGGTCGTGCTGGGTTGGGTCGTGTTGGAGGTGTAGGTGGCGTGGGCGCGCGTAGTGGCCAGTGATGGTTCGGCTGGGGTTCTTGGGGGTGTTCGGCGTTTGATCGATGGTGGGTTGGCCCAGGTCGGGAGGGTGACGTGGACTTTGCCGTTGGTGATGGTGATGACCCATTTGCCGGCGTGCAGGTCGACGTGGTGAATGCGGCAGAGCAGGACCAGGTTGCTGACTGCGGTGGTGCCGCCGTCGATCCAGGATCTGAGGTGGTGGGCGTCGCATTGGACTGGTGGGGCGCCGCAGACGACGCAGCCGCGGTCTCGGGTGTTCAGGGCGCGCCGCATTCCTTTGGTGACAAGGC